>JAJUJZ010000029.1 GCA_029265075.1 Gammaproteobacteria bacterium | reverse complement strand
GCGCGGCGTGGCAATGACGACGGATGGGTACTACGAAATTTTTCATTCCCTGTTCGATAACGACGACATCTCGCTGCGCTACTTCTCCAATAAACCGCATCTGCTGCGGGATATCGAGGAGAGCTGGGCAGTGCGCCGCCTACAGTGGTTCACCCGTGGTTTCTACCGAGTGCGCAATGAAAACGGCGAGGTTGTAATGACCGATCTGCGCATGGGGCAGGAACCCTACTACAGCTTCTCCTTTGTGGTCGGCGCGCAGACCCCGGACGGAACAGTCGCGGCAGTCCCCAACCGCCGCGCGGCGAGTGCGGAAATGTCCGCCGAGATGCTGTCGTCGATCGGCTGCAGAATTGGCAGTGGCGTAGCGGCCGACTGCTGACACGATCCGTGCGGTTTCACAACGCCGGGCCACTGTCGCGCTGCCAGCCATCTCGCTTGCCGCCGGCCGCCCGCGCGGTGCTATAGTAGGCTGCCCTGCCACGGCCATAATAATTGCGAGAACCGGCGTGAGCTCCTCGACTGATAACGGATTATCGTCGGCAGCGCAGACAGAACAAGTAACATTGCTGCGGACATTTCTCGAGCATCGGGCCGCGATCAGCCGTCTGATTCGACGCGTGCTGGGCAGAGCCGACCCGGAAGACCTGCTGCAAGAGACCATCGCACGCGCCATCGAAGCACAGACCCGGCGTACTATCGAGACACCGAAAGCCTATCTCTTCACGACTGCCCGCCACCTCGCCCTGAAGGAGCGCGCCCGTCTCGCCGCGCGCCTGACCGACCATGCAGGAGATCTGCTCGACGCAGCAGAATTTGCAACCTGTGACGCCTTCGTCGAGAGTGAAGTCGAGGGGGAGCGCATGCTGGCGCTGTTTCAGGCTGCGCTGGAATCGCTGCCTGAACAGTGCCGCCGCGTCTACCTGCTGCGTAAGGTCTATGGGTTTAGTCACCAGGAGCTGGCTCAGCTGCTTGGGATCAGCGTGAAAACAGTCGAACGCCACATTGCCAAGGCACTGCTGCGCTGCGGCGAACAGATGGAGGCCGGCGGCTATCCGCTGCCGAATGCGAGCACGCCAGGCCCGCGCCACAAATCGTCCGGCGCAGCGCCTGCAGTGACGGCGGGGAGTCGTGCAACCCTTGAATAATGTGCTGACCTTTCCGGATCGTGCGCGCGCCCGAGAGGAAGCGAGTCTGTGGCTCGCGCGCCTCGACGGCGACCTCCTGTCGGCTGACGAAGCGCTCCAGCTACGGCAGTGGCTGGCAGCGGACAGCCGCCATCGCGAGGCGCTGTTGCAGTTGCTGTCCGTGTTCAGCAGCAGCGCTATTCTCGCGGGCCTACCACCCACGCTCGTTGCGCCGCCTGACAACGGGCAGTACGCCATGCGCCAGACTCGCAGAGGCCGGGCAGCAGCGCTTGCGCTTTCCTTATCACTGGCCTGTGTCGCCATCATCGGGTGGATCGGTACGCCCGGTGCGTCCGATCCCGTCGTGCCAGCACCGGCAATCGCATCCGTCGCGGCGACCACTGTCTACACGACTGTTGTGGGTGAACAGCGGAGCTGGCCGCTAACCGACGACAGCACACTGACGCTCAACACCGACAGCCACGTCGAGCTGGTATTCGACACGCGGCAGCGCACCGTTCGATTGTTGCAGGGAGAGGCCTATTTCGCCGTCGCGGAGGATCCGACGCGACCCTTTGTGGTCTTTGCCGGTAATGGCATGGTTCGCGCAGTTGGCACCGAATTCAGTGTCCGTCTGGCGGGCGACGCGGTGGATGTCACCGTTACGGAAGGCGAGGTCGCCGTTGCAACGGAGCCGGCATCCAGCGACGTTGCCACTTTGGAACAACAGCGGCCAGCACAGTTGGCCTCGCGGGAGATACGTCTGCGTCAGGGAGAAACCGTGCGTTATGTCCGCGCCATCGAACCCCCTGCCCCCCTGACGCCCACGGAGATCGCTCGCAAACTCTCCTGGCAGCAAGGTTTTCTGGTGTTCGAGGGGCAGACGCTGGCCGAGGCGACTGCTGAAATCGAGCGCTATACAGACAAGCGCATCGTGGTAGCGGGTGAGGTAGCCTCGCTGCGCATCGGCGGCTATTTCAAGGCCGGCGATATCGACGCGACTCTCCGCGCCCTGGAAAGTAATTTCCCGGTCCGCGTCGCACGGGAGGACGACACACTCATCCTGTTGTCGGCCCGGACCGATGACACGGTTCCTGCTATGTAGCCGCGGCCGGCGCCGCTGCATCTCATTCATCGTCGCTGAGTGGGGGTTATTCCTGTCTTCGGGATCTCCATATGACAGGGGCGGCTTTTCCGGACAAGGCGCCTCCGCGAGGGGGATAGGACGGTTGCGGTCGACGGCCGCAGCGCTGGCTGTGCTGATGTATGCAATGCTCGCCACCGCTGACGAACCCAGATACTACTTCGACCTTCCCCCGCTTCGGGCCGACCAGGCCCTCAACCGGCTGGGTCAGCAGGCTGACCAGCAGATTCTGTACCCGTACGAGATGGCGCGTCGCAGCCAGGCCAATCGCGTCATCGGGGAGTTCACTTTCGAGGAGGCGCTGCAAACCTTGCTCGAAGGATCGGGACTGAGAGTCGTTATCAGCCAGACAGGCGACTTCGCCATCGTTGAGGACCGGTCGGTCACCCGGCAGAAGGAGATGTCGAGCGTGAATAAGAATAGCGGTCTGCTGGCGATGCTCGGTGCCCTGCTCGCATCCGGTACGCCGGATGCTTCGGTGGCGCAGGAACGCGGGCCCCGGGTGCTGGAAGAGGTTCACATCACCGCCCGGCGGGTTCAGGAGAGTCTGCAGGACACACCTATTTCCGTCAGTGCCTTTTCCAGTCAGACGCTGGAAAAGCGGCATATTTTCAGCAGCGATGCGCTGGATCAGATCACCCCCAATCTGCAATCCACCGACCAGACCACACTGGCTGGCAACAACTCCACCTCCGCCATATTCATTCGCGGCATCGGCCAGACCGACCCAACCTCTTCCGTTGATCCAGGCGTCGGGCTCTATATCGATGATGTTTACATGGGCCAGTCGATCGGTGGCTCGATGGATTTCCGCGATATTGCCAGCGTTCAGGTGCTGCGTGGACCGCAGGGCACGCTGTTCGGCAAAAACACGATCGGCGGTGCGATTCTGCTGACCACCGTTGAACCGGGAGACGAGTTTGGGGGCAACCTGCGCCTCGGTATCGGAGGCGACCATCTGCGGGAAGTTTTTGCAGCAGTCGATGTGCCGATAAGCGAGACGTTACGCAGTCGTTTCACCGCGGGTCTGCGCAAGCAGGATGGTTATGTGAAGCGCATCCTGACGGGTGAAGATCTCGGCGACACCAACTCCTGGACGCTGACCGGCAAACTGGTCTGGACGCCCACCGAGAAGCTGATGGCGCGGATTTCAGCCGATTTCACCAGCGAGGATGAGAACGGCATTCCATTTGTTTTTGCTGCAGCCGACGAAACCCAGACCTTTATGCGTGCTGCCAGCGCAGAGGCCGGGTGCCCCGGCTTCAATGGCGTCTGGAACGCCCTTCCGGCAGTGCCGATGATTCGTGACCTGTGCTGCGCCAACGACTTTATGGCTACAGGCCCCTACAAAAACTACGGCACCACCCCGCTCGAAAGCAAAACTGAAAACTGGGGAGTGGCCTTGCACCTGCAATACGCTTTCAGCGAAGCGGTCACCCTGAAGTCGATCAGTTCCTACCGCAAACTCGACTGGACTGGGGTCCGCGATGCCGACAATACACCACTTACCATTCTTGTTACCGATTACGACAGCAGCGGCGAACAGCTCAGCCAGGAACTCCAGTTTCTTTACAGTAGCGGTCCGTGGCAGGGAGTAATCGGTGCCTATTATTATAAAGAGGAAGTTGATGATGTCGTCCTGGTAATTCTCAATACGCCGCCTCCGGGATTGCATTCGACAGTGACAACAACCTGACGGAGAACAGCAACTGGGCGCTCTTTTCGCAGTGGACCTGAACGAGTACCTCTCGCTCACGCTGGGCGCCCGCTATACCGAAGACACCAAAGGCTCCACACCTGATCAGTTCGATTACGCCAATCCTGCCCTGAAATATCTGCCGGTGCGTAAATACGAAGACACATTTGAGTCAACCACGGTATCCGGCACGGTGACATATCGCTGGAGCCCATCGGTAATGACGTATCTCAGTTATTCGGAAGGATTCAAGGGCGGCGGCTGGAACAGTCACTTCAACCGGCCACAGACGCCACAGGAGCAGTCACAGTTCCAGAAATTCAATCCGGAAGAGGCAGAGACCATCGAATTCGGTTTCAAGCTCGACCTGCTCGGCAACACGCTGCCACTGAACGGTGCTGTCTTCACCACCGACTACACCGATCTGCAATTCAGCTACCGGGTGGGCGTCGCGCCCTATCTCGCTAACGCCGGCGAAGCGAGCATCGAAGGTTTCGAGATCGAGGCCAGCTGGCTGCCCGTCGATGACTGGACGATTGATGCCGGCGTCGGTTACCTCAACACGCGCATCGACACGCTTCGGACCATTGCCGGGACCGCGATTGGCGTTGAGGTTGGCAATGAACTGCCGTTTTCGCCGCAATGGCAGGCCAATCTCGGAATCGGTTACAGCTTCGCCGGCCCCGGCGGCTGGAGGCTCGACCCGCGCGTCGATCTTTCTTATCAGACCAAAACCTATTTCGACGCCAACAATACTGAAGAGATTGCTCAGGATGACTCTGTCACCGTGGTGAATGTCTCAGTCACGCTGCAGCCGGCGAGCGAAGCATGGCGCCTGACAGCCGGTCTCAACAATGCCACCAACGAAGAGTATGCGGTCGGTGGCAACTCATCGCTCACCACGAGCAGCGGTTACGCGGAGATTGGCTATGCCCGTCCGCGTGAGTGGTTCCTGACACTCAATTACGACTACTGAAAGCTGCTGCGCCCACCCCGGGGGTGGGCGCCATTCCAGGCTCCGCTGCAAAAGTCAGTCAGCGGGTTGTTCCGGCACGTCCACGTTGACATCGGCTTCCGGAATATTGACTGTCTGATCCAGCGTCTCGCGAATGAGCTGCTGCTCGGATCTGCCGCTGGGTGGTGCTCCTCGGGGATCCGTCTGAGCCTCATCGGGAACAGAGGCACAGCCACTCAGTAACAGTGTCAGCGCCACCGCAAAGGGCACAAGGCAGAACCATCCCTGTTGTCGGGCCTGTGCTCGTTTCATCGCTGACCGGCCTCCGATTCCGCGCCAGCAGCACTCTCCTCTGCCTGCTGCTCGCTGACGCGCACAATGCGGCGCAGTTCGGCGTCCAGTTCATCGCAGCGGCTGCCTTCGGTTTCGCCGGACTCGAACAGCGGCAGCACGCTCAGCAGCGGATTGACCACCGCCAGCACGGCAGAGCCGATCAGTGACGCTGCCAGACGGCCAGAGACCAGATCGACATTCATATCGGTGAGCGGACCGGTAAAACGAATCGGGTTGTCGCCAGCGCCGAAACTGACATCCTTGGCGTGTGCCTGCAGCGTGAGATCAATCTGCTCTGCCGGCAGATCCAGCTGCCCTTCAACCACCACATTGGAGTCGGTGGTGGCCAGCAGCATCTGCTCGACGCTGACAATTCCGCTCTCGATATCAACGATGCCGATGGCACACTGGATGTCGGTGAGCGGTTTTTCACTGAACCATTTGACCAGCGCTTCCGGCAGGTCCAGCCCGACCGCCTCCACTAACGCCTGCGTAATGGCGCCGCTCTCCATCGCCAGGACAACGCCACCGTTAAGGCTGCGTACCAGCTCCCGACTCGAGGCGCCCGTGGCTCTGAATTCAGCCTTGGTGGAAAATTCCCCGTGAATCAATTCCGTTGCATCGAGTGCGCCAACAAACGGCGCAACCAGTGTGGTCAGATCGATGCCCGTCGCCGCAATAGCGGCCTGCAGCTCGACCTGATCATCGGCTGCATCGAACAGCAGCGAGGTACCCAGTGTGCCGTCAGCAACACTGACCTCGAACGGCTTCACTACCAGCCGCCCCTGTTCCAGGCGTCCCTCCAGCTTGATACGTTGCAGCGCACGACCGGCGCTGCCGCCCACATACTCCTCGACAGCCAGTTCAAGCTCGGCATCGACGCTGCGCAGGCGTGCAAAATCAAAGGGCGTGTCGCTGAACAGCGGCCTGGCCGGCGGGTCAGCAGCCGACTCTGGCGCTTCCGATTGCTCACCGATTGCGTCGGCTGGCGGCAGCAGTGCCATCAGATCAGCATGGCGGAGTCGCTCGGCAACCAGCCGCGCCTGGATCAGCGGCTGCTCGCGCTCGGTATCAACCATCACCTCACCCCTGATATCACTCTCGCCCAGCGCGTTCTGGAACTCCGGCACCAGCAGTTTGCCAGCACTTTCCGCGATCCGGGCCCGCAGGCGATATGGCGGCACTTCGCCCAGCTCCACGCCGAATGCCGCTGCGATCACGGCCGGGTCGCCTTCGCTGACTGCCACTTCGATGTCGAATGCCGGGCTGGTGCCCGCCGCACCGGCAATTTCCGCCCTGACTCCGGTGATATCGAGCTCCAGATCGAACAGCACCGGTGCACTGCCATCATCGGGGTCGAGCCCAATCTGCCCCGCCACCTCGAATGGCAGCTCCTGCAGCTCGCCGTTACCTGCCAGACTCAGTCGCTTTGCAGCCTCGGCACCTGACAGGTTCAGCGCAGCGATATGCGCGTGCAGTGGTTCCCCGGTGTGCGGTGTGTAGGTTACAGTCAGGTCCTCGACGCTGGCGCGCGCAATGTATGGCAGCTCGGTCTCTTCCGGCGGTTCCGGCGCTTCGGCCGGCGTGCGCAGTAGCACGGAAACACCCTGCAATTCGAGTTCCTCGATGCGCAGGCGGCCCAGCAGCGACGAGGGGTTGAGAGCCAGTGCAACCCGGTCACCCTCGACCATCGCCAGTGCCGGCTGCTCGGAGGTTTCCCGCAGCTCGAAGGCTGTAACCTCAATTCGGAGTGGCGACCAGAGTGCCACGTGCAGGCCGCCCAGCCGGACGACCTGCCAGGCAGTGAAGTATTCGACCAGTGAAGCCACCCGGTCGCGCCGGGCATTCCAGTCGAGCAGACTCAGCGTCACCCCGCCCGCAGCGAGGAGCAGCACCACCACGAGCAGCAATGCGAGGAGAATTCGGACCACGACAGCCATGTCGGTAGCTCGCCAGGAGTGTCTGCAATTACGACCCGGTACCGCAGGCTCCGTTCAGGCACTCAGCAGCGACACACCTTCACCCCAGCGCCAGAATCGCCCACAATGCCGGCCATCGTCAGCCAGCACTTTGGGGAGGACCGCATGCTCGCATTAGTCACTGGCGCCACAGCCGGGTTTGGTGAGGCCATCGCGCGTCGCCTGGTGGCAGAGCGCTGGCGCGTGATCGGCACCGGCCGCCGCACCGAGCGCCTCACGGCGCTGCATCAGGAGTTCGGCGACCATTTTTTACCGTTGACAATGGATATGCGCCAGCCGGAGAGCATCAGCTCTGCGCTGGCGTCGCTGCCAGCCCAATGGCGAGAGATCGAACTGCTGGTCAACAATGCCGGGCTCGCACTCGGACTCGATCCGGCGCAGCGCGCCTCACTGGCTGACTGGTACACCATGATCGAGACCAACTGCACCGGTCTGGTGACGATTACCCACGCCCTGCTGCCCGGGATGGTCGACCGGGGCCGCGGGCTCGTCATCAATATCGGCTCGGTGGCAGGCACTTACCCCTATCCGGGCGGTAACGTGTACGGAGCAACCAAGGCCTTCGTAGACCAGTTCACCCGCAACCTGCGCGCCGACCTGATCGGTACCGGGGTGCGCGCCACCAATATCGCGCCCGGTCTGTGCGGCGGCACAGAGTTTTCCAACGTGCGCCTCGGAGATGACGAAGCCGCCGCAGCGGTCTATCGCGGCACCCAGCCGCTGACGGCCCGCGACATCGCGGATACCGTCTGGTGGATCGCGTCACTGCCGCCGCACATCAATATCAATCACCTCGAAATGATGCCGGTCTGTCAGGGCTTCGCACCGCTCGCCGTGGCTCGGGAGACCGGCTGACTATTCGCCCAGCAGCTCCCCCAGCGGCTGTAGTGGCTCGGAGTGATCGCACAGCGATTTCATGATCATGATGAGCGGCGTGGCGATGATCAGTCCGACCGGGCCCCAGATCCAGCCCCAGAACAACAGGCCGGCAAATGTCGCCACCATGTTGATGCTGGCCACCCGGCTGGTCATCATCGGCAGCAGCAGATATCCCTGAATGCTGGTGATCAGCAGTGAAACCCCGGCGATGAGCACCGCCATTTCGATGGAGCCAAACTGGATGAACGCCGCTGCGCCCGTCCCCAGCAACACCAGGAATGGCCCCAGATAAGGGATAGCACTGGCAATGCCCGCTACTGTGCCCCAGAACGCCGCCTGCTCGAATCCGAGCAGTACAAACGCCCCCCACGACAGCACACCGACAAAGACCGCACTCACCACGGTGATGAACAGGAACCGGCGCACCTGCAGGTGGATATCCTGGAAGATACCCACCATCTCACGCCGACGGGCGAAGGTGGGTCCCGCCATCCGCACAATCTTGCGCTGATAGAGATTACCGATGGCCAGCATGAAATAAACCAGAAACAGTACCGAGATGAACTGTGTTGCCATCATCAGCGCGTGACTGGAGCTGGTCAGCAGCCACTCCTTAATGTCCAGCGGTGGATCAACCAGCCGTACAGGTGTCACCGCGTCGCGCTGCTGCGGCGTGCCATCCTGTCCCTCGCTGGCCATTTCCTTGATCTGCTGCGCCACCTCCTGAGCCTTTGCCATGACGCTCTGCTCGCGAGCCTGGCCGGCGCCGTCGCGCTGAAGGCGTTCGATCGCCGCCGGCACTTTTTCCAGTAACGCCAGGGCCTCGGTCTGCAACGGGACCACGGCGGCAGCCATGCCGGCCAGCACAGCGAGCAGGACCAGCGCCGCGCTCAGCGGTCGGGGAATACGCATCTTGTCGAAGGGGGTGAGCAGCGGGTCGAGCGACTGGCTGAGCAGAATGGCAAGCACCAGCGGCAGCAGCACCGCCTGAGCCCAGTCGATGAACACGATGACACCGAGCACGGCCAGCGTGACCATGGCCGTGCTGCGTACATAGGTGCTGCTGTGCTCCGGCTCTGCTGGGAGATCGTCGTCGGACGGCTCGTCAGCGGCGTCAGTGGCTGAGGTCTGCTCCATGCGCGGTCCCTGCAGTGTGAAAACACGGCCGCCGGATTATGCGACCGGCAGCGATCCAGGTCGCTTAGACCTCAGCCGCGATCAAAAGTCATCGCAGTGACACTCAGAGCGCACTCATCAGATTGACGAGATCTTCAATCTCCTGTTCGGTATAGCCAATGCTGTAGCGGCGGTCGTAATACTCCACCACCTCGCGCAGCGTGCTGGCCGTGCCGTTCACGAAATAAGGCGCTCTCGCGGCCAGGCCGCGCAGGCTTTGCAGCGTGATGCGACCGACATCGGCACAGCGCCCTGTGGTCAGCGCATAACCAGGATCGTGGGTGTGGATCACCCTGCCGTAATGCGGGTGCGGTTCACCTTTGCAGGTAATCCGGAACAGCGGCAGGTGCGGCTGCTGATCGGCAAACGGCTGCGTCGTGGTGCCGAGATCGACCTGACCTGGCGCCACGTCCATGCCCATCTGGCTCATGTTATGGCAGAGCGCGCAGCGATCCCGCATCGGGTTGCCGAAGCCCATGGGCGAGTTGACACCGCGACTGTCGGCAATCAGGAAGGTCCGCTCCCGGAAACTGCGCGCCCCTCGTGCAATCGACTCCCGCAGCGCACGGCGCTCGGGGGTCACGGAGCTGTCATCAGCGCGCTCCCACGGCGCAAACTCACTCCATACACCGATCCCCTGACTGCCAAGCCGTCCGGGTTCAGAATCCGCAAGCTTGGCCGGACCACCCTCAGCGCCTCCGGCATCGAGCGAGTCACCCAGCCGGTTCTGCTGCTGGGCGGTGAACACGCGCATCTCGAAATCGTTGATGCGTTCGATCTGCGCCGGCGTCAGCCGTTCGAAAAAGCCGAGGTGGGAACGCGCAGCGTCGTGCATCTGCGCTTTGAGCGTGAGCACCCGGCTATCGGCCATCAGATTGCCACTCACCGGCTTACCAGTGTCAGGATCAAGCGGCAGTGGCAGCCCGCGCTTGCCATCGATTGCAAAGCCCATCGCCAGAACATACTTGAGATTGGCAACGGGACGCGGGCGGCGGTAGACCGAGACATGCGGATCGTCCGATGGCAGGCCCCAGCGCGGGCTGAGATTGCAGCCGGTCGGATCGTGTATCACATCGACGTCGAAATCGGGCTTGATTGCCTTTCCGGCGTGATCGCGCGGTGGCCAGGGCCGGGCGATCCGGAACAGCCCATGATCCAGCAGCAGCGAGTGCGAATCGCGCTCGCCGTGTGGCAGATCCGGGCAGTTGGCGCCGTCGATCGGGGCAAACAGCGGGTCGCGGGCACCAGCGGTTTGCCATTGCTGGCGTATCGAGGCCAGCGACAGGCTCATCGCATCTGCTGGCTGATGACAGGTGACACAGGCGCGCCCATGCGGGCCCAGCGGTTCAAAGAACGGATGTCCCCGTGTGTCCAGCGGACCATCCTGCAACAGCACGCGCAGGGTGCCGTGTTCGTTGGGAAAATCCGCTACCGCCGGAAAGACACGGCCTTCACCGGCGCCCCACCAGTCCCGTGCGTAAGCCGGCATGGCCAGCGCCATGGTAACGACCATCACGGTCAAAAGCGCGCGCACCACTACGCCTTGCATCTGTATTCCTGTCAGGGGAGTCGTCAGAAGCAGTGCCGGCCGATCCGCACGCGGGACCGGCCAGGCTCTGTGCTATCAGGGAATAACGCGCAGTGTGACCCGGCGCCGCGACGGCTCAGTGAGTCCGTCAGCACCTTCCATGTCGCTCACCTTGGCTTTGGTCTGGGCCCTGATCTTGACCCGATCCAGCGGATACCCCATCCGTCGCAGCCACTCGCGCGCGACTTCGGCCCGGCGCAAAGCCAGCTCCGCCGGCTCCCGTAGGGTCTGTCCCGACACGGTAGTCGGTGTCGTGGCAGCGTAACCGGTGATCTCGACCCGGCTCGCATCGATGTCGATCGCGTACTTGACGGCCTTGTCGATGTAGTAATCGGACAGCTGGTACACGATGTAATCGCGACCAAAATCGAACGGAATATCGAAGCTTTTTTCCTGATAAGGCGGCTTCGGCAGTTCACGCGGCTCATACAGCGGCCGGATATTGCGCGTCGGCAACGAGAACCGGCGACCGGTGAAACCCTCTGCCGGCAACATGTGACGCGTACAGTTCTGATCGTGCAGCACCGACACGCGTACCGGTTCAAGCAGAACCCCGCCACACTGCTGAGTGTCACCTTCGACAACCCGGCCCTCTACCAGCACCGCATGGTTCCAGTCAGGCTTGGTCGGCGAGCCAGTGATATCGAAGCGGGTGCCGGTCTCACGCCGGTCACCCAGCCAGCAGCCGGACTTCCGGCCAGCATCCGTGTCGCGGTAGATCGGACAGGTAATGAAGCGTACTTCCTCGCCTACCTGCTCGACCACTGGTTTAATCTGCTGTTCGGCAGGAGCCGCGACAGCGACATTAACCAGGACTGCGGCGGCCACGAAGCGCCAGAAACGACCTTGCATCACAGCGCCTCCATCAGATTGACCAGATCCTCGATCTCCTGCTCGGTATAGCCGATGTTGTAGCGGCGATCGTAGAACTCGATAACCTCGCGCAACGTCTTGGCAGAACCGTTCGAGAAATAGGGCGCCCGCGCCGAGAGACCACGCAGGCTCTGCAGCGTGATGCGTCCGACGTCGGCGCAGCGGCCAGTGGTCAGTGCATAGCCCGGATCGTAGGTGTAAATTTCGCGTCCGTAATGCGGATGCGGTTCAGCCTTACAGGTAATCTTGAACAGCGGCAGATGCGGCTGCGGATCGGCGAACGGCAGGTTGGTCGTGCCCAGATCAACCTGACCAGGGGCAACGTCCATGCCCATCTGGCTCATGTTGTGGCAGAACGCGCAGCGATCACGCACCGGGTTACCGAAGCCGATCGGCGTGGTGATGCCGGCACTGTCGCTGATCAGGAACATCCGTTCGCGGAAGTTCCTGGCTCCTCGCGCTACAGACTCGCGCCAGGCCCGCTCTTCCGGCGAGATATCCGGATCATCGCTGTTGGCCCAGGCGTCGAACTCACTCCAGACCGGAATGCCCTGGCTGCCGAGACGACCGGGCTCCGATTCTGCGAGTTTGAGCGGACCGCCTTCGGCACCACCGGCGTTCACATCACCGCCAAAGCGGTTTTTCTGCTGCGCCGTGAACACACGCTTCTCGAAATCGATGATGCGATCAATGTCTTCTGGCGTCAGCTCCTCAAGAAACCCGAGGTGCGCGCTGGCCGCATCGCGCATCTGCGACGCAAGGCTCAGCACCCGTCCGTCCGCCATCAGGTTATGGCTGGCCGGCTCACCGGTCTCCGGGTCGAGCGGCAATGGCAGTCCCGCCTTGGGATCAAAGTTGAAGCCCATGGCGAGGATGTACTTGAAATTGGCGACCGGCCGCGATCGGCGATAGACCGAAATATGCGGATCCGGCGATGGCAGCCCCCACTCTTTGCTCAGGTTACAGCCAGTCGGATCGCGTACCACGCTGATGTCGAAATCGGGCTTGATGGGGTTGCCGTCAAAGTCCCGCGGCGGCCAGGGCCGCGCAATGCGGATCAGCCCGTGATCCAGCAGCAGCGAGTGCGACTCGCGCTCTTCCTGCGGCAGATCCGGGCAGTTAGAACCATCGAACGGGGCAAACAGCGGGTCTTTATGGCCCAGCCGCTCCCACTGAATTTGCGCCGATTTCGCCGACAGACTCATCGCGTCGGCCGGCTGGTGACAAGTCACACAGGCACGCCCGTAGGGTCCAATCGGTTCAAAGAAGGGGTGGCCTCTGGTCTCCATCGGGCCACCTTCGAGCAGCACCCGCAAGGTACCGTGCTCATTCGGATAATCGAGCGTGGCAGGAAAAACCCGGCCTTCGCCGGGTGCCCACCAGCGGTCATCCTCCTCCGCCGTCGCAACGCCGACACTGCCGCAGGCAATGAGCAGCGCTGCGACGGCACCGCCGAGGCGGAACCGTCGCAACTTCATTCGATCCTCCTTACATCAGAAGTCGTAGCGAATACGCATACCGTACTGACGCGGAGCACCCCACAGCGTACCGCCATCTGCCGACGACGAGTTCATCAACTGCATGGTTTCGTACTCTTCGTCAAACAGGTTGGTAGCAAACGCTTCGACACGCACGTTGTCGGTGGGCACCAGCGTGACCCGCAAATCAACCACGTCGCGCGAGGACATTTTGGTGCGTGCCGAGCGGAACGGCGTCGAGTAACTCTCGCTGGTGTGGTTCCACTGGAGACGCGGTGTCAGCGTCATGCCATTGGCGAGATCGATGTCGTACTGAATGCCGGCGTTGATGGTCCACTCCGGCGAGAACGGCAGCACGTCACCAGACCGCACCAGCTCGTTCTGGTTGGTCAGCGTGTTCTGCAGGAACGTATCATCCGCGAACTCGGCCTGCAGCCAGCCAGCGCCCAGGTTGAACGCAAGCGCACCGAACTGACCGTTGATCTCGACCTCGGCACCGTACGATTCTGCAGATGCCGCGTTCTGCGTCAGCGGCAGGCCGTTGGCCAGGCTGGCGAACTGGATGTCGTCGTAATCCGAATAGAAGACAGCCGCGTTGACGCGCAGACGGCGATCCAGCAGTGTGGTCTTCACACCACCCTCATAGACATAGTTGGTCTCAGGACCGAACGAGTCGACTCCCATCGGCAGGTTGCCACCACCAGCCTTGTAGCCTTTCGACGCCGACACATAGAGCATGGTGTCATCGCCCACGTGCCAGTTAACGCCCAGCTTACCGGTCAGCTTCTCGGTTTCCAGTACGGTCTTGCCGGTGGAGTCGGGGCCCGGTGCAGCAAAGCGGTCATACGCCTGGCGGTCCCAGCTGTGGCGCGCGCCACCGATCAGCTCGACAGTGTCGGTCACGAAGTAGTTGACCTGACCGAAGATCGACTTCGAGTTGTTGGTGATCTTGGTATCGATCTCTGAACCCGGCGACGGCGAGACGAAATCGTGGGTGTTGTAGTTGTCGCGGTAAACGGCTGCGGGAATTTCCTCTTCCAGCAGGAAGCCACCGACCACCCAGTTGAGCGGACCTTCACCGCCGATCAGGTTGATCTCGTGTACCCAGGTCTCAAAGGTGGTATCGGTGTAGCCGATACGGCCGGGGTAGATTGCCCGGTTGGCACCCGAAGCCGGCAGGCCGGCCGGAATCGGCTGCGCAGTGGTCGAGCGGTCACCGTCTGCCTGGTCTTCGTTGCTGCCATCCTGGAAGCTGGTAAGAGCACGCAGTTCCAGCGAGTCGCTCAGCGCATAACGCACTTCAGCCGCCAGACGATAACCTTCCTGCTGCCAGAACGATTTGCCGTCCTCGTGGATCACGAACGGCTTCTGACCATACGGTACAACGGCATTGTTGTCGGTATCGGTCTTGAAGTACTCACCGCGCAGGTTGAACCGCAGATCGTCGTCCAGCGCGCGCATTGCCAGATTGAAGCGGGCACTGGTCATGTCGACATTGCCCGGATCACTGGAACTGGGACCGCGGTTGCTGGTGAAGCTGTCGCGGGTTTCGCGAACTGCCGCGACGCGCAGCGCGATGTTGTCGGTGAAGCCAAGGTTGCCGGCCACTACCGTTTTCGACCAGTCGTAGTTACCCAGCGTCTGATCGATGTAGCCAAAATATTCGCCGAACTCAGGCTGCGGCGTGCGCACATAGATCGCACCACCCGTGGAGTTCTGACCAGTCAGGGTGCCCTGCGGACCACGCAGTACCTCGACCGTTTCCAGGTCATAGAAGCTCTGCGAAATAAACTGCTCGTGCGGGATCAGAACCCCGTCGATGTAGTAGGCAACACCCGGTCCCGATGACGGGGAGGTCTGGGCAATACCAACACCACGAATGTTGACATAGGTCGAACGGTTGACCTGGTTGATTGAGAGCGAGGGTGCCACAGACTGGATATCGTTCAGATTGTGAACACCGCGCCGCGCGATCTCATTCGCGCTGAGTACGGTCGCCGCAATCGGGATGTCCTGCAGGTTCTGCTCGCGCCGCTCAGCGGTCACCACGACTTCTTCCAGCACGCCTGTAGTCTGTGCAAGAACGGGTGGCGCGGCGAGCAACAGCGCAATCGACGTAGCGAGCGTGTTCTTGGTCTTCTTCATGCCATCTTCCTCAAGTTCTTCTTTGTAGCCCAGCACCAGCAGACCGTCGTCTGTGATGTGAGCGGCCAGTATCGTGTCACGAAGCAGTTCGCGCAGCGCATCCTCACGGCTGTAGCGCCCTACCACACGGTTGGTAAAAATTGCTCTGGCCCGGGCCGCAGGGAACAGCGCCTGCACATCTGCCTGACGGGCAAACATGTAAAGCGCACTGCTGGCTCGTTGTCGCGGAATCGAAAACTCGATCAGCTCCTCGCCGTCCTGAGCGTGCGCCCCCTGCAACTGGGATAACCCCAGCAGCGAAAGTACCACCCCGACACTTAGGTGCTTATATTGCATTCGGTGCACTCCGCCGGGCTCCCGCAGGAGCACCGGTTATTTATTCAGACAAGCGAGTTCGGAAAAACCTCTAATCGAGTTTAACTTTAATTGGTAGCACCCGCCGCTAAATAGACTTTTTATGGGCTTGTGGCCGAATATAGACAGTATCCTGCGCGCTGTCGCGCTCCACTTTCACATCAAAGTTGGCTTCGAGCAGCGCCAGCAGCGGCTCGACCTCGCCAGCGCGGAAATAGCCAGCGATCGGAATCTCTGCCAGTGCCGGATCGGTCAGCACAATGCGTTTGGATGAGTAACGACTCATTTCCTCGATCACCCGGGCCAGCGTATCGTCCTCGAATGCCAGCATACCCTCTTGCCAGGCCAGCCGCCGGGCCACCGCTTCCTCAGATAACGTCTGCACCGGCGTCAGGCTGTTCTCGTCGTAACTCACCGTCTCACCTCTGGCCAGGTCTGCCGCCGCATCGCTTTCGGAGCTGGCCACGCGGACCCTGCCCTCCGTCACGATCACCTCAACATCTCGAAATCGGGTCCGCACCAGAAAAGCCGTACCCACCGCCTGCACCACGCCGGCGCCGGCTCTCACGAGAAAAGGAATATCGGGAATGGGCGCTACATCAAAAAGCGCTTCGCCCCTCAGCAGCGAAACGTAACGCCCCGAATCATCAAATCGCACTGCCATACGGCTGTCGGTGTTCAGCACTACGCGTGAGCCGTCAGGCAGCTCTACCTGCAGCTGCTCACCCACAGCGGTGGCGTATTCCCGGACGGGATACTCGGGGATCAGCAGCGAGCGCAGCAGCAGCCCCATTACCAGCATCACCACGCAGGCAATGGCAAAGCCGCCGCCCACCAGCCACGACCGCTGCGCCGTACGCCGCCGCTGCAGCGGAAACAGCTCCGCCAGCTGCGCCATAACAGACATGTTATCCCACAGCCGCGCCTGCCTCAGCAGCTCGTGCAGATGCTCCGGATGCTCGTCGAGCCACGCCCCGAAAGCCTGATGGTCAGCCTCGGTCAGGCCACCGCCGTCCAGACGGATCAGCCAGAGGGTGGCGGATTCTTCCATCTGCTGCTGAGAATGAAACTGTACGATCTTACTCATGATCGTCACCCTGAGTACCGCGTCTGCGGACTGGTGCATGATGCTGAAGGGCGTTCATGTACTGCCGGCACCGAGAGAAGCCTGTCATCAAATGTTTTTCCACTGTACTCACGCTGATACCAAGCTCGGCAGCAATTTCCTTGTGACTCAGCCCATAAATCTTGCGCAGAATGAAGGCGCGCCGGCACTGTGTTGGCAGCCGCTCGGTCGCCTGACAGAACAGCGCGAACTGCTGCTGATAGAGCGCCTGCCGTTCCGGTGACCGGTGATCACCCATCAGGTCAGCGTCCAGCTCCTGGGGATCCAGCTCTTCCAGATAGCCAGTCGCATGTCCCGCTTTCTGCTTGAGGTGATTAAGCGCGAGGTTACGCGCAGTCT
This sequence comes from Gammaproteobacteria bacterium, assembly GCA_029265075.1. Classification (GTDB taxonomy): domain Bacteria; phylum Pseudomonadota; class Gammaproteobacteria; order Pseudomonadales; family CAMLJR01; genus CAMLJR01. The sequence goes on along the minus strand of JAJUJZ010000029.1, from coordinate 9,510 downwards.
GGTACAGGAATGCCTGTGGCGCCTCAATGGTCGACTTCAGCTCAGCCGAGTAGCTGCGCAGAAATGCCTCCTGCACGATGTCATCGATATCGTGCGGTGAGTTGCGCAAATACCGGGCTACCAGCCGTTGCAACGCCTGACGTTGGCTGACAAATGCCTCGAGAATCCCGCCCAATTCGCTCTCCTCGACCCGTGGCAGCGACACCGGATCCGCCAGTTGCGCGCCTTACAGTGAAAGACAACCGAGCCCGCGAAATCCTCCATTGCAATCGCGGTCCAAACAGCCGTCCGGCTGCGTCTCACCGCAACTTGTTGCCGGTGAGGCGTGTTTGGCCTGTTATTGATTTATGGAATTTATCAACCCCATAGCATATACCGATCGACCCATCGTCTGCAGAGAAGGTCGACAGATCAATGCCTTGGCCGGCTTTTATGAGGAGGTATCAAGGGCCTGTTTTGGCCAAAGCAACTGCGGCGTACAGCCGCCCGCTACCAGCAGAGCCCGCTCAAGGGCCGTTGAGGAGAGACCAATGAAAAGGATCGGATTGGCCGCTATCGGCGCCGTGGTCACGGCGTCTGCACTCACCTCCCTGCCTCCGCGCACGCTGGCCGCTGACCCACCGGCCACCAGTTATTCCCCGGTTGTGCTGGACAAGAGCTTCGATGAGCTCAAGCGGGACTACACCAGCCTCAAGCCCAGGGTAATGCGTCAGCATCAGCAGCTGCTGGAGGCGCGCTACGATTTGCGTGATCGCGGCGCTTCTGACGTAACCATGAGCCGTGGCAAAAATGTGCAGGTCGGCGTTCGCACCCGACTGCCGCGCGGCATCGGCTCATGGGACGAGCTGGCGCAACTCACACCCGACGAAATCCGCGAACGCGGGTTGTGGCCCGCGGGGTTCATGCCACTGCCCCACCCCCACCATGCCGAAGGCGGCATGGTATTTCCGCAGTTTCATATCGATCGCATTGCCCGGCAGGATCAGCGTGACCTGAAGCGGTTCGACCTCGATTTCGACCTGCCGGACCATTTTCTGCCCGAATACCCGCCCGCCATTTTCCTTACGACCCACCCCGACAAAGGCGATGTCTCGCAGGGTGAAGTGGTAACCATCAAGAACTTCTTCCGACTGTTCGACGGTCTGCTGCAGCCCAAGCAGATGGATGGGCTGAGGCTGCTGGTCACCCCGTTTCCGCAGCAGCAGTTTAATGCCACCAGCGATCGCCGGGTCGACGAACCGTCCTTTGGGGTGACCTGTTTTGACTGTCACGTCAACGGCCACACCAACGCGGCCACCCACCTGGTGGGTGACATCCGTCCGCAGGAAGAGCGCAACCGGATCGATACGCCGACCCTGCGTGGTGTCAACGTGCAGCGCCTGTTCGGTTCGCAGCGCGCCCTCAAGACCGTGGAGGACTTCACCGAGTTCGAGCAGCGTGCCGCCTACTTCGACGGCGACATCGTGCAGGCCACCAAGAAAGGGGTGAACATTCTGGAGCGCGGCACGCAGGTGCACCACATGGGCGAGTTCCAGGCACTGCTCGACTTCCCACCGGCGCCCAAGCTCGACCCGTTCGGCAAGCTGATTCCGGACAAGGCTACCGAGCAGGAACTGCGCGGCCAGGAACTGTTTTTCGGCAAGGCGCGCTGCGCCGAATGCCACACCCCGCCGCACTACACTGACAACACCATGCATGATCTGAAGCTGGGGCGTTTCTACAAGCCGCAGATGATCAATGGCATGCTGGCCAACAGCGATGGCCCAATCAAAACCTTCCCGCTGCGCGGACTGAAGGACTCACCGCCCTACTTCCATGATGGCCGCCTGCTGACCATCGAAGATGCGGTGGAGTTTTTCAACCTGGTGCTTGGTGTGCAGCTCAACCAGCAGGAAAAAGCGGATCTGACCGCTTTCCTTTACGCACTCTGAGTAACTGGCTGGGGGTGCTCCGGCGCCCCCTTCTTCTCACTCCTCGCTACTGCCATTTCCCCATCATCCGCGCCTGAAAACTGTGTCCGCAACTGCGACAAGAACCACTGGGCGGCTGGGCCCAGTGCTTCATCCTTGCGCCATACCGCATGAGTGAGCAGCGGAATGCTCTCGGCACCATTGGCCCACACTACAAACAACAGCCGGCCGGCGGCAATTTCCCGCTCTGGGTGCTAGCATCTGGCCCAGTGATCTTCCACAGAAGTAACTTATAACAAGGCGCGAATGCGTCCACGGAGAACCAGACGGATGACCACCATCAACCTGAGTCAGCTCGCCATCAGCCGCATCTTCGAAAGCGCTCATGTGGTATATCGAGAGATCGGTGGCGGTGTCTGGCGGCAGGACGCGGCCGGCCGCTCCCACGGCCACGTCTTCGTCTGCGCCGAGCGACAGCGTCCACGCGCCATCCTCCCGGGTGACTGCATCCCTCATCCGCTGCAGCTGGTGCGATCCCTACCGCTCTTCGCCGACCACGATCCCAGCGCTGCGATCATCATGCGCCAGCAGTTGCTTGCGGGCTGGACCGATACAGTCACGGCGCTGATTCCGGCGCACTTCAGGGGCGCCGCGGGTGCGGGACGGGTTTGCCGGCACGGCGATGGCTATCCTTATCCGTCACTGCGGACATAATCCGGCTCTTTCCGCCGGTTACCAATCATCTGAACAGGGACAACGAGATGGGCTTTTCTCGCGGTCAGGCGCTGCTGGTATCCATCATCGTGGTGATGTCGCCAGTCATGATCGACATGCATCTGCCGATGCTGCCGACGCTGGAGAATGCATTCGGCGTCCCCGCCGAGGCGACCCGGCAAGTGGTGTCGATCTACCTGCTCGGCTATGCGCTGGGACAGCTGCTGGTGGGGCCGCTGTCGGACCGCATCGGCCGGCGCCCGGTCATCCTCGGTGGCATGGCGCTGCTGATGATCGCCTCGTTTGCGGCTCTGTTCGCCACCAGCTTCACGCTATTACTGACAGCCCGTGCCATTCAGGCAGTGGGCGTCTGTGCCGCCACCGTCGGCGCCCGTGCCACCGTGCAGGATGTGATGCCGCCGCGCGAGGCCGCCAAAATCTTCTCCTTCATGCTGATGATCGGTGGCATCGCGCCCGTGATAGCGCCAGTGGTGGGTTCTTTGCTGACTGCCGCAGCCGGCTGGCGCGGGATGTTCCTGCTGGTCATTCTGCTGGCACTGCTGCTGTTTCTGGCGGCTGCGCGCATGTTGCCGGAATCGCGCACTCTCAGTGAGCGGCTGCTGGCACGTCAGGAAAACACCCTGACCAGTTACCGCGCCGTGGCTGCCAATCGGCTGATTCAGCCTTACCTGATCGGCGCCGCGTTCAACCTGGCAGCCATGTTCGGCTTCGTGAGCATCGCTCCAGCTCTCTTCACCACGCAGTACGGCCTCAACCCGAACCAGCTCGCAGTGGCGCTTGCCACCATCGCAGTTGGCCTGCTGATCGGCGGCCAGGCCGGCCAGCTGCTCCTGGCACGGTTCACGCCCGATGCCATTCTGCGCGGCAGTACTCCTCTCACCCTCTGTTCAGCGTTGCTGATGCTGGTTATCGGCGGCACCGGTGCTGGTGGCGTTTACGGTCTGGTCGCCTGTCAGGCGCTGGTCACGCTGACTATCGCACCGGTCCAGGCCAATGCGATGGCAATCACGCTGGGTGCCGATCGCCAGCGGGCGGGCTCGGTGGCGTCGCTGTTTGGCACCGCCGGCTTTGCGTTTGGCGGATTCGCCTCCCTGCTCATCGGTGCTCTGGGCGGCGCGCAGACCGCCAGTGTCGTTACCGTCATCGCTTTCTGCCAGCTTGCCACGGCCGCGCTTCTGATGACCGGCGAGCGCGTACGCCGCCGACACGGCTGTCACATCGCATCGCAGCAACGGCCGGCCGAACACCGTCATGACGTCTCGACATGAGGCACACCTCAGTGAGTTGTTTTCGAAGGCAGTCTGGCGATGACTTTGATTTCGAAATCGAACCCGGACAGCCAGGTGACACCCACGGCGGTCAAACTTGGATGCGGTGCTTTGCCCCAGTACTCGGGCACCACTTGCCAGATTTCCTCGGACGTCGACTGTGGATCGATCATGAAAACCGTTACGTCGACGACATCCTCGAAACTACAGCCCGCGGCCGCCAGAATGGCGTTCAGGTTTTCAAAAGCGAGGCGCACCTGCGCTTTCAACCCATGCTGTAGCGAGCCATCCTCCAGGCTGCCAACCTGGCCGGAGACGAACAGAAAACCGTTGGATTGAATAGCTGGCGAGTAACGAAATCGCTCATACAGCGCTTGGCGTCCAGCGGGGAATACAGGGTTGCGTGCGTGCATTGAAGTGACTCCTGTATCGTGAGGTTCGGCTCGTGCCGGTTAGCGCGCGAGGGGCTGCAGGAATTCGCGCATCAAGGTTGCCACCTCTTGCGCATGGGTCTCCAGCGCGAAGTGTCCGGCATCAAGCAGGTGAACCTGCGCCTCTGGCAAATCTCGCCGGTAAGCGCTGGCGCCCGCCGGTACGAATGCCGGATCATGACGGCCCCATACGGCCAGCAGCGGTGGCTGGTATTCGCGAAAATAAGACTGAAAGGCCGGATACATCGCAACGTTATTCCGGTAGTCGAGGATCATATCCAGCTGGATCTCTTCCGCACCTGGCCGCGCCATGTAGGCAATGTCCAGTTCGTAACCGTCGGGTGACAGCAATCCCGGATCGGCGCCTGTGCCGTATTGCCAGTCGCGAATAGTGGCCGGCGACAGCGAATCCCGACAGGCTTCCCGATTTGCTGCGCTGGGCTCGCGCCAATAGGCCTGCCAGGGTCCCCATTGATCACTGAACCCGTCGAGGTAGGCGTTACCGTTCTGCGAGATGATCGCCCACACCCGGTCGGGGTGACGCATGGCGACTCGCAGACCCACAGGCGCGCCGTAATCGAAGATGTACAACGCGTATCGATGCAGCGTCAGCGCCTCCGTGAAGCCGTCGATCACGCCAGCAAGGTTGTCGAAACGGTATTCGAACGCACCGCGTGGCGGCGTCCGCGTCTGGCCGAATCCTGGCAGGTCCGGTGCAATCAACCTGAAGCGGTCCGCCAGTAATGGCATCAGCTCGCGGAACATATGGCTGGCACTCGGAAAGCCGTGCAAAAGGAGAATCACCGGCGCATCGATCGGCCCCGCCTCTCGGTAGAAGACGTCGACGTCACCGACTGGCTGAAACCCATAACGTGTTTTCATTGGATTCCTCTCTCGTATTACACGCCCAGCTCCAATTGCGTCCTGCTGTCCTAAAAATGCGTCGCTGGTTACGTGGTTACATGGCGCGCAACCTCTTGGAACGGAGCTGCTCAATGATGGCGGCGACGCGAATATCGAAGCGCATCGCCGCAGCCCCAGCACAACAATGATTAAGCGTTGATCCATTCATGCGCTGAGGATGGTCCTAGTATCGCCATACGCAGGCAATCCGATAATCTTCTGAAACCGCACTTCATTGTTGCGATTTCGGGCAACAATTGATGACCATGGGGAGTAGCGATGGACAGGCTACGGGCACTGAAAACCTTTATTCAGGTGGCCGATCATGCAAGCTTTGCAGAAGCCGGTCGGCGGCTGAACATGTCGCCCACGACGGTATCGCGCACCATCGCTGCGCTGGAATCTGAAGTGGGCGTCCAGCTGTTGATGCGTACTACACGCCACGTACGGCTGACCGAGGAAGGAGCGGACTTTCTGATGCGGTGCCGGGCGGGCATTGCCGAGATTGAAGGCGCTTTCGATAGCGCCCGAAGCGGTCGGCAGATGCCCAGTGGAACATTGACGGTGACCGCACCGGTTATGTTCGGCCGAAAACATGTGCTGCCGGTTATCGTTGAGCTGCTGCAGTTATATCCCGACCTCCAGATTCGGCTGCTGTTGCTGGATCGGGTGGTACGGCTGGCCGAAGAAGGCATCGACATAGCTGTGCGTATCGCCGAGCTGCCAGACAGCTCACTGCACATGTTGCGCGTGGGTGAGCTAAAGCGGGTCATGTGTGCCAGCCCGTCCTATCTGGAAGCACGCGGGAGGCCGACATCGCTGAGTGACCTGCGTGATCATGACCTGATCGGGATAGAAGATGAGGACGGTCCTCACCGGGGCTGGGGGTTGGACACAATCAAACCGTCCGGGGCCCCTCCCCGACTGGTAGTCAACAACATGGACGCCGCCGTGGCCGCCGCAGTAGCGGGGCTTGGCGTGGTCCGCTCGCTCTCCTATCAGATTGCGGAGGAGATTGCAGCGGGCAGGCTCGAGCGGGTGCTGGCCGACGATGCTAACCCCGTCATGCCCATTTCGTTGCTGTTTCAGAGTGGCCGCAAGAGCCACCCGAACGTACGTGCCTTTATTGACGTCGCCAAACGCCAGCTGCAAGGGGCGCTGTGATAACGCGAGAGCGCAGTGCCAGCGTCAAAGGCGCCACGTGAACGGCGCCGGTTGTCTCCCCGGCCGGATAACTGGGGACGGTGAAGATTCGAAACTGAGAAGCGGCCGGGGCTTTTGCCTGCAGGCCGCTCAGGGTCAACGACGAGCGGTATTCTGAATCGCCTGTCCGGCCGCTTCGATATCCTGCCCAACCCCGCGCATGGTGTTACAACCGCTCGCCAGGATCGCCAGGGCCAGCACCAGAACCACTTTCCCACACTGCTTCATCTGTCACCTCGACCCATCTAGCCATGACGCAGCGCCACATCGCTGCTCAGCCGTCAAATTCTATTCAGGTCGTGGCCAAATGGAAGAGCTGCCCCTCTCTTTCGTGAACAGGGGCTGGTCCGATAGTAAAAATGTGATGACAATCAGTCCTTCACGCCGAGCCCATAGCCCTGCGCCATCAGCGCCGACAATAACGGAATAAGGATCAGCAGCACCAGTTCTACCCCCAACAGCTGACGAATGGAGCTCAGGCTGACCATCGTTGACGTCGCCTCAGCAACAGGTGATCACCCGCCACGACGGCAAGCAGAAGCAGAATCGCCAGCAGATGCAGGGACCGGATAAGCGCGTAATCCATTAGCGAATCCTTGCCTCTTCCCAAGTCAGCCGGTTCAGCGGATATCCGCCTCAGTAGAAGGAGTTTTGAACAAAACCCCTCGCCACAGGTGGCGAGGGTTTCAAGATATGTCAGCCTGCGCGACCCGCGCCGCGAGTGCGTACGAGCAGCCCGATCAGACTCATAGCCAGCAGGAAGAAAGTCCCAGGAGCAGGAACGGGCGTCGGGTCGGGATCCGGATCAACGGGTACCGACACTTCGGCGGTAAAGCCGATGTTCTGGAAATCGATCTCTCCGTTGGTCGTACCCAGGAACGCAGTCACGTACTGGACATTCAACGGCGCGGCCAGTACGAAGTCCTGAGCTTCAATGGCTCCGGAGTTGCCCGGTGGCAGGGGATTGATCGAGTAGGTTCCCTGCAGGAGATTACTGGCGTTATAGAACGCGAAATCGATCCAGTCGACGTCGTAACTATCTCCGCCGTTATAGTTCCAGAAGTGCAGCGTACTGATGTCATATTCAGTATCGAACGTGAAGTTCAGCTCCAGTCCGCCACCCGACTGGGTTGTATACCAGATATGAGAAGGCTGCGAATGCACCTCTGTCGCATCAGCGGAAGGTGCATCGATCACCTTGATAAGGGCATCGTCCAGCGAGGCGTAGCCGCCTGCAGTGATGGTGTTGTTCCAGGATCCAGGGGTGGTATTCGCGCCCACCGTGACCGTGGTATTCAGATAGTTGAGGTAGACTGGCGCTGCAAACGACGAAGCGCTGAGCCCAGCCAGCAGCGGCGGCGCCAGAATACCGATCCATGGTTTCACTCTCATCCGTTGGTCCCTCCGTCGAGTTCGGGGTGTTCCATGTCAACAGCGCTGCAAATTTCTGCAAGAACTCCGCCACCAGAGAAATTCGTCCGATAATCAACGATATTTAAGGCGGCAGACGGGAAAGCACTGTAAAACCTTTCGACGGAAGCCAGCGGCGTGTTCCGCGATTGGCGTAGCCGCGTCAGGCAGAAAACATCACCGGGATCGCAAGTCCGGATCAGCACGCGTCTCATCCGCACCGATCTGCTCAGCCAGCCCTATCAGAACCCCCTCCGGGCCACGCACATAGCAGAGACGATAGATGTCCCGGTAATTAACGACCTTGTCGAGCACGGCAGCACCGTATGGCTCAAGCCGCATCAGGGTGTCATCAAGGTCATTCACAGTGAACATTACCCGCAGATAACCGAATGAATTTACAGGCGCCATACGGTGATCAGAAACGACAGCCGGCGCCTCGAATCGCGACAGTTCAATACGGCCATGGCCGTCAGGCGTTCGCAGCATGGCGATCTCAACCTGCTGGCCATGCAGACCGGTGACACCACCGGACCACTCCCCTGAAATTAACGTACGGCCCTCAACAACAAGTCCCAGCTCGGTGAAGAATGCGATTGCGCCATCGAGGTTTTCTACCACGATGCCAACGTTATCCATCCGCGTGACAGTCATGTCTGCTCCTCCGCAAAACATCGTTTTTCGTCCCGACAATTTTCTGCCACAACACTGCGCCATCTGCCCATTCCCCAACAAACTGGAGAAATATCTGAAAAAACAGTATGTTGGTTTTACTGACCCATCGCACATCCAGGTTTGATGCAGCAGGTCCCTTGATTGGAGGTGTTGCTATGCCGGGATATGAAACCCGCAAACTCAACGTTCGCGTGGGCTCTCAGCAGTGGAAAATTCGATCACTGCGTGACAAACAGCAGTACGCCGACCCCACCGGTGAGGCCAGACGCGCGGGCATTTGTTCGGCCAGCTGGAGCCTGTTCGGCCAGCTATGGCCGGCAAGCCGCGCGCTGGCTAAAGCTGTCAAACGCATCGACGTCCGCAATCGCCGATTTATCGAACTGGGCTGCGGCCTCGCATTGCCCAGCCTCGTGCTGAAGTCGCGCGGCGCCGACATCGTCGCCAGCGATCGCCACCCGTTAAGCAAGCGGTTTCTTGAATACAACGCAGCGATCAACGATATCGCCCCACCCTCATACCTCGACCTGGCATGGGATGACGCAGAATCACATACCGACGCCGGGCAGTTCGACGTCATTATCGGCAGCGACATTCTGTACGAGCCTGATCACGCCGAGATGCTGGCCGATCTCATTGACCGCCTGGCAACGACCACGGCGAAGGTATTGATCACCTGCCCTGGCCGCGGCTATCGCAACCGGTTCAGCAGATTGCTCCAGGCCCGCGGTTTCGAGCTGACCGAAACCAGAGTGCCATTTTCCGAAGATGACACGCCGCCGTATCGCGGGCGTCTGCTGCGATACCAGCGTGGTATGTAGACTTGGGGTACTGAATGAGCGCACCGTGAGAGGGGTGAGCGCTTGCCGGTTCTTCGACGGCGCCAATCGCTGCCCTGATACCTGGAAGTGACGCATACTCCCCTGCCCGGCGCAACAGTCCACCATCTCGGCGTCACTGGTTCCACCCACCCCAGCG
>JAJUJZ010000103.1 GCA_029265075.1 Gammaproteobacteria bacterium | reverse complement strand
CTCATGATGGTCGATCAGTCACTGGTGGCGCTGGGCGTCATCCTGCTCATGGCTCTGGTAACGCTGGCTACGCGGGTGGGCGGGCTGGTGATCATGTCATGGGTGCCGATTGGGCCGCGCGTGGAGCGGTTCATCAATGGCATGGCAGGCTCGGTTCTGGTTGCGGTGCTGGTGCCCAATGCGGTGCAGGGTGACTGGGCTGCCAGACTGGCGCTGCTGGTGACGCTGGGCGTGATGCTGACCCTGCGCAAGCCACTGCTGGCCATCGCCGCGGGTATCGCGACTGCAGCGCTGTGGCGGCTCTGGTAGCTGCTGCGCGCGTTACAGCACACAGCCCAGCACGATCAGTACAGCACCGGTCGCGGCCGCGATGTAATGGATGATGGTCCAGCCCGCGGTGGTCGTTGCCGGGGTGATGGCAGCGGTGGCTTCGGACATGTCGGTCTCTCCTTGCGAATACTGTTGTTATGTACAGTAGTCGCTCGCGCGCGCGGCCGCAAGTCGAGTCGCGATAATTACGCTTCCGTGCTGGTCGTGCGCGACTGGTGTGCTGCTTCGGCGATCACCGCCAGAATCGTCTCAATATCGACCGGCTTGGTCAGATGGTGATCGAAACCGGCTGCCAGAGCCTGCGTTTTGTCGCTGCTCTGACCCCAGCCGGTGATCGCCACCAGCAACACCTGATCACCGCCCGGCAGGGCACGAATGGCCCGCGCCGCTTCTTCCCCGCTCATGCCGGGCATACCGATGTCGAGCAGCGCAACCGCCGGCGCATGCTGGCGGAACTGGGCAACAGCCTGGCGCCCGTCAGCTGCCATCACCACCTCGTGGCCCGCCAGCCGGAGCAGTTCGCAGAGGGTTTCGGCGATATCAAGGTTATCGTCGGCCACGAGGACGCGCAGCGGCGCGACATCCTCCGCAGCCGGCGCGCCACCGGCCGGCAGGGGCGGGCCGCCCTGGCCTACCGGCAGGGTGAGCAGAAAGCGGCTGCCGTGGCCGAGTCCGGCGCTTTCTACCGTGAGGTCGCCGTTGTGCAGATGCGCCAGACCCCGCGCCAGCGCCAGCCCGATCCCCAGACCACCCATTGCACGACCGTTGGCGTCGGTGACCTGGCTGAACATCTGAAACACCGTTTCCTGTTTGCCAGGGGCAATGCCGATGCCATTGTCGGTCACTGACAGCTGCACCTGCCCGTTCACCAGCTCCCCGGCGATGGTGATATGCCCGCCATCGTCAGTGTATTTTGCCGCATTGGTGAGCAGATTGGTCAGAATCTGTTCAACCCGCAGCGGGTCGGCTTCGAACCAGAGCTGTCCCGGCGGCAGTCTGATTTCGACGCGATGGGCTTTGGCCTCGAGCTGCGGCGTGGCGGTAGCCAGAGCTGCTTCGACGACGCTGCGCAGCTCGATGCTCTGCTTGCGCAGCGAGAGCTTGCCCAGCGTGATGCGCGAGATATCGAGCAGGTCGTCCAGCAGCAGCACCATGTGCTGCACCTGCCGCTCAATCACTTCGCGACTCCACTGTTTCTGCGCCTCGGTAGCAATCGGAGAGCCGACAATGGCCGCGGCCTGCCGGATCGGCGCCAGCGGGTTGCGCAGCTCGTGGGCGAGGGTGGCGAGGAAGGTGTCCTTGCGACGATCTGCCTCCTGCAGCATTTGCTGCTGGCGCTTGCGCTCAGTGATATCGGCGAACCAGACGGCGAGACTCTCCTGGAATGGCGTAGTGACGACCTGAAACCAGCGCCCGAGCCCGAGCGCACCGATTTCGAGCTCGAACTCCCGCGATTCCCGGTGTGCCATGGCGCCCTGGCAAACTGCCATCACGCGGCTGTGATAGTGCGGGCCTAGTACCTGTGCCAGCGGCACGCCGACCAGCCGGGAGGCCTCGCGTTGCAGTGCTGCGGCTGCGCTGCGGTTGACGAACTCGCAGGTGAAATCGGTAATGCGGCCGTCGCCGCTGCGCAATGGTGAAATTACTGCAAAGGGCACGGTGGAGGAGTCCAGCGCAATGCGTAGTCGCTGCTCCGACTCACCCGCCCGCAGGCGCGCCTGGGCCCGGTCGATAAAGATAGTGGCCAGCCCGGTGCAGAGGTCCGCCAGCTGAAGTTCACGCGGGGCCGGCAGGCGCGCTGTGCCGGGCAGCAACACCAGCATGATGCCGACCACGCTGCCATCACTGCTGCCGACTGGCGTGCAGTGCACGCCATGCTGGATTTCCTGAGTCAGCGCGGCGAGGGCGGCGAAGCGCGGATCTGCGGTGAGATCGGCAACCACCAGTCGCTCGCGGCTGATAGCCCACTGGCAGCGTCCTTCGTTCAGTGCTGTGGTCAGATGAGCGCGCTCGATGGTAGTGAAGCCCTGACTGGCGCGGCAGCGCCAGGGTGCACCGTCGCTGCTGAGCGCGACCAGGCCGCGATTGCTGCCGTGAAACTCGCAGATGACGGCGAGAATCGCTTCCAGTTGCTCGTCCAGCGTGCGCAGCTGCAACAGCTGGCTGTGCAGCCGTTGCAGGCGCTGCAGGTCGCTCACCTGCTGGGTGAGCTCGCCCTGCGTGACCTGCAGGTGGTGCAGCGCCCGTTCACGTTCGCGCTCGCTGCGGCGGCGCGCTTCGCCGGCTGCCGTCAGGGCCTGTGCCACCTCGCCGACTTCCATGATGTCGCTGTGCGGCAGCCGTGGTACCTGGTGGCGGCCGATGGCATGGGCCGCCGCCAGCAGTTCACGCATCGGGCGGCTGATATGACGGCTGGCATAGAGTGCCGCAACGATGGCCAGCAGCAGCGAGACCACCAGACCGCCGCCGTACCAGAGCAGGGCGCGAAAGGCGCGGCCCTGGATTTCGCTGGCCGGCAGACTGGTGGCGACCACCCATTCCGAGTGCGGCAGTCGCACGAAAGCTGAATAGGTTTCCTGATCATCGGCGTCCAGGGTGCGGCCGACGCCCTCGCGTTCGTCCTCCAGCAGCATCTGATTCAGCGAAGGTGGGGCGGGCTGACCGACAGCGGCGTCGTGCTGGCTGGTACGGGCGATCTGGGTGCCGCTGCTGTCGAGCACTGTGGTGACCCAGCTGGAAGGCAGTCGGCGCGTGGTGATGACGTCGCGGATGCCGCCGGGGTAGAGCACGGTGGTCAGTATGTAGCGCAGCTCGCCGTCACGTAGCACCGGTACCCGCAGCGGCACCCCGCGGATACCTTGTGAGCCATGACCAAAGCGGCCGACCTGCGGCTGATGCGTGCGGATGACCTCGGCGAAGCTGGCGCGCTCGATCGGCTGCTGCGGCGCCGGCGTCTGGCGATAGGAGAAGTGCGCAACCGGCACGCCATCCGGCCTGGCGACGATGACAGCCTGCCAGCCGGGCACTGACGCCATGATGCGTCGCGCCAGCTCCTCGAAGCTGGTCAGATCGTCGTTATCCAGCAGCGGGGATTGCGCCAGCGCCTGCAGCACATTAAGCGACCGGCTCAGCTCCAGCTCGATGGCCGTAGCCGCCAGCCGTGTGATTTCCAGCGCCCGGGCTTCGGCTTCCAGCGCCTGATTGCGCATGATCGAGACCAGCCCCAGCCCGGCCGCAATCGCCAGCGGCAGAATGCCAGCCAGCGCAATGGTCAGCAGCTGTTGCCGTAGCGGTATTGCTTTCAAAAGGCTGCTTCGGGGTGCATTCAATCCGTTCTCCCCCCGCGTCGGTGGCGTATGGACCGCTGGCTGGTGCCGTACTGCCTGATCGTATGTTGCGGCCTGTCCGGAAGCCGTCTTATTTTTAGCGCTGGCCGCTATTAAAGACCGACTGAGCGGTCGCTGTCACCCTCCGGCCGGGGCGGAAGCGCTACAGACCCAGTTCGGAAAGCCCCGGATGATCGTCGGGACGACGCCCCAGTGGCCAGTGAAATAGCCGCTCCGAGTCGGCGATGGGCAGGTCATTGATGCTGGCGAACCGACGCATCATCAGGCCGGCTTCGTTGAACTCCCAGTTTTCATTGCCATAGGAGCGGAACCAGTTGCCGGAGTCGTCGTGCCACTCATAGGCGAAGCGCACGGCGATCCGGTTGTCGTGCCAGGCCCACAGTTCCTTGATCAGCCGGTAGTCGAGTTCGCGGGCCCATTTTCGCTGCAGAAACGCATGTACCGCAGCGCGCCCCTGCGGGAACTCGGAGCGGTTCCGCCAGCGTGTGTCCTCGGTATAAACCTGCACCACCCGGTCCGGGTCGCGGCTGTTCCAGGCGTCCTCAGCCATGCGCACTTTCTGCGCAGCCGTATGCTCATCGAAAGGGGGAAGCGGTGGCTTCTGTTCCATGACATTCTCCTTGAAATGAGGCACGCGAGTATCATGCGCGCTGTCCCGCAAAGCCTGAGTCTACCCAGTCGGGTCACCGCAGGGAAAAACCGGGTCGCGGCGGCGCCGTACAGAACAGGGGCAGGAGCATCAGGGTGAGTCAGTATTCACAGTCCGTTACAACTATGCAGACCTCGGCAGACAATGAGTGGATGGCGCAGGCCATTGCGCAGGCGCAGCGGGCGGCCGCGGCCGGCGAGGTGCCGGTTGGCGCGGTAGTGGTGCGCGACGGTGTGCTGCTGGGGGCCGGCTGTAACGGGCCGATTGGACATAACGATCCCACCGCGCACGCGGAAATAGAGGCACTGCGCGCCGCAGCCAGAGCAGTAGGTAACTACCGCCTGCCCGGTACCACGCTCTACGTTACGATCGAGCCATGCACGATGTGCATTGGCGCAATCATGCATGCTCGTGTCGAGCGGGTGGTGTTTGGTGCGCGCGAACCGCGCGCCGGCGCCGTGGTGAGTGCTGCGCGGCTGCTGGATGCAGACTATTTCAATCATCGTGCGACCTTCACCGAAGGGGTGCTGGCTGCTGAGTGCGGCGAACTGCTCACCACCTTCTTCCGAGCGCGCCGCGAGCTGCGTAACGCGCGCGACTGAGCAGTGGCGATGGCCGGGAGCTGAGCCCGGCCACGGCAGCGGTCAGTCGCGAGTGGCTGCCAGCGGCAGACGGATGGTTACTCCGAGTCCGCCCAGCGCCGGGTCGTGTGCTGTCAGCGTCAGCTCGCCCTGATACGCCGCCACCAGCTCACGCGCGATGGCGAGCCCAAGACCGTCGCCACTGACCGATTCATCCAGCCGCGCGCCGCGCCGGGTCAGTTCGGGGAGGCGCTCTGTCGTCACCCCGGGACCATCGTCGGCAATAACAATCACCAGCTCGTCCGCCTGCCGGCGCAGGGCAATGTCGATCCGGCTCTGCGCCCACTTACCGGCGTTGTCCAGCAGATTGCCGAGCAGTTCGAGCATATCGTCGCGTTCGAAGGGCAGACGCGCTGGCAGGGCGGGATCGACGTCGGCATTGATCGTGAGCTGGCGCGGGTGCGCGCGACTGATCGCCAGCTGCAATAGCGGCAGTTCAGCGGCCGGTTCGAACAGGACCCCCGCGGTACTGTCACCCGCGAGGCGCCCCCGCGCCAGCTCGCGGGCAAGCCGGCGCTGAATGGTGGTGAGCTGCTCCTGCAACGAGGCGCGCAGCGCTGGTTCGGCGCGTTCACTCAGCTGCTGCAGAACGGCCAGCGGCAGTTTCAGTGCATGGCCCAGATTGCTGACGGCATGCCGCGCCCGCTGCAGCCTTGTGCGCACGCTGTCGAGCAGCCGATTGGTCTCAGCGACCAGCGGTTCCAGCTCGCGGTAGGTGGCCGGTTGCAGGTGGCTCTGTTCACCGCGCCGCAGTGCCGCTACCTGGTCGCGCAATCCTTCGAGCGGCGCCAGGGCACGCCGTACCCAGAGTCGCTGCAACAGCAATAGCAGCACCATTGCCCCCAGCCAGAGCGCTGCCAGCACTTGCACCGCAAAACGGAGATCAGCGGCCAGCGAGCCGGTTTCCATCGCCACGGCAAAATCGAGGTGCTGGCCGAAGCGCTCAAGCGAGCGGCGCAGCAGAAGCAGCTGCTGGCCGTCAGGCCCGGCAATCCGCTCCACGCCTGCGCCACGTTCTGGCACGGTCGGCAGCTCAAAATCCCAGAGCGAACGCGAGCGCCACTGCTCGCGGCCGACGATGATTACAAAGTAACGACCCGACAGCGGGCGCCGATAAGCGGGGGCGATCCGTTCGTGCAGCAGCATCAGCCCTTCAGGACCGCGTGCCACGGCACCCAGCAGCGTGCTGACCTCGTTCTCGAGATGCGCTATCGCATAGTTGCGCAGGCCTCGCTCGAACAGCCATGCAGTGGCGAGGAGCGTGACCAGTGCGACCGTTGTCAGCGTCAGCAGCAGGCCGACGGTAAGCTGTGTGCGCAGTGATCTCACGGGGACGGGCCTGGCTGGCCGAGCGGCAGGCGGTAACCCTGACCACGTCGCGTCTCGATGATCGCCTTCCCAAGCCGCCGGCGCAGGTGGTTGACGTGGACCTCGAGCACATTGCTGTCGCGTTCGCGCTCGCCGTCGTAGAGATGATCCTCCAGCTCGCCGCGCGAGATGATGCGATCCGGATTGAGCATGAAGTAACGCAGCAGCCGGAAGGGCGCGCCGGTCAGCGCAATCTCTTCACCCTCACGGCGCACTACCTGGCGCGCCTCGTCGAGCTCAAGGTTGCCGGCGCGCAGCAGCGGTGCCGGCGAGGCGCCATGGCTGCGTCGCAGCAGCGCCTGCAGCCGCAGCAGCAGTTCGTCAGGATGGAACGGCTTGCCCAGATAGTCATCGGCGCCGGCGCGCAGGCCGTCGATCCGGTCAGCCCAGCTGTCGCGCGCGGTGAGTACCAGTACCGGCGTGCTCAGTCCCTGGCTGCGCCAGCGCTGCAGCAGTGTCAGACCATCCGTGCCGGGCAGGCCGAGATCGAGGACAATGGCGTCGAACGGTTCGGTGAGTGCAAGCAGGTCGGCATCACGGCCATCGGTGCGCCAGTCCACGGCATAGCCAGACTGTCTGAGCAGTGGGGTCAGTTCGTCGGCCAGCGCGATATTGTCTTCTACCAGTAGCAGCCGCATCAGCGCTCCACTTCATCGTTCAGCAGACGGCCGTCGCGCGCGTCGAATTCCAGTTCGCGCACGATGCGCTGCGTGGTTAGCACTTCGATTTCGTAGATCAGGCGGCCATCGTCGCGCTCCAGCTCGACGTCGAGCACCTGTGCGCCGGGGTGGCGCGATTCGAGCTGCTGGAGCAGCTGCGTCAGCGGGACGACTTCGCCGCGCTGGCGCAGGCGCAGCACTTCGTCGGCGCTGAGGTCATCGGCGAACGCTGAGGCGACCAGTAACAGGCCGCCGGCCCAGACGCCGGCGAGGCGCCAGCGCCGGGCTGCGGCTTTGCGATCAGTCTTCTTCATGTTCCAGGACGGCGCCGGTGCTGGCGTCGAGGTCGATGTCCCACTCGCGATTGTCGCTGTCGCGCAGTTCGACCTGATAGACGTAACGGCCGTGCTCGTGGTCGAGTTCTTCATCGATGACCTCGGCGTTGGGATGAAGCCGCAGCGCAATCTCGCGCAGTGACTCCATGGGTTGTACGGTGCCGGCGTCGACCAGTTGCTGAATCCGATCAAAGGGCACGTCGGCATGAGCTGTCATGGCAGCGGCGAGAGCGAGGGCAGCAGTAATTCTGGTAAGGGTTTGCATGGCGATTTCTCCGGTTGGTGATGTGGTATCGCCAGGTCAGATTACGATCGCTGCCTTAAGCCAGCCTTAAATGAGACCGCTCGCCACTGCCGCTCGTATGCGGCGGAACTGCGCCGAGTCTGGCGGTTCGCGGCGCGGTGAAGCAGGAGCGACAGTAACCCTGCGTCGCTGCGCTACAGCGCATTGAGCTGGATGTCGAAACCTTCCGGCAGGTACTGGTCGGTAATGCGGGGCGGTGGCACGCGCTGTCGCGCCAGGTCGGTCCAGGTCAGGACATTGTAGTAATGCCTGATGTTCTGCACATAGTGCACCGGCTCGTTGCCGCGCGCATAGCCGTAACGGGTGTTGCGATACCACTGACGCTTGCGCAGCAGAGGCAGATGCTCCTTCACGTCTGCCCACTTGTCGGGATCACGGCCCTGCTGGCGGGTGATGATGCGCGCATCTTCGAGGTGGCCAAGACCAACGTTATAGGCTGCCAGCGCAAACCAGGTGCGATCCGGTTCCGCCACCCGGCTCGGCAGCCGCTGGTGGATGCGCTTCAGATAAAGCGCCCCGCCGCGCAGGCTCTGCAGCGCATCGCGCCGGTTGGTCACGCCCAGTGCTTTCGCGGTGGGCTGGGTGAGCATCATGAAGCCGACTACGCCAGTGGGGGATACTGCACGGGGGTTCCAGTGCGACTCCTGATAGCTGATTGCTGCCAGCAGGCGCCAGTCCATGTCGAACTCGGCCGCCACCGTCTGGATCATATCCAGATACTGCGGCAGCCGGTTCTCGACATTGCGCACGAATTCGCGCGAATTGAGCTGATCATTGTATTCACTGTGGCTGTAGAAGCGCTCGATCAGCTGATCCAGTTCGCCGCTTTCGCGCAGATTGGCAAAGAAACGGTCCAGCTCTTCCAGCAGCGCATCGGCACCCGGGCCCGGGCGCGCCGCCCACGCCAGCTGGGTGGGCTCGCCAAGACGGAAGGCGGCGCGCAGCTGAGTGTAGAACCCACGGTTGGCGATGAACTCGTTGGAGTCGATCACCGTGGCATCAATTTCCCCTGCATCCAGTGCATCCAGCAGGTCGATCGT
>JAJUJZ010000099.1 GCA_029265075.1 Gammaproteobacteria bacterium | reverse complement strand
CTGCGTGCCAAGGACATCATGGGTTTCTGTCTGCTGCAGCTCATCATTACCGGCATCATTATTGGCTTCGGGCTGACCTTTTTTTAATCGGAGCATCACCATGAAATCGCGCTTGCCGCTGCCGGACCTGCGTCAAATAACGCCTCACCAACGCGAAGTAATGCAATCAGTACAGCGCAGCCGAGGCTCGCTCGATGGGCCTTTCCTCGCCTGGCTGCATAGCCCGGAGTTTGCGAGCCGTGCCGAACGCCTCGGTGCCTTCTGCCGCTATGAAACCGAACTTACCTCCCTCGAATCTGAACTGCTTATCCTGGTCGTCGCAAAAGCGAGACGCTGCCGGGCAGAATGGCAGATCCATGCGCCGCTGGCGGAGCAGGCGGGCCTGTCCGCGACAGTGATTGCCACTATCGAGCAGGGCATGCGACCTCAGTTTAATGACGAGCGACTGCAGACCCTTTTTGCGGTGGCTGACGAATTGACCACGATCGATACGGTCAGGCCCACCACTTACACCCGCGCAGAGCAGATACTCGGCGTCAAGCAGCTTGTCGAGGTCGTCGGGCTGATCGGTTACTACAGTCTCGTCGCCTGTACCCTCAACGCGTTCGAAATATCGATCTGATAGCAGGCAGGCAATTTTTCAGTATTTGCCTGCCGCGTTGATCAGTGTGCGCTCGGTGCGCGGTCAGGGCAGTACTTTCCGTTTTACGTTGCCGCTCGCCGACCAGTAACTCGCCTCTGCGGGCGGGGGTTCAGCGCTCAACCGCGTCATGGCGGATCAGATAGCTCGCTGCCAGCGACGCCATGGCACGCGCGCCCACTTCCAGCGCCGGCTCGTGGACGAAAAAGCGCGGGTTATGATTAGGTGCAGCAGTGGCGGGATCCTGCCCCGGAGGCGTAACGCCAAGGAAAAGATAGAAGCCGGGGACTTCCTTCGCGAACCAGGCGAAATCCTCGGAAGCGCCGATCAGCGAAGCCCGTCCTACCTTGCCATCTGCCGCCTGCTCCACCACCGGCGTCATCAGCTCCACCAGAGCAGCATCATTCACGGTGGTGGGATAACCAGGCACGATCGACACCTCTGCCGCGGCGCCAGTGCTGGCCGCAACCGACCTGACGCTCAGTTCGATACTCTCGCGCACCTGCTGTCGCACTGCGTCAGCGTAGGTACGAATCGTGCCAGCCATAATGACCCGCTCCGGAATGACGTTGGGACCGGTGCCGCCGTGAATCGAACCGATCGTTACCACCGCGGGTGACTCGGTGAGCATCGCACGGCGCGAAACCACGGTCTGCAATCCCGTCAGAATCAGACCGGACGTTACGATCGGGTCGACGGTATCCCATGGCATGCCACCATGCCCCTGCTTGCCAGTGACCGTAATGCGCAGCGTATCGCTGCTCGCGGTGGTCGCACCGCTGCGCCAGCTGATCCGGCCCGGCTCGCCCGGCATCACGTGCATGGCAAATACAGCGTCCGGCTTCAGTTCGTCGAACAAGCCCTCCTGCAACATGCGCAGTGCACCCCAGCTCTCACCACTGCCGGGCTGTACCAGACTGGAACCCTCCTCGGCTGGCTGGAAGATGAACATCACCGTGCCTGCCAGCTGATCCCGCACCGATGACAGCACCGACGCCGCTGCCATCAGCATGGCCGTATGAGCATCGTGGCCGCAGGCATGCATCAGTGGCACCTGCTCGCCGAAGTAGTCGCCGGTGGCACGCGAGGCGAACGGCAGCTCATTCAGCTCCTTCACCGGCAGCGCATCCATATCCGCCCGCAGCGCTACAGTCGGCCCTGCTGTGGGACCACGCAGGATGCCCACCACACCGGTACGCCCCACTTCGGTGCGCACTTCGAGCCCCAGCCCACGCAGATGCTCCGCTACCAGCGCCGCGGTGCGCTGCTCCTGATCGCCGAGCTCGGGGTGCTGGTGGATGTCGCGTCGCCAGCTGATCAGGTCGTCCGCAATGGCTGCGGTCTGCTCCCTGATGACCTCGAGGAGCTGATTTTCGTCGTTTGCATGGCCTGTGCAAGTCACACTCAGCAGTACGAGCGCAATGCCGATCTGACGTCTGAGCTTCATCGGGCACTCCCGGATTTCAGCGGAATGTCCGTTAGAAGAGGGGGCCGGGCCATCGTTCACTTCGCGTTGCAGAGCCACCCGTTCGAGGGGTCTCCTCAGCCGCGGCTTCATCTATGTTAATGCTACGCCCCGGCTGCACTGACGGCAGGGCTGCGCCCCCGCGCGACGCGCCGGGGTGCAGTTCCAGCGCCGTCAGCAGCTGTCCTTCACCCGGTTGCCAGCTGAACAACGATATAAACAGGTGCCCAGATGAACACCATTGGTAAGCTCGATACCCGCCGGTCATTGCTTGCGGTCGCCATCACTCTGATCTCAGGTGCCGTGTGCGCACAGAGCACCGGCCAGATCGAAGAGGTCGTAGTCACTGCTCAGTTCCGCGAACAGAACCTGCAGAGCACTCCGATCTCGATCACCGCCATGAATGCCGAGATGCTGAGCGCACGCGGTCACGCCAACGTCATTGATGTGGCGTCGGCGGCGCCGGGGGTGACGCTGCAGCCGCCGTCGGCAGGCACTGGCAAATCGATGGCCGCGTCGATTCGCGGCATCGGGCAGTATGATTTCAACCTGGCGCTGGAGCCCGGCGTTGGGATCTACATTGATGATGTCTATCATCCGACGCTGTTTGGCTCTGTGTTCGATCTGCTCGACCTCGAACGCGTGGAAGTTCTGCGCGGTCCGCAAGGCACCCTTGCCGGCAAGAACTCCATTGGTGGTGCTATCAAACTGCATTCGCGCAAGCCGACGGGTGACGGTGATGGTTTCATCGAAGCTACGGCAGGCAGCAACTCGCGGCGCGATTTCCGGGCTGCCTACGACTTTTCGCTGATCCCCGACCAGCTGTTCATGCGAGTGTCGGCTGTTTCCAAGTTCCGCGACGGGCATGTTGACCGGGTCGACTACGGCTGTCATACCGGCCTCGTTCCGGCACAGGTGATTGACCACGGTTGCCGTATCGGCTCGGAAGGCGGCGAGGACTACCACGGTATGCGCGCTGCACTCCGCTGGCTGCCGACGGAAAATCTTGAAGTCAACTTTGCCGTCGACCTGAGCGAAGACGATTCAGAAGCGGGTGCCTCAATCCTCGCCACCACCTTCGACCCGGCCAATGCGTCGACGCCGTATATCTCGCCCGATCCGTACACCAGCTACGCCACTTACACCAATCTGGACAAAGGTTATTCGGTGCCTGCGACCTCCACAGCGTCGGGCGAAGGCTATGCACTCGACATCAGCTACCAGATCAGCGACCAGCTGACGCTGCGGTCGATTACTTCGTACCGGGAATACGAAGCCGCGTGGAGCATGGACGTCGATGGTGGCCCCATCTCCACCACCTTGCAACGCTACATGCTCGAATACGAATCCACCACGCAGGAGTTCAGGCTCTCCGGCATTGCGCTTAACGACAGCCTCGACTACACGCTCGGTACCTACTGGTTCCGCGGCCGCGGCATTCAGTATGCGCGTGCGGACCTCGGGCCGGTGGGTGACTTCCTGACTGCCGACCCGGCCGACACCGATCATCTGGCTGTATTTCTGCATACCTCCTGGCGCCCCGTTGATGCACTGGAGCTGTCGTTTGGCCTGCGTTACACGGATGAAGAGAAAGAGGTTGCTTATGTGCGGCTCGATCCCGCCAATCCAAGCCAGCCTGCAGCCCCGCCCTTCGGGCCGCTGGACGGCACCAGCGCAGTCACGCCGGAAGACCGGGTGGACTACCGCGCCAGCGTCTCGTACAACTGGACCGATAATTTCATGACCTTTGCGTCGGTCTCGACCGGCTACAAGGGCGGCGGTATCAACCCTCGCGCCTTTACTCCTGCTCAGGTCGTACCCTTCGGTCCCGAAGAGCTCATCGCTTACGAGATAGGTTTCAAGAGTGACTGGTTCGACCGCCGGGCGCGGCTCAACGTCTCGGCATTCTTCAATGACTATGAAGATATCCAGCTCACTATTACTACCGGTTACGCCGACTTCCCGCTGTCGACCATCCCGCTCAACGTGGGCGAGGCCGAGATCAAGGGTGTCGAACTGGAGCTGCAGCTTGAACCCATCGATGGTCTGCTGATCGACATCGCCGCCAGCACCCTCGATTTCAAGTACACCTCGCTGACCGATGAAGCGCAGGCATCGGGCGTGAAGTACGGCATGATCCGTGAATTCACACCCGAGAAACAGGGCACGCTGGGTATCCAGTACCGCATTCCGCTGGGAAGTTTTGGCAGCATCACGCCGCGGCTGGATGTGGTGTACCAGGGATCGTTCCATACTGGCGCGGACAACAGCGCGTTCAACTACAACGACTCGTACACCTACAGCAACGCAAAACTCACCTACACCGCGCCGAGCGAAAAATGGGAGGTTGCCTTGTCGGCGACCAACCTCACGGACAAGGAATATTTCGTGAACACCTTCGCCAACCCCTCGAGCGGCACAGTCTCGAAAACACCGGCACGGCCGAGAGAATATGCGCTTTCTGTGCGTTACAACTTCTGATTCAGAAGTGCCCGCAGGAGGGGCCGGCAATTCTGCCGGTCAACTCCTGCGCTCTGTCGTATTTGCAGCGAGCAGCCAATGAACAGTAGTCAAGCCGGGCTCGCCGAAGCTCAGCGCCCGGTCACGCTTGATCAGTGGCTTGATCGCCACCGCATCGTACCGTTGCAGGTACTGATCTATATCGCCAGCGGCTGCGTCATGCTCATCGATGGGTTTGATCTGCAGGCGCTGTCACTGGCGGCCCCTGCGCTGCTGCAGGAGTGGCAGGTACCGGCCAGCGCGCTCGGCCTGGCGTTCTCTCTGACGCTGGCCGGGCTGGGTGTTGGTGCGGCGTTGCTCGGTCCGCTCGGCGACGGCTTCGGTCGCAAGCCCGTTCTGCTTGGCTCGCTGCTGCTGCTCAGCGTCACCAGTCTGGCAACAGCGGCGGTCAACTCGCTCTTCCTGCTGTACCTCTGCCGCTTTCTGACCGGCGTGGCGATGGGCGGCGCCAATGTCTCCGCACTTGCCCTGACGACCGACTACGCACCACCACGGCGCCGCATACTGATCATGTCGCTGGTGGCAGCGAACATGGCAACCGGCGCCATCGTCGCCGGACTCATCGCGCCAGAGATCATCAGCTGGCTGGGCTGGCGGGGGCTGTTTCTGCTGGGTGGTGCACTGCCGTTGCTCATGATGCTCTGCTGTGCCCTGCTGCCCGATTCGCTGAGTCAGCTGCAGCGACGCCGCACCAGGACTTATCAGAAAACAGTTGCGCGCATCGCGGGCGAAGAACAGGCGCCGCTCATTGCGGCCACCCAGAAGGAAACCAGCCGGTATCCGCTGCGCGAGCTATTCCGGCGCGATCTGCGAATCCGAACACTGGCGCTCTGGTCGCTCTATGGCATCGGTGCATTCAATCTCTACCTGCTGATAAGCTGGCTCCCCACTCTGCTCGGCGGCGCTGGCTTCAGCGAAGCAACGGCGCTGCGTGGTTCGGTTGCATTCCAGATTGGCGGCCTGCTGGGCAGCATTGGCATGGCCATGCTGATCGATCGCGGCAAACTGATTGCAACTCTCGGCTGGGTTTATGGCGCGACCGCCGTGGTGCTGGCATCGCTGATCGTATTGCCAGCCGAACGGTTGCTGTGGGGCATCGCGCTGATCATCATCGGACTTGGCGTGGCGGGTACCCAGGTGGTCGTGCTCAATATTGCGACGGCACTGTATCCGCCGACCCTGCGGGCGACCAGCTCAGGCTGGACCCTTGCGGTGGCGCGCCTGACCGCCGTTCTTGGCCCGGTGGCGGGCGGCGTACTGCTCGGCCATGCGGTGCCCGCGCCGCTGGTACTGGCGCTGGTCACCATTCCGCTGGCAGTGCAGACGCTCATCCTGCTGAGCGCACGCCATGCACTCAGGCCCGGCCACTCGGGCTAGACCAGATTGCGCTGCCGGGCGATGAACACGGCCTCAGTCCGGTTGCGGACATGTAGCTTGCCGAAGATGTTGCGCAGATGCCATTTCACCGTCTCGGGCGAAATATTGAGCATGCTGGCCAGTTCACGGTTGGTAGAACCACAGTTGAGACCAGCCAGCACCTGCAGCTCCTGAGCTGTCAGCGGGGTGTGCCCCATTTCGCTGGATCCCTGCAACGGATCATCCACCGTGACCGCCTTCATTTCCGCACCGTCAAAAAATTCGTCGATGGCACGCGCCAGGCAAACGTGTGCGGTCTGGCCCTGACGTCGCGCTGCCGGCTCGACACGTTTCAGCAGGCGCGCCACCAGCGGCCCTTCATCCAGCAGAGGCCGCGCCAGCCCGCCTGCCAGTGCCGTCAGCAGCACCCTCACAGCCTGTTTCTCCGCCGCCCTGTGATCGCCCAGCTGATCGGCTGCGACTGCGCCGAGCAGCTCCATCAGCAGTGCCTGTATGCGGGAACTGCCGTTTCTGGTCTCACGCAGAGCTGTCAGCATGGCGAGCGCCGGCTCGGGTTTCTGTTGCCACAGTTGCATACGAACAGGCCAGAGATCGACAAAGAAGAGATCACAGAACAGCGGCTGCCAGTTGCTGGGCGGAAGTGCCTGAATCTTGCGCTCGATTTTCACAGCCGACTCAAGATCGCCCATCAGATAGGCGAAGCGGGCACTTTCCCACTCCGCGATTCTGCTGACGCGAGACAGCGCGACCCGACTGCCATAGCTGCGCATCAGGTTGTTAAGCCGCACGGCCTGCACCACGTGGCCGGAGCGAAAAGCTATTCTGGCCGCGGTCACATAACCCGAAAGCACGACATCCGGACATTCGCGTTCGCTCACCTCCGCGAGATGCTGGATCAGCAGCGCCTCGGCTGCTTCGATATCGTTCTGCTCATAGCAGCTGCGTGCCAATGCCATCGCCAGCATGGCGGCAACCGGGCGTCCGAGATCGGGCGCTGCCAGCGCAGCCTGATAGAGTGTCCGCAACCGCTCGGAAGCCTCGTGCACACGCGCCTCGGAAAACCAGGTCAGTGCTTCGAGCAACTGGAGTCCTGCGCGGCCGGCCGCCGGCAGCGGTTCATGACTGGCGCGATGAATAATGCTTTGCGCGCGGTCGCTGTCGCCGCTGGCGAGGAACGCGTTGGCGACAGCCATGGTGACAGCACCGTGGTGAAAGCCCGCGCAGTTGTTGCTCAACAGGAGTGCTCGCTCAGCGCGCTTTCTGACCTGCTCCAGATCACCGCGGCGCGCTGCCAGCACGGTTTTCAGACAGAAGACTGAATCTGCAAACTGCCGGGTTGCCCGACGCTCAAGCAGCTCTGTCAGCTGATCAATGTGATCTGCCACCCGTGTCGGCTGATCGGTCAGCGCGAGCGACCAGAGATAGGCCGTCAGTAATGACGGGTAACGTGTGTCAAGTGCCGCTGGCAGTGCTTCCACCCGGCTGATGATGGTGCGGTAATTTCCCTGGCGCAGGAGTTCGGTGGCAATCGATTCCAGCATGGTGCAGGCACGACGCTCCTCTCTCGCGGCTATGGCTGCATCGACCGCTGCCAGCATATTGCCGTTGCCCTCATGCCAGCGGGAAGCGCGGCGATAGGTGGTGGTTACCTCTGCTACCGAGTGCGCCGCCTTGAATCGCTCCAGCAACCACTGGCGGAACAGCGGATGGTAACGACCGGCAGAAACCGGAAGTTCGTCGCCGGGCCTCATCAGGCAGCCACTGGCCACCAGCATCTCAAGCAGCTCGCTTACCGCCGCTCTCGGCTGATCGGCGAGCTCGGCCGACAGATCGAGCGATACCGGGTCTGCGAAAGCGGTAAATGGGAGTACATCCTGCAGGTGAGCCGGCAACCCCGCCAGCTCGGCCTCGAAGAAGCTGGCCAGGTCAACGGCCACCGCCTGCCGGTCACCCCGATGCAGCCGATCGAGCATCACGGCCATTGGCCACCCTTCGGTGTATTCCAGCAGCGACCGGGCCTCCAGTAATTCGTCAGGCTCATCGGTGCCTCCCCGCAGGCTGATCAGCTCCTCGATAGAGAACGCCAGCTCATCAGCTGTCACCTCCCGCAACCTGCCTTCGGCCTTGAAGCGCACCTGCCCCAACTGCAGCGGCGTGCGCGAAGCGATGGCAATGCAACGCGCGTCTGCTGTAAGCAGGCTGCGCAGCTGCTTCAGATCCGGTTCGGTGAGCCACTCGCCGCCGTCGATCAGCAGTGCTGCGCAGGATGGCAGCTGTGTCACAGCCTCGGCCAGAGCGCCCGGCGCCTTATGCGCATCAGCCCTGAAACAGCGCGTCACCACCCCCTGACTGGACCAGTACTCACCGAGCTGCTGCAGGGCAACGCTCTTGCCATAGCCGGCCGGTGCAACATAAGTCACCAGCCGGGCAGCGTCCGGTGCAGGCCAGAGCCGGGGTCGTTCAAGCTGCGGAGCGCGGAGCGCAGGCTCACCGGCCGCTGCGGGTTCTTTGAAGGCCAGCATAGTTCCCTCCCGGAATCAGTTATCTGTTGGGTGCCGGTGGATCTCCGGTAACCATGCTCCCCTCCCTTTGGGTGGTCCATGCCGGACCGGGGAGCGGTACGCTGCTGTAAGCCTGATTGATCCGATGCAACGGCTATCTCTTATAAAAGGGCCTGACCTTGCGGTCAATCAGAACGTAACGGCCGTTTCTGTACGGACGAAACCCGCATCAGCCACACAACTGGGTCCGATTGTACGATGTCGCAGCAACAGACACCCTCCCCCGCCCGCACGTTGGCGCTGCGCTACGCAGCGCGGGAGCATAAGGCTTTCATCAACGACGAGTGGGTAGCAGTGCGTACCGCCAGCGCCATTCCCATTATCAATCCGGCCAGCAGCGAACAGATCGGGACCCTGCCCGCTGCCGGCGCGGCGGAGGTCGATATGGCAGTGGACGCCGCGCAACAGGCACTCTCCTCTGCAGAACGCACTGGTGCCTGGAAACCCGCTGAAAGAAGCCGCCTGCTATGGGCCCTGG
>JAJUJZ010000105.1 GCA_029265075.1 Gammaproteobacteria bacterium | reverse complement strand
GTTCGAAGGTGCCGAGTGGATTGAGGCAGAGACCGGTTCGCCCATCCTGGTAGCGGCCGCAGTCGGTTTTGACTGCCGCACCGTGCAACTGGTCGAGGCGGGTTCGCACACCATCTTCATCGGCGAGATCGCGGATATCGTTTTGTCGGAAGCCGCAGGTGGCTGCCTGCTGTACGGCGATGGAGCATACGGCGCGTTCAGTGCACACTGATACGCCATAGCTGCACGCCGGTAATGCCGGTGTGTAACATTCACAGCCGTATCACAGCAGAGGAGATGCCGGGTGAGCGAAAAACGCATTGGTCAAGCCGACCGCCAGACGAGCTGGGTCAGAGCACTGGGGGCTGGTTGCCTTACAGCTGCGTTGTCATTACTGGCCGCGCCAGTGAGCTGGGCGGCTGACACTTCCATCACCATCAGCGAATTTCGCTCCTACCTCACGGAGGAGCATCCCGTTATGCGTGGCATGCAGGCCACTGCACAGCGCGTGATTGGTGCTGGCAATGGTCATGTGAATGTTGAGGTGACCGCTCCGTTGCGCTCATCGCCTTACGAAATCGTCGAGGCGCTGATGAGTGGCGAGCGGCTCCCTGGCGGCCCGCATCTGGTCGTGGTGCCAGCGATCGGGCTAGTGCCGGTTGAGCCGGCATTCGAGCTGCTCAATCTGCCGTATCTGATCGATTCATACAGTCATGCCGATGAAGTGCTGAAAGGACCACTGGGCGCGGAGCTGCTGGCCCGCCTGGAAGAGAAGGGGCTGATTGGTCTGGCATGGTGGGAAAACGGGTTCCAGCACCTCTACAGTGCTACCACCGCCTTGCATAAACCGGCTGACTTTGCCGGCCTGACGCTGCGGCTGATGCCCGATGCCGGCTATGCCGCCGGCTTTCAGGCACTCGGCGCTAAAGTGGTCAATGCACCTTTCAGCGAGATTGCCGGGCTGCTCGAACGGGGAGAAATCGACGCGCTGGACAGCTACACGTCGCAATTCTTCCACAGCAAGATCTATCAGCCCAAGGGCTACCTGAATCTGACCGGCCATAGCTACAGCGCCATGCTGCTGGTGATGAGCCGTGCTGACTGGGATAGCCTGGATGCGCGCACGCAGGAGTTACTGCGAGCGGAACTGCCACGCGCGGCAGCACAGCAGCGTGCGGTCAGCCGTGCCAGCGAACTGCAGGCCATTTCGGTGATGACCGAGGAAGAGGTGAATGTCATCCCGGAGGCGGACATCGCACGCGATGCGCTGGCCAGCAAGCTGAAGGCCGAGATCCGGACGAGCCTGAGCAGGCATGACGACGAGCTCGTACAGCTGCTTACCGAAATCGGCTATTTCGAGAGCGCAGCCCAGTAGCAGCCCAGTAAATAATTAACAGGCGTGCCAACGACGAGTTGGTCCGGTTCTGACTAAATCCAGGTAACAGTAACGGAGTCAACAAATTGGCCAGTAACGGTAATCCCGCAATGAACACTGCCCAACATAATGTCGTGTCCATCCCTAAATGGTTGCACCTCGTCTTCATTGTGCTTTCGATGGTGCTTGTCTATCGCCTCACCGTCTGGTCCGAAGGTGAAGTGCGTGACGAACGCTACTATCAGCGGTCGATGCCGGCAGCGGAGCTGGTGCGACAGTTTGCCGAAAAGCTGTTTGCCGGCACTGATGCGAGCGTGCTGGCCGAGCAGTATATCGCGCAGGATGTGACCTCGCCGGTCGGGTCAGGCCGCGCTGCACTCCAGCGTTACTACGCAGAATTGGCGGCGGCAGGCGCACAGTTGCAGGGTGTCGCAGGTAGCGGCGATGCGGTATTTCTCCATTATTCAGTAGCGGGTGAAACGCGTATTGATCTGCTGCGCGTACAGGCCGGAGAAATCGTGGCGCACAGCGCTTACACACAGGCCGGCACCGCCGACTAACTGCCTGAACGGAGATAGCTGTTCTCATGCTGGATAATCTCGAAGCCATCGTACGGCGCCTCTGGACGAACAGGTCGTTCGTCATTGCCGTCCTTGCCGTACAGACTTTTTTTGGTGCGTGGTACCTGCTGCACGGATTCAACTACTATGTCGAGTTCGTGCAACAGCCGCCGGGCTCTGCCACGCTTTCCCGACAGCTGATTTCGGCGCTGATTGCAACCGGGCTGTTTGATCTGGTCAAGATCGCCGAAATTGTTTTTGGTGTACTGTTGCTCGCCAATCGCTTTGTGCCGCTGAGCGTGCTGGGGAGCCTGCCGATCAATGCCATCATCATCTGGATCAATCTGATTCTGAAGGCTGATCTGGATGGGATCTTTGTCGGCACAGTCATCATGCTGATTCACGGGTTCCTTGTGCTCGCCTATTTCCCTTATTTCAAATCTTCCCTGGCTTATCGTTCGTCGCTCTGGCGGTGAGGCGTTGCAGGGGTGTAGCGCCGCTCCACTGAGAGCGGCGCGTCTGTTTCGGAGGCGACGAAATGCGTTTGAATGACAAGCTGATGACAGGCATCCGCTGGGGCCTTGGTCTGCAGATGCTGCTCAGCGGGTTCAACTGGTGGATCAAGATGTTTCCATTCCCGAACAAATTTGATCCGCCCGGCGGCTTCATGAAAGCCGAAATCGTGCAGTCGATGATCGAGACCGGCTGGATGTTCGACCTCGCCAAAATTATTGAAGTTGCAACTGGCTTTTCACTGGTTTTCAATCTGTTTGTGCCGCTGGCGCTGGTGGCCTCAATTGCGGTGACCATCTCCACCTTCTGGCTCGACGTTGCTTTCAACGGTGAGACAATTTTTGCCTTCTTCCGCGGGGAAGCGTCGCTGGCCGCGATGTGGCGCGTGCTGCTGGATATCATCTTCTGGGGTGGTGCAGTGCTGCTGATGCAAGGCTTCCTGATGCTGGGTTACCTGCACTACTACCTGCCGATGCTGGTCCCGAAAGGTTTGCACGCCAATGGTGACCCGGTGAACTACGCCGTTTTGCAGCCCGGCATCATTGAGCGCCATCCGCGTGCACGCCGTGCCTTCACAATGTTCGGGATAGTGTCGTTTGTGATCGGTTGGATCTCGACACTGTGGCTGGTGCTGATGATCAATCAGTGGGCACTGCCGTGGACCACGCTGCGGGCCCTGGTTGTCGGCCTGATCTGATTATCGTTTCTCACGCTACAGGCTGCCGGCCGCGATAAAGTCGCAACAGACTGACGCCGGCAGCCGCTCCCGCCACCGCCGCGGCAATCTTGAGATTGTTCGCAGGTGCACCCTGCGGAATGCTTAGCAGCAGGGCCGCCAGCGACGCGCCCACTGTCTGCCCGATCAGGCGTACCGTTCCCATCATGCCGCCGACACTGCCGGCCCGGTTTGCCGGCGCTGTTGCTACCACAAAGCGTGTGTTAGGCACCTGAAACAGGACGAAGCCTGCACCGCACATCGCCATGCGCAGGGCGATCTCGAGCGGCGCATCTGCTGTCGAAGACGACGACAGCAACACCAGGCCGGCACAGCCAAGGGTGAGCCCGACGCCGCCAAGCAGGCCAGCCGGCAGCCGGTCTGCCAGCTGTCCGGTAATAAGGGCCATGCACATCACCGACAGTGGCCACGCTGTGAAAATCAGCCCTGTGGTCGCGATGTCATGCCCGAGCCCTTCACTGAGGAAAAACGGCAGCGTCACAAAGGTCAGCATCTCCGCGCAGAAAGTCAGCGCAGCCCCCAGCAGCGAGAGCGCAATCAGGCGCTGACGCATCAGATCAACGGGGAGCAGGGGGCTCGACAGACGCAGCTGACGACGGATAAAGACCAGCCCCGCTATCAGGCCGGTTACGGCCAGAATGGCAGTGAGACCTGGCGAGAAGCCCGGGCCCGCAAGATCTACCAGCAGCAGCAGAGCCCCCAGCGTGATCACACTCAGGATGGCACTGGGAATATCAAACCCTTGTGGCTGATGGCGGTTGTCGGGAAGCCAGCGCAGGCTGAGCAGCAACCCGGCTATGGCAATTAGCGCACTGATGCCAAACAGCCAGCGCCAGTCAGCAACACTGAGCATCGCGCCAGCAAGTGTCGGACCCGCGGCTGAAGAGCCGGCCACTACCATGGCATTGAAGGAGATGCCTCGGCCCAGCAACGACGCTGGATAAATAGTGCGTACCAGCGCAGAAGCAACAGCCATGATGGCCGCCGCACCGAGACCCTGTAGCAACCGGGCAGCGATCAGCATCTCCAGGGACACACTGAAGGCGCTGACGACCGCCGTCACCACCACCAGCACCAGTCCACTGGCGAACACCCGCCGATAGCCGACACGGTCTCCCAGCGCAGCGAGCGGCAGCAGGGCGAGGGTCAGTGCCAGCTGATAGACGGTGACCACCGTCATCACACGGTCGGCAGTGACATTGAAGTCGCGTGCGATAATGGGAAGTGCAACGTTGACGATGAATCCGTCAAGAACAGCCAGACCCAGGCCGATGGAAAGTGCGGCGACGGCCCAGCGCAATTGGCGGCCGCTGAGCGCTGAATCTGTCACGGAAGATACAGAGGCAGACATCAATAAACTCTTCTGATAGTCCGGTAGGATGTCGGACATTTGCGCGAGATTGTATAGGAAAAGAGCCAACCGCTCGGCTTCCGGCAGTATGAGCCAGCACATCCCGGCGCGGTCTTCACCTGATGCAAAGGAAAGCGGACAGGGGCTTTGACTGGCTTTCAGGATTGTAGGATGATCCGCCAGACAGAACAGCTAGGTGATGACATCGATGACTAATGAGGCTATTCAGAAAGCGGCGGACCTGATTTACGAAGCACATCGCAGCGGTACGCCGTGTGCTCCGGTCAGAGACCTGATCGGGCTGTCGGTCGAGGCCGGTTATGCAGTTCAGGAACTCAACACCCGGCGCTGGGTTGAAGGAGGCCGGCGTCTGGTAGGCCGCAAGATCGGTCTGACCTCACTGGCCGTGCAGCAGCAGCTGGGCGTTGATCAGCCCGACTTCGGCGTGCTGTTTGCAGACATGGAGTTTGCGGACGGGGCAGAGATCCCGCTGTCGATGACGCAGCAGGCCAAAGCTGAGGGCGAGATCGCCTTCGTGATGAGCCGCGATCTGACGCACGAAGACGTAACGGTCAGTGAGCTTATCCGTGCGGTCGACTACATCGTGCCCGCCATTGAGATCGTGGGCAGCCGCATTGCGAACTGGGATATCCGCATTTCCGACACCATCGCCGACAATGCGTCGGCCGGCCTCTATGTGCTGGGTGGCCCGGTCCGGTCGCTGCGCAATGTCGACCTCGCCGATGCCCGCATGATCCTCAAGTGTCAGGGGCAGGCCCGCTCCTATGGCGCCGGCGTTGCCTGTCTTGGTAACCCGCTGAATGCCGCATTGTGGCTGGCTCGCACCTGTGCCCGTAATGGTTCGCCGCTGCGTGCCGGTGATGTGGTACTGACCGGCGCGCTGGGGCCGATGGTGACCCTCGCAGCAGGCGACCACTTCGAGGCAGAAATTTCCGGTGTTGGCACCGTACGAGCCTCCATTACTGCGGGCTAATCAGCAAGTACTGGCGCTGAGGCCCGGTGGCAGGCCTGGCTTGCACACGGGCTCACGCCATTTGCAGTCCTGCAGGATCCGTGGTCGATCTACTTAACCCTCGCAACAAGGAAATAAGATGAAAAATATTTTGACAGGTCGTAAGTTGTTCAAGATGTTCGCAACAGTGGCGCTGGCTGGAGCACTGCTGCCAGCCGCGTTCGCTGACAAGGCGGACCTCGATGAGGGCGCAATTATTAGGGATATCGAGCGGCTCGCCATCGAGTATGCCTATGCCATTGATGCGGCTGACTTTGAAAAAGTTGCCGAGTTGTTCGCTGAAGATGGAGTCTGGGAGCTGCTGGGGCGTCGGCTCGAAGGTCGCGACGCTATGGTTGAATTCGTACAAGGATGGGCACAGAGGAACCGGCAAGGTATCAGCTCCCGCATGGCTGTTGACAATCATCTCATTGATATCGTCGACAATAACCACGCAACGGGCCGTGCCTATCTGACGCTGTATAGCTTCAAGTCGGCTCCTGCTTTGAACGATTCACTCGCACCGGTCTTTTTCACCATCGCTGAAGATGAATACGTGCGTACTCCCGAAGGGTGGAGATTCCAGACGCGTCGGATTATTGATTCGGCAAAGATCGCTCCTACGCCGGAGTGATCTTCTGAGATCAGGCGTGCTCCCATCCGGGGGTGCGTCTGTCGCATTTCGTAACGGAAGTTCCTTTTGTTACGTCGCAAGCTCACTAGCAAATTCCAGCTTGAAGCAACTGGCGGTTGACATACCATCGCGCTTCCATGGAAACTTCGCCCTGCGTTTAAAACAACAAACATAACTGCAGGGAGGTCGTCTCTTGATCCATCGCTTAGTCACGCACTTCTCCGAAGACTGTTGCATAACGCAGCAGTAATGCTCTCTGTCAGATCAGATTTTCCTGCGCCTCAGTTCTACGAGTTACTCCAGCAGTCAGGGCGACACAGACCGCCGTAGCTCTGCAATCAATAAAACAACCACGATAAGCGGCACAGCCGTATAACACCGGAGAAAAAAATGGGGAAAGCACACAGCTATCCGCTGGTCAGTCGCGTCTCGTTTGTTGCGCTGGCCGTTGCTGCCATGCAGTCGGGCGCAGCACTTGGACAAGGCCTGGAAGAAGTGGTCGTTACTGCCCGTAAGATGGCAGAAGATCTGCAACGGACACCGGTCTCGGTAGTGGCGGTGTCGGGTGATGACCTGCGAGTATCTGGCATCGATAACCTCGATACTCTCGGTTCGTTCGTGCCCAACCTGACCATTGGCCAGACCATGGGCTATGGCTCGGCCAGCTTTACAATTCGCGGAATCGGCGGAGGGCAGGGATCGATTTCACAGGATGGCTCAGTCGGCATCTATGTCGATGACGTCTACTATCCGCGTGCACAGGGGGCGCTGCTCGAACTGCTGGATGTCGAGCAGGTTGAGATTCTGCGTGGCCCGCAGGGCACGCTGTTTGGGCGCAACACCTCAGGCGGTGCAGTGCGCTACGTATCTGCCAAGCCCGCTCCGGAGTTCGAAGGACGCATCAAGGGCACCGTCGGTAACCTGGGTACGCGCCGCATCGAAGCCGTTGCCAACATGCCGCTGAGCGACACTGTTTCCACCCGGTTTGGCTACGGCGCGACCACGCGGGATGGTGTGATGCGCCGCCTCAATGATGGCGATAAGATGGGGGCGGAAGACGTCGATTTCGTGCGAGGCCAGATTCGCTGGCAGCCGAGCGACCGGCTCGACATCAACCTCGCGCTGGACTCGATCACCACCGAAGACAACGGTTTCGCCCGTGATATCGTTCTGATCGATCCGACCGACCTGCTGCCCACGCGTCTGGGTGACCCCGGCTTCAACGAATCGCTGGTGACGCCCGATAAGTGGTCAGTCATCGGCGGTGACCCGGATTACGGCCGGTTTGAGTCGGAAGGGGCAACGCTCAATATCGGCTATGATTTGACCGCGCAGCTTGAGCTGCGCTCGATCACTGGCTATCGCGATAACGAAATGACGCGGAAGCAGGATTTCGATCATACCCCGTATGACATCTATCAGGTCGACATCAACCACGATTTTTCCAACTTCTCGCAGGAGTTTCAGCTTTCGGGTTCAAGTTTTGACGCCCGTCTGAGCTGGGTCGCTGGCGTCTACTACATGCATGAGAAGGCACGCGAAAAGGGCATCCGTAACAACCCGGCGGACGGCGTTAATTTCCCGCTCGACATGAAACTTGAAACCAAGAGTTACGCCGTATTCGGGCAGGGCACCTGGCGCTGGACCGATGCTCTGAGCACCACGCTCGGACTGCGCTGGAGCATGGATGATAAAGAAGGCTACATGTCGCGTGGCAGAAACTCGGCGGAAAACGACGATAGCTGGAAAAGCGTGACACCGCGCCTTGGTCTGGAATACCAGATCAATGACGACATCATGGTGTACACGTCGGCGGCAAAGGGCTTCAAGTCTGGCGGTTTCAACGATACCCCGCGACCGGGCGCAGCCAATGATGGCGCCGTTGCTTACGACCCTGAAGAGCTGTGGACTTACGAACTCGGTTTCCGCTCCGAGTTCGCCGACAGCCGGATTCGGCTGAACGCAACTTACTTCTACACCTCGTTCGATGACATTCAGGTGCCGGCGACCTTTGTCGATCCGAACCTCAACACCCGCATCCAGGTTTGGCAGAACGTTGCAGAAGCCACCATCCAGGGTATCGAGTTCGAAGCGGTGGCCATGATCACTGATCGCTGGCTGGTGCAGTTGTCAGGCGGATGGACCGATGCTGAGTACGACAAGATCGGTGCTGCTGAAGGCATCACCAAAAAGACGCCGTTCCAGCGTACGCCCGAGTATTCCTATACGGTCGCCACGACCTACACTCAGCCGCTGGCTGGTGGCGCTCAGGTGCAGCTGAATCTGAACTACGGCTGGAAGGACGAACAGACCAACAACAATACCGATACCAACAATGTCTGGTTGCC
>JAJUJZ010000090.1 GCA_029265075.1 Gammaproteobacteria bacterium | reverse complement strand
CGCAGCGCAGCGGGCCGGGCATCCGATTCCCAGCGGCCGTCGGGCCGCACAATGCCGCCTTTGGTCGATACCAGCACATCCTGACGACCCAGCCGTCGCAGTGTGGTCGCAACCAGTCGCTCGTTATGACCGAAGTCGTCGTCGAGGCAGTAGCAATCGGCCGTATCGATGAGCTCGACCCCCGCCTCAAGCGCCGCAGCGATGGTTGCCTCAGCCTGCTCCGGCTCAGGGCGGCCGGCAATCGAGAGTGGCATCGCGCCGAGTCCGATCGGAAACAGTTGACGAGAGGTTGCACCCAGAGCCCGTTGCATCGCTGCCTCCACCAGTTGCCTGCACGCGTCAAGGCAGTTGGAGGGCTGGGGCGGAAGTGGGTTCAGGTTGGTGTCAGGCGAGCTCCGGGCGGTGCAGGCCGCTATCCGGCGCTCGCCTGAGACCGCCCCTGTCCTGATCGTGAAAGTGTGACAGGGCTCCGTAAAAACAGATCAGCTCAGCGGCACGCTGCCGGGAAGGCAAGGTCATACCCAGATCAGCCGGGCAGGCACCAGGCGCGAGCCGCCGCGAAGGAGTCGCGATGAGCAAACTCTTTTCTTCTCGACGAGAGCTGTTAAGGCGAGATCTGTTAAGGACAGGAGCGTTGTCGCTGGCGACGTTGCCGTTACTGCGTCTGGAAGCTGCGGAGAAAACGTCGCAGCGGCCTGCGCCGACGGCGGTCGAGATTCCGGCGCGATCGCCGACGGCTTCGCTGCGGCCGTCTGCCGTGCCGGCCGACAGCCCCGCCCCTCAGATCATCGAAGCGCGGCCGATTGTGCTGCCGGAAGCTGATCCGCTGGCCAGCTTTGATGCGACCACGCAGGCTGACCTGGTAAGGCGAGGCGAAGTTTCTGTCGTCGAGCTGGTGGAGGCCGCCATCCGCCGTATCGAGCAGCTGAACCCCCATCTGCAGGCAGTCGTCAGCGATCGTTTCGCTGCCGCCCTGGCAGAGGCGCGGCGGCTGCCGGCTGGCACCGGACCTTTGCGCGGCGTACCAACCTTGCTGCAGGATGTAGCCATCGCCGGCGAGGCTTATCCCCTAGGGAGCCGGCTGCTGGCGCTGGTGCCACAACCCGCAGACGCTGACGATGCCCTGTACGAGCGACTGCGCCACGCCGGCATGATTATGCTCGGCCGGACCAGTATGCCGGAGCTGGTGGATGCGCCGGTGACTCGCTCTCGGCTCTGGGGCGCAGCACGCAACCCCTGGGATCTCGCCCGTACACCGGGTGGCGGCAGTGGCGGGGCGGCCGCTGCAGTGGCCTCACTGATGGTGCCGGTGGCGCAGGGCAGCGACAGCCATGGTGGGTTGCGGCTGCCTGCTGCGGCTACTGGCCTGGTGGGGCTCAAACCTAGCCGCGGGCGCATTTCCGCCGCGCCGCATAGTGAGGCTTGGGTCGATGTCACTGCCTGCCGCGGCTGGCTGACGCGCTCCGTGCGAGACAGTGCGGCACTGCTTGATATCTGTGCAGGGACCGTGCGTGGCGACTCAATCGCGGCGCCCCGGGCGCTCGGCACCTATCGCGCGCTGCTGTCCCGTTCTACTGGCAAGCTGCGGATCGGGATATGGCAGCGCGTGCCGGGCGATCTGACGCCCATTGATCCAGAGGTCACGATTGCCCTGCGGGTGACCGCCCAGCTGCTGCATGACCTGGGGCATCGCGTGGAAGAGGCGGCACCGCGGCCGTGGCAGACCACAGACCACTTCGAAATCATGGCTGATTACGCGCCGCTGCAGGTGAGTCTCCGGCTGGCGCAGGCGGAGCGACAGCTGGGAAGGGAACTGACGGCGGCCGAGCTGGAGCCGGCAGTCTATGCGCTCTACCGCCGGGCCCGGGAAACGCCGGCGATCGAATTCGCGCGCACGCTGCAGCGCATCCACGACTACAGTCGAACGACGCTGGCGTGGTGGAACGATGGGTTCGATATGCTGGTGACGCCCGCTATCGGCCGGCCGGCCCCGCTGCTGGACGAGCTGACGGGGACGTTGGCCGAGGGTATGCGGCGCGAACGCGTGCAGTGGATGGGGTTCATGGGGCCGGCCAGTCTCACTGGCCAGCCCGCTATCTCGCTACCGGTGTACTGGACCCCGGGGCGCTTGCCGCTGGGCGTGCAGATCGTTGCCGACATGTGGCGCGAGGATCTGCTGCTCCAGCTGGCTGCCGAGATTGAAAAAATGCACCCCTGGTCCCAGCAGCTGCCACCGGTTCACGCCTGACTGCCCGCTTCAGGGGGACGGTCAGGGACGCTCGAGAATCGCTGCGACGCCCATACCCCCGGCCGTACAGACTGAGATCAGACCGCGGCCGCTGCCCCGTTCGTGCAACAGCTTCGCCAGCGTGCCGATGATACGCGCACCGGTGGCGGCAAACGGGTGTCCGAGTGCAATGCTGGAGCCGTTGACGTTGAGTTTGCTGAGATCGATCTCGCCGAGTGGCTGTTGCCGTCCCAGTCGTTCGCGACAATAAGCGGGGTCATTCCATGCTTTGAGGTTGGCCAGCACCTGCGCCGCAAACGCTTCGTGGATCTCGTAAAAATCGAAATCCTGCAGGGCAAGTCCGGTCTGCTCCAGCAGCTCGGAGACGGCCACGGTGGGCGCCATCAGCAGCCCTTCGTCGTTCACAAAATCGACCGCCGCCGTCCGCCCTGCCACCAGCCAGGCAAGGACCGGCAGGTTGCGTGCCCGCGCCCACTCTTCACTCGCCAGCAGCACGCCAGCGGCACCATCCGTCAGCGGGGTGCTGTTGCCTGCCGTGAGCGTACCGTTACTGCTCTTGTCGAACGCTGGTTTCAGCTTGGCGAGCTGCTCCAGCGAACTGTCGGGCCGGACGTTGTTGTCGCGAACGACACCGGCATGTGGAATCACCAGATCGTCGAAGAACCCGCTGTCCCAGGCGCGTGACGCATTCTCGTGTGAAGCCAGCGCCAGCCGGTCCTGTGCTTCGCGCGGTATTGCCCACTCGCGCGCCATGCGTTCAGCGTGTTCGCCCATCGACAGGCCGGTGCGTGGCTCCGAATTGCGCGGCGCCTGCGGCGACAGCTCCGCTGGCGAGAACCCCTTGAATGCTTCCAGCCGCTCACTGAGAGTGCGTGCTTTCTGCAGTTTGATCAGGCGTTGCGAGAAGCGTTTGGAGAAGACGATGGGTGGATCGCTGGCGGTGTCACTGCCGGCAGCGATCGCGCTGTCGATCTGTCCGGTCGCAATTTTTGCGGCGCTCATGAGCGCTGCCTGCAGGCTAGTACCACATGCCTGCTGCAGCGTGATCCCCGGCGTGTGCGGAGAAAGATCAGTACTGAGCAGCGCTTCGCGCGCCAGGTTCCAGTCCTTGCTGTGCGACGTCACCGCGCCGGCGACCACTTCGCCCAGTGCGACGCCGGCCAGCTGATAGCGTTTCACCAGACCCTGCAGCGTGGCGGCCAGCATGTCGAGATTGCTCTGATCGGAATAGGGGCCATTGGCCCGGCAAAACGGAATACGCAAACCGCCAACGATGGCAACGCGGCGCAAGCCGGTGGTGGTCATACTCATGGACGCGCTCCCTGATCCGGATTCTGCTCAGTGTCGATCTCGCTGCCCGGCTCACTGCCGGAGTCTGTGGTGGCCGCCGTAGCACCCGCCTCTGGTGCAGCGCTGGCTACCGGCTCGCCGGGCTGGCGAATGACGGTACCCGCGGCAGCGCTATCGGACGAGGTTGGTGCTTCCTCTTCCGGGGCGGTGGCAGCCGGGGCCGCGCTGACGGCGGCAGCGGTGGCCGCAGCCGTCACCGGCGCTGCGGTGGCAGAAGCCGACTGCGCGGCCGAATCGAGATAGTGCAGAGGCCCGCCGCGGAAAGGGGGAAAGCCGGTCCCGAAGATCATCGCCGCATCCAGCAGGTCGGCATCGGCAACGATTCCTTCAGCCAGTGCTGCGCGACACTCATCAAAATATGGCTGCATCAGCTTCGGTGCCAGCGTGGCAGGGTTGGCGGTGCCGGGCACTACCCCTTTCTGGGGCTTGCCGTTTTTCCAGAGGTAGAAACCTTCACCGCTCTTGCGACCCTTGCGGCCGCTGGCCACCATCCGTTCCAGCTCAGCCAGCAGGCCTGGATCCGCGCCCAGCGTACGCATCACCGACATGCCGATGTCGAGACCAACGGTATCGGACAGCTCCACCGGTCCCATCGGCATGCCGAACCACTCGGCCGCCTGGTCGATTTCCTCGATGGTGTGGCCGGCGCGGTGCAGCATCAGGGCGTTGGCCATGTAGTTCCCGAGCACCCGATTGACCAGGAAGCCCGGGCTGTTGTGCACGGTAACGGGCAGTTTGTCGATCGCCACGGCAAAGGCGGAGCCGCGTGCCAGCTCGGCCTCGTCGGTGACACCGGGCGCCGTCACCACTTCGACCAGCGGCATCCTGGCCACCGGGTTGAAGAAGTGCAGGCCAATCAGCCGCTCGGGACGCTCGAGCACGCTGGCGATGGCGGCGAGGTCGAGCGCCGACGTGTTGGTCGCCAGCAGCGCATGCGGCTGCAGCTGTGGTTCGATGCGCTGCATCAGCTCCTGCTTGGCGGTGAGATCCTCGAAGATCGCTTCGATGACTACGTCGGCCCGCGCGATGCCGTGACCTTCCACGTCAGCACGCAGGCGACCCTGCGCCGCCTGCACCCGCGCTTCTTCCTTGAGTCGCCGCCTGAACAGTTCGGTGGCGCGGGTGAGCGCCGGTTTGATCTGCGCCAGTTCGCGATCCTGCAACGTCACTTCGAGGCCGCGCAGTGCACACCAGGCAGCGATATCGCCGCCCATCACTCCGGCGCCGATGACGTGTACCCGCCGCGCTTTGAAATCAGATTGCCTGCCTTCGGCTTTGAGCCGCTCCATCAGGCGGAACACGCGCCGCAGATTGCGCGAGGTGTCGCCGACCAGCAGCTGCGAGACCAGCTCCGCTTCCGAGCGCAGCATGGCAGCCCGGTTATCGCCATGACGTTCCCAGGCATCAATCAGCGCATAGGGAGCGGGGTAGTGCGCCGGGTTGGCG
The DNA here is from genome assembly GCA_029265075.1 of Gammaproteobacteria bacterium. Lineage (GTDB taxonomy): Bacteria > Pseudomonadota > Gammaproteobacteria > Pseudomonadales > CAMLJR01 > CAMLJR01. The sequence continues at coordinate 5,201 of JAJUJZ010000090.1, read as the reverse complement.
TGTGGTTCCGTCTGCTTGCGGATATACGACGCCAGCGGCTTGCGCGCCAGGCTGTTGCTGGTAAGTCTGGCGATGGTCCCGCCACCCTTGCTGCGCCGCCGCTTTAACACGGCACGCCGGGCGGCCCAGCTCAGCTCCTGGTGCGGACCCACCACTTCGTCAACCAGCCCCATGCCGCGCGCTGCCCGGGCACTGAGATTGCGGCCCTGCAGAATGAAGGGCAGTGCCCTGGCCGCGCCCAGCATTTCGATGGTGCGGGCGGAACCGCCAAAACCGGGAAAAATACCGAGCTTCACTTCGGGAAAGCCGATGCGGGTGGCGGGCACATCCCGCGCGATGCGATAGTTGAAGCAGAGCGCCAGCTCCAGCCCGCCACCGAGACAGACACCCTCAATACCGACCGCAGTGGGGAAGGAGAAACGCTCGATACGATCGAACAGCTGGTGGACGCGCTCGATGTAGCGGCGTCCTTCTTCCGCGGAGCGAATCTCCTCGAACTCGCGAATGTCGGCGCCAGCGATGAAGCTTCCGCACTTGCCCGACAGCAGTATCAGGCCCGCCGGCGGCTGCTGTTCCAGCGCAGTCACGATACTTTCGAGTTCAGCGATCACCTCGGTGCCCAGCGTGTTGAGCCGGGCGTCCTGGCGGTCAAGAGTCAGCCAGCAGATCCCGTCGATGTCGCGACGAAGCTGCCAGTGCTGCAGAGAGAGTGAATCGACAGGTGTCGTCATGAGCAGGTCCGATCCGTCTTGTGCATTAGTCTGAGGCTAGAGCTTTTCTGACCAGGTGACAATCCAAACGATCCAGGGCCACGAACTGCTGTCGCTGCACGCTCCGCTTTGTTCTGCATACGGTTTTCGTTAGATTGGAGGCCCATACGTTCGCCGTGCAGGTTCCCATGGCTGCCAATATACGCAAACTGCTGCTGATCGCCGCCAGCCTGCTGGCACCGGCGCTGCTCGCTGACGATTTTGCCGGTTGCGTCGCTGGTCTCAGCGAGCGCGCATTGCGGGAGGGTATTTCGCCGGCCACGGTGAAAACTGCGCTGGAGCCGGTGCGCTTTGAGCAGCGCGTGATCGAGGCCGATCGCCGCCAGCCGGAGTTCACTGACACCTTTGCCAGCTACCTCGGCCGCCGCGTGACCGCGGGCCGCATTGAGCAGGGCCAGCAGCTGTTGCGTCAGCACGCCGAGCTGCTGGCCCGCATCACGCGTGAGTATGGTGTGCCGCCAGCCTACCTCATTGCCTTCTGGGGGCTGGAGACCAATTTCGGCAGTTATTTCGGCAATATCCCGGTGCTCAACTCACTGGCGACGCTGGCCTGTGATCCACGTCGGGCCGACTACTTCAGTGGTGAACTGCTTAACGCCCTGCGCATCGTTGAGCGCGGCGACGTCGAGCCGGGGCGCATGATTGGCTCGTGGGCCGGCGCCATGGGTCACACCCAGTTCATGCCCTCGGTTTATCTCCGTTATGCCACCGACGGAGACGGCGACGGCAAGATCGATCTGTGGGGCAGTCCGGCCGATGCGCTGACCTCAGCGGCCAACTTTCTGCGCGGTATCGGCTGGCGCGCCGGTGAGCGGTGGGGCCGGGAGGTGCTGTTGCCGAAAGGTTTCGATTACCGGCTCGCGGGCCGTAACCAGACCCGCACTCTGGCGGCGTGGACCGCGCTGGGCGTGCGGCGTGCCGATGGCACTCCGCTGGGCAGTCACGACATGGAGGCGTCGCTGCTGGTGCCGGCAGGGCATCAGGGTCCGGCATTTCTCATCTACGCCAACTTCGACACCATCATGCGCTGGAACCGCTCCGAGTTCTATGCCATCGCCGTGGGACATCTGGCAGACCGCATCGCCGGCGCACCGCCACTGCGGCGGCCGCCACCACAGGACGCGCCGCGTCTGAGTCGTGACCAGGTGGCTGCGCTGCAGACCCGGCTCGCTGAACGTGGCTTCGACAGCGGCACGGCCGACGGCGTTTTCGGGCCAGCCACACGGGCGGCAATTCGCGCGTTTCAGCAGGCGCAGGGCTGGATCGCGGACGGCTATCCCGATAGCAAGCTGCTGGCGGCGCTGAAGGTGCTCGAAGGGTCCGATAGCTGAGTGAGCCTCAGGTGTCAGTTCGGTTGCGAAGTTGATCACAATGTCAACTGCTGAGCTGGCGCTTTGGCCATCGGCATCTATGCTTGGGTTAAAGCTGTCTTCCCAAGCGTTTACTCCATGCCTCGTATTGCTGTTACGGCAGCGCTGCTGCTCCTTTGTGCGGTTCCTTCACTGGCCTCGGTATACAAATATCAGGATGCCAGCGGCGTCTGGCAATACAGTGATCAGCGGCCGGCAGCGCGTGAAGTCGCGGTTCTGACACTCACCGAAGCACCGGCTGCCGAGCGGCAGGTCCGCATTGAACGCCGCGGTGACAGCAAGACTCCCCGGCTGGTCGCCATCAATGAGCTGCTGGCGCCTGCTGAAGTGAAGTTCTGGCTCACCGAAGCCGAAAACCTGCATCAACCTGCCGACTTCGCCGTTTCACGCGTGGTGCCGCCGCGTGGTGAGGTGGAGCTGGTGCAGCTGCAGCCACAGCGTGCCGACCAGCCGCTGCGCTACCGCTACAAATACCGCTGGCAGATGGGCGATCCGGGTGCACAGCACACCAGCCCGGTCTACCTGCCACCGGTGCCGCACGAAGGGCGGTTCACCATCTCCCAGGCGTTCGACGGCGGGTTCAGCCACAGCTCTCCCAGCAGCCGCTATGCGATCGACATCCCGATGGCGGAAGGCACCCCAGTGCGTGCAGCGCGGGCTGGCCAGGTCGTGTCGACCCGTATGGACAGCCAGGCAGGAGGCAACTCGCCAGAGTATCGCTCGGCGGCCAACACGATCTACGTACTGCATGACGATGGCACCTACGGCGTCTATGCGCATCTGCGCTATCAGTCGGCGCTGGTGGAGCCGGGGGAGCGGGTCGAGGCGGGGCAGATCATCGCCCAGTCGGGTAATACGGGCTTCTCCACCGGGCCGCACCTGCACTTCGCGGTGCTGCGCAATGCTGGTATGCGCTGGGAGTCCGAGCCGTTCGAGCTGGCGTTGCCAGGCGGGCCGGTAACGCCGGTGCGCGGACTGGCCCTGAATGGCACACCTGCCGACCAGATCCCGGTCGATCACGCGTTCGGGCAGCCAGCGGCCGGCAGCCACTGAAGGATCGCCGCGCTGGCCGGCGCGCCTGACGGGGGCAGGTGACCTGCTTTACTCTTCCACCCACTCCCACCGCAGCGGTTCGCCGAAATCGTCGTAAATCAGGCGCTTGCGCGGGCGTTTGCGGACTGGTTTCTCTTTGCCGGGGCGACGTTTGCGCGCTTCGATGGCGGCTACCACATCGTTCAGATAGGTACGGTCTCCGCGCGGTGGCGCGTCACCGTGGTCCGGTCGCAACGGACCCGTCGGCGCCTCGCGGCCACTCACTCCCCGCGGAATTTCTTCCACCTGGCCGCCCTTTTCCAGGAATGCTTCCATCTCCTGTTCGAGCAGCTTGCGGAGTTCGGCTTTGGTCGGGATCGGCTTCACGGCTCAGACAGCATCGACTCAGGACGACCCGATAGCATAACAGGCCGCCAGCCAACTCCGCAGTGGCCGCAGGGCTATTCGGTATCGGGCGATGGTGGTGCGATGGGGGCGCCGAGCGGATTGCAGTTGCGAATGATGACGCGGCCTTCGAGCAAGTTGCCCTTGGAGTATTCAGTGAAGTGGCAGGTGTTGGTCGCCGGGTCGTAGTTCTCGATCCAGAGGTTGTCGTCCTTCCAGGTCGCCTGCAGGTGCTGCTGGCCTGCAGGGACGGTGAGACGCATGACGCCGCCCCAGCGTTTGACGAACACCTGCTGGAAATGGAAGTAGTAGGCGGCCCAGCCAACAAACAGAATGACCGCTGCTGCAATGAACGCACCGCGCCAGTTATTGAGACGGCCGCCTCCCAGCCACAGCACGAATACGATCAGGGCAATGACGAGGCCCCAGTAAAGGTAAGTGATCAAACGGTTTTCCTCCAGCAGTGACAGGGGCGTTGCGTTGCGGCTGGCGAGCGGCTCGCCGATAATCCAGAGCGTCTTTCGCTGTGACACAACCTCATGAGTGATTCTCCCCTGGGGCGGGAAATTTACCGCACCTATGATGAGTTCGGCCCCATCCATGTGTTCGAGGATGGCGAGCACCGCTACCTGTCGTTCGGCGAAGGCGAGGAGCAGAGCTGTGTCTCCATCCACCAGCCGCACGTGCTGCAGCACGAGTATACGCAGGCCATGCTGCTGCCTCTGCTGTTCCGGCAGCCGGAGCGCGTGCTGCTGCTCGGCCTCGGCGGAGGTGCGCTGGCGACCGCCCTGCTGCATGCGCTGCCGAAGGTAAACGTTACTGCTGTCGAGCTGCGGCGTGCGGTGATCAAGGCCGCACGGCGTTTTTTCCAGCTGCCCACGGCCGATCGGCGGCTGCAGGTCATCCAGGCGGATGCCGGCGAGTTCGTGGAAACGGCGGAAGCGGCCGGTTACGACCTGCTGTGCAGCGATATTTACAATGGCGAAGGCATGGCGATGCAATATTTTCAGCCGTGGTTCATCGCCGAGTGCCGCCGCCTGCTGACGCCGGATGGCTGGCTGGTACTCAACTGCTGGGACGAGCATCGCGGCGAAGCGGAGACCATGGCGGCCCTCGATCACCATTTCGGCACCGTTTACACCTGTGCGGTCAAAGGGGGTAACTGGATCATTTTCGCCAGTTGCAAACCGGGTGCGCTGCCCCGGCAGGCGCTGCGCGCCGCCGCACGCAGCTGGGGGCCAAAACTCGGTTTTTCGTTCACTCCGGTGCTGCGGGATCTGCAGCAACGGGTCGGGGAGTACGGTGAGCTATGTACATCGAACTGACCCACCTGCTTTGGCTGGCAGTGATCGGTCTGGTTGCCGGTTACGCCTGGCAGGGCCATGCCGCCAAGGAGCAGGCGCTGGGGCATGCGCGCCGTTATTGTGAACGGGAAGGGGTGCAGCTGCTGGACGACAGCATGGTGGCGCATCGGCGCTGGCTGCAGCGGGACGAGAGTGGCAAGGTGCGGCTCTGGCGCCGTTTTGCGTTCGAGTTCGCAGCCACCGGCGACGAGCGCTATCGGGGACATATTGATATGGCGGGCGCCCGCGTCGCGAGCGTCCATCTGGAGCCGCATCGCGTG
>JAJUJZ010000190.1 GCA_029265075.1 Gammaproteobacteria bacterium | reverse complement strand
GCATGTTCGCTTTCGTGCAGAACCAGCTCGCGTATGACAGCACCCAGGCCCACATCAGTATCGATCGTGCCCGCGCCAATGAGATGGGCATTACCATGCAGGCCATCGCGGACACACTGGCAGTGCTGGTGGGTGACAATTACGTCAACCGCTTCAACTTTTACGAGCGCTCCTACGAAGTCATTCCGCAGGTGCGCGACGCCGATCGCATGACGCCGGAGGATATTGGCCGTTTGCACGTGAAAACGGCCACCGGGGCGCTGGTGCCGCTGTCGACTGTCGCCACGATTACCCTGCGGCCGCAGATCAACCAGCTGACCCAGTTCGGGCAGATGAACTCGGTGACGCTGGAAGCAGTGCCAGCCCCGGGAGTGACCATGGGAGAGGCGCTCGCGTTCCTGGAGTCGCTGCCGCTGCCGGCGGGAACCACGGTCGACTGGCTGGGCGAGAGCCGGCAGTTTGTGCAGGAGGGCAATCGGCTGCTGATCTCGTTCGGTTTTGCGCTGATCGTGATCTTCCTGGTGCTGGCAGCACAGTTCGAGAGCCTGCGCGATCCGCTGGTGATTCTGGTCACCGTGCCACTGGCTATCTGCGGCGCGCTGGCGCCGCTCTGGCTCGGCTATGCCACGCTCAACATCTATACGCAGATTGGTCTCATCACGCTGATTGGCCTGATCTCCAAGCACGGCATCCTGATGGTGACCTTTGCCAACCAGATCCAGCATAGTGAGAATCTGAATCGCATCGAAGCCATCCGGAAAGCAGCCGTCGTACGCATGCGCCCCATTCTGATGACCACGGCGGCGATGGTGACCGGGCTGATTCCGCTGGTTTTTGCGTCGGGCCCCGGCTCGGCCAGCCACTTCTCAATCGGCATCGTGGTGGTAACAGGCATGCTGGTGGGTACGCTCTTCACGCTGTTTGTACTGCCCACCATTTACACCTTCATCGCGAAGGATCACCGCGCCTCAGCGGCAAGTTCGCGGGAGCGTGAGCTGGCGCTGCCGGAGAGCTTCGCTTAAGACGATGGGCCTGTCTGGCGGCGAACGGATGGTCTGAGGAAGGGGCGAGGGTAAATCAGCGGGACTAGCAAAACAGGATGCAGGGCAAGAGCGATGCGCAGGCATCGCTCTATGCCGCAGAGTGGCGTCAGGGTTTCTTGCAGATCACGCCGGAAAAGAGACTGTTGCCGGCGCCGCCATCAAGACAGCCGTCGCCATCGATGCGCAAGGTGCGACTCTCTCCCATTACATTGACGGTGACGCTGTCGCCTTCACGCGTATAGGTACCGCGGTGGCTGTCCGGGTCACCGATCATGGTCAGTGTCACCTGATCCCCACCCTGGAAATTAAGGATGGTGAACCATTGACCCGCTTCGGCCTGTCCATACTCTCCCGACAAATCGTTACCGCCGCCACCACAGGCGGACAGCACGCCCGCCATTAGCAAAACGAAACCGCCTGACACCCCTTTCCATCGTTTCATTGCGTTCACTCCGTTGTCGTCGTTGCTGGCACTCGGCAAGTTTCAAGCTCGTCGCCGGTCGAGCCAATTTACTGGGAAAGAATCACTGCCAGCAATCCAGACAGCCTCGCTCCATCCAATCTTTAAGCGATAAAAGAGTGAATCGTTAGAGCCAGTTGTCATTATCCGAGTGTGGCGAGGGGCGAACCTGAAACGACGTGTTCAGACGCTCACAAAGAAAGTGCCGTTTCTGGCCGGAGGAGCCGCAGTGCCTGTTTCGCCGGGTATGCGGCCGAGCTGCCGCTAATTCGCAGTGCTGCTGGCAAGCCGCTCAAGAAACATTGCCAGCGCGACTTCCTCTGCCTTTAAGCGCTTGCGGACTCTTGGTCGGGGCAGCTTCGAGAGTTCGCCCAGGCTGAACTGTTCCAGCACAGCCGGGTGGATATAGCATTTGCGGCACACCGCCGGCGTATTGCCGAGCTGGCGGGAGACCTGCTTGACCACTGCAATGATGTGGCGCCTGGCCTCTGACTCGGGTTCCCACTGTAGTTCCCGCAGGACAGCCAGCGCGAGCGCGGTTCCCGCCCAGGTGCGATAGTCCTTGGCAGTGAACTCCTCGCCGGTCAGTTCCTGGAGATAGGCATTGACGTCGTTTGAACTGACAGTGTGCCGGCTTCCTTCATCATCCAGATACTGAAAAAGCTGTTGCCCCGGCAGCTCCTGACAGCGCCTGACCACCCGTGCCAGACGGCGGTCGTGGACGGCTACCTGATGTTCGATGCCACTTTTACCGCGAAACTGAAACCTGATTTCACTGCCGTTGATGTCGACATGCCGATCGCGCAGCGTGGTGAGGCCGTACGATTTATTTTCTCTGGCGTACTGGATATTGCCGACACGGATCAGGGTGGCGTCCAGCAGCAGCACCACGGTGGCGAGCACTTTTTCTCGCGTAAATCCGGGTGCGGCGAGCTGCGCTTCAAGCTGTCTGCGTAATTTTGGCAGCGCCTTGCCGAAGGCCTGCAGGCGGGCATATTTGTCGGCATCGCGCACCT
>JAJUJZ010000003.1 GCA_029265075.1 Gammaproteobacteria bacterium | reverse complement strand
GGCCTGGCAGGCGAACTGATCAGCAGTGCCCGACTCGACAACCTGCTCTCCTGCTACGTCGGTTTGCAGGCGCTGCTGCAGGCTGATGGCAGCCGGGCCGCGATGATTGTGCTGACCGACCATGAGGAGGTAGGCAGCGCCTCGGTACCCGGCGCGGCCGGTACGCTGATGCAGGCGGTGCTGCGCCGTATCGCCGGTGACGACGAAGCGTACGCGCGAATGCTGGCACAGTCGTTCCTGGTCTCCTGTGACAATGCCCACGCGCTGCACCCCAACTATCCCGACAAATACGATGCGCCGACCGGGCCGCTGATCAATCGCGGTCCGGTCATCAAGATCAACGCCAATCAGCGTTATGCCACCAACAGCGAGACCGCTGCGCGCTTCCGGCAGCTCTGTCGCGCAATGGATGTGCCGGTGCAGAGCTTTGTGGTGCGCAGCGATATGGGGTGTGGCAGCACCATCGGGCCGATCGCGGCGACCGAGCTGGGCGTGGATACGGTAGATGTCGGCGCGCCGCAATGGGCTATGCACTCGATCCGCGAAACGGCGGGTGTCCATGACATCGACTACCTGTTCCGGGTGCTGCGTCACTTCTTCTCTCATTGACGCGGGGTATCCGGCAACCGATGGCCTCACCGCGGGTGAGGCTTTATCATTGGCGGCTTTTTAAAGAGTGGAGCGGGCATGAGTCAGGCTGAGCAAACGGGCGCAAACAGCAGACGGCGGGTGCTGACGGGCATCACTACCACTGGTACCCCGCATCTGGGCAACTACGTGGGCGCGATCCGGCCGGCTATCGCCGCTTCACGCGATCGCAGTGCCGACGCCTACTTTTTCCTGGCGGATTATCACGCGCTGATCAAATGCCAGGATCCGCAGCAGGTGCATCAGTCGACCCGGGAGATCGCCGCTACCTGGCTGGCACTTGGGCTCGATACCGATCATGCCGTCTTCTACCGGCAGTCCGATATCCCCGAAGTCACCGAGCTGACCTGGCTGATCACCTGTGTCACCGCCAAGGGGCTCATGAACCGTGCGCATGCCTACAAGGATGCAGTGCAGAAGAATACCGAGCAGGGCGAGGATCCTGACTTCGGCATTACCATGGGGCTGTTCAGCTATCCCATCCTGATGGCCGCCGACATCCTCATCTTTAATGCCACCCATATTCCGGTGGGCCGCGACCAGATCCAGCACATCGAGATGGCGCGTGACATCGGCCAGCGTTTCAACCATATCTATGGTGAGCATTTCGTTCTGCCAGAGGCGGTGGTGGCGAGTGAAACAGCGGTGCTGCAGGGGCTCGACGGCCGCAAGATGAGCAAGAGCTACGGCAACACCATTCCGCTGTTTGTCCCGGAAAAGCAGCTGCAGAAACTGATCAACAAGATCAAGACCAACCTGCTGGAACCGGGAGAGCCGAAGGACCCGAACGACTCAGCCGTGTTCCAGATCTGGCAGGCATTTGCAACGCCGGAACAGACCGCCTGGATGCGTGAACAGTTCGCTGCCGGCATCGCCTGGGGCCAGGCCAAGAAAGAGCTGTTCCAGCTGATCAACGAGCAAATCGCGCCGGCGCGAGCGCGCTACGAAGAGCTGATGGCCAATCCCGGCATCATTGAAGAAATTCTGCGCAAAGGCGCGGAAAAGGCGCGCGCCGAAGCCGCCGAGCGGGTGAGTGCACTGCGCCGCGCAGTGGGTATTGCGCCGATGGCGTGAAGGCAGTGACAGCGCGCGAAGTCGGGAAGCCGTTCATCGCTACGCTCGACGGGTTGTTGGGTTCGGCAGCGCCAGTCGGACAAGGAAGTGCCAGCTGGCGTCGCGGAATAGATAGATTCTTCCAGCCTGTCGATGGTTAATTGTTAGATTCGTTACGGATTACCTTGCCAGCCTTCATCACAAATTTAACCTTTGTAACGCGCCGAATATCAGCGAAGAGGTCGCCCGAGACTGCAACGATATCCGCGACGTAACCGGGAGCAAGCCGACCGATTTCATCGCCCAGGCCGAGTGCGGTGGCAGCAACCGACGTCGCGCTGGCGATTGCAGCCATCGGCGGCTGGCCGCCGTCAAGGACACGCCATACGAATTCGTCGGCATTCCTGCCGTGAGTGTCCGCTACAGCATCACTGGCAAAGATAATAGGTACGCCGCTCGCGAGTGCCTGGCGGAAGGTTGCCACGTAATCGAGATACTCCTGCGGCATCTTTGTCCGGTCGGAGGAAGTATAAACGGCTGGATCAGGCAGCTCGGCAGTGCGTCTGGCGTAATGGACCGGGACGTCCAGGCTGGGGCTGTAATAGATGCCATGCTTTGTCATTTCGCTCAGTATGCTTGCATCAAGCTCGGTGCCGTGTTCGATCGTCGTACACCTTCCGGCAACAGCCCGGCGTGCAGCTTCGATGCCCCAGGCATGAACCAGTACTCTCATACCCCGTTTGCGGGCCTCATCGCATGCGGCTGCTAACTGCTCTTTGCTAAGTTCGCCGTGGCTGTCGGCAAACAGTTTGATGAAATCTGCGCCGGCGGCCTCCATTTGTTCGACATAGCGCCGCACCTCCTGTTGAGAACCTGCGGTGGCTGCCTGCAAGATGTCGAGCGAAGTAAGTATGCGCGGACCAGGAAAGCCGGCGTTCTCGACTGCTTGTTTGATGGGGCCGTCGAGGCGATCTCCCGGACTCTGAATGGTAGTGAATCCTGCGTGAAGTGTACGCCATGCATTCACCGCAACCGCGAGCAATGCTTCGTCGCGCGTTTCGTTGCCAAGCTGGTTGGGCGGAGGATAATTGCCCTCGCCATCGATGCGAGCTGCGATATGACTATGAGCATCGATCCAGCCGGGAGTGACCGTAAATCCGCGAAGGTCGATGTCGAAGTGGTCGCCATGAGGCGTAATTCGCGTAATGCGATCGCCATCGACCACGATGTCCCGATTTTCAAGAAGCTGGTCTGTACCGTCAAAGAGCAATGAGGTACGAATGGCGATTTCTGCTCTCGCCACCAGGGGCGAAAGCATGGCCACGACTACAATAAATTGGAAAATCTTTGTCACGAGTGGTCTCCTCGCTGTTATAGGTTCCATGCTGGTTAAACACCTGAACCCCCCGCGGGCCACAGCCGCTCAGAGCAGCAAGTGCCACCCGAAACGAGCCGTTCCCGTCGCCCCGGGGGCCTTCGGCTACTCTCATTTCTATCTGTCGGCGGCTGACGATTGCTCGTCGCCACCCGGCGAAGGAATTGAATTTACTGGGCCTCCAGGACGCTGGGAGCGGTTCAGCGCAACCAGGCTGAGCGCCGGAGTCTGGCCGGGCCTTGCACCGGCAGAGGTCTTTCCGTGCCGCCCTGATATGAAGGCTGCAGATGGGCGCTTTGTGGTCGTTATAACGCGAACCGATGAGTAAGATTTTGGTGTTTTTTGTCAATAGTTTGTAATCATGATCAAGTGGCGTATGGTGCGTTAAAAGCCTCGGAGGGATAAGGGCGGAGGGATAAGGAATGAAGGCCGATGCTAATGTCGAACCTTCTCGCATGTCATGTCCTGAGGCCGGAGGAATAACTCGCCGGTCATTGATGCTGTCAGCGCTGAGCCTCTCGCTGCTGGCACCAATGGTGGGGAGGGCGGCCTCACTGTGGCCCATTATCGAGACGAATTACGGTTTGATACAGGGAGTTATTCAACACGGTGTCGCCCAGTTTCTTGGTGTTCCGTATGGCGAGGACACTGGTGGGGAAAACCGATTTATGCCACCGCGTCCTCCGCGGGCCTGGACCGGTGTCCGATCAGTCGTTGCGCTGAGCGATCGGGCGCCTCAGACGCCTGCTGTCAGACCTGAGCCGGCTGTCCGCGCGCCGGATTACAACATCTGGAGTTCATTCGAGGCGACCGAGCCCGAATCGGAAAACTGTCTGACGCTGAACATCTGGACGCCGGGAGTGGATGAGCGGAAACGGCCGGTGATGGTGTGGCTACATCCTGGTGGGTTTGCTACTGGAGCTGGGGCTGAGCCGCCAACCCTGGGACACAACCTTGCCCGCTTTGGTGATGTAGTGGTGGTATCGATCAATCACCGCTTGTCAGCCCTGGGTTATTTCTATCTGGAGGGTGTGGATAGCACCTGTCAGGGGGCGGCCAATGCGGGACAGCTGGATCAGATCGCTGCGTTGGAATGGGTGCGAGATAACATTGCCCGCTTCGGAGGAGATCCGGCCAATGTCACCATCTTCGGGCAGTCTGGGGGAGGTGCTAAGGTCTGTACATTGATGGCGATGCCGGGCGCCCAGGGGTTGTTCCACAAGGCCATCTGTCAGAGTGGCTCATACATCGAATGCGCGTCGCCGGAGCTCGCAACCGAAGCGGCGGTCGAGCTGATGGCCCGCTTAGGGCTGAAGTCAAGTCAGATCGCTGAGCTTCAGGGACTTCCCGCGGAATCGATTATTTCCGCATGGGCGCTCATGCCGGCGCGGTTCAAGCGCGGCTTTACACCCGTAAGGAATGGCAATCACATCCCGTTTGATCCGTTCTCGCCAGGTGCGCTGGAGCTCTCCGCCCAGGTCCCGCTGATGATAGGTTCTACACGCGATGAGGCGACATCCTTCTGTCAGGATGCAGAAGCGTTCGAGCTCACCTGGAACACGCTGCCGCGGAAATGGGCAGAGTGGTACGCACGGAACGTAAATCCCGAATATGCTGACGAGGCACGCGTGGCAGCGCAAATTGCTGCGTTTCGCAAGGCGTATCCTGACGAAACCGCCAGCCAGATCTTTTTCAGATTCGCTTCCGATATCTGGACGATTCTCAACGCCATTGATATCGCCGATCGCAAATCGGATTTCGGTGGCGCGCCCGTTTATATGTATGAAGTCGCGTTCTCAACGCCGGTTGATGGTGGCCGCTGGGGCAGCCCCCATAGTGTGGAATTACCACTCATTTTTGGCACTATTTCCGAGGCACCTTCCATCGTGCAGGACACACCTGCGGCCCGGGCGGTGGGTTACCAGATGCGCAGCTGCTGGGTTAACTTCGCGAGGCATGGGCGCCCGCACAACCCAACGATTCCCGCCTGGAAACCGTTCAGCCGGGCGGAGCGTCCCGCGCTGCAGTTCGACTGGAAAACTCAGCTCGTGAATGACTATCGAGGCAAGGATCGCGACATTCTGCGCGGCCTCCCTACCATGAGGGTGTAGCGAGCGCTTCGGCTGACAGGGCTCGCGGACACTGCTGGTAGAGCGTTGCCGAAATATTGGCTGGACTGAGCAAGAGCGAGGGTGCTGGAGCGGAACTTGCTACTCTGCAAATGGCGTGGTGCCCGGGGACGGACTCGAACCGTCATGCTGTCGCCAGCGGCGGATTTTGAATCCGCTGCGTCTACCAATTTCGCCACCCGGGCGGCGGGGAAGAGCGGATTATAGCGGTGCGAGATGGCCGGTCAACCGAAATCGGCGGCGCCCGAAAGGAACCAGGCCGCCCCGTTTCTTCATATTGCTGGTCATTTCCTATACTCTTGCCGCCTTCCCACTCCTGCCAGAACTTCGCCGGTCTCTCGATGCGGTTGTCCGATTTTCAATTTGAGCTCCCCGACGAGCTGATAGCCCGCTACCCCACGGCGGAACGCACAGCCAGCCGGCTGATGGTCCTGAACGGTGCCGATGGCGCGGTGCGCCATGCCCGGTTTGCCGATCTGCTCGGTGAGCTGCGCGCTGGCGATCTGCTGGTCTTCAACAACACGCGGGTGCTGCCGGCGCGGCTGTTTGGGCGCAAGCCGACTGGCGGCCGCGTCGAGATCCTGGTGGAGCGGCTGCTCGACGAGCAGCGCGTGCTGGCCCATATGCGCGCCAGCCAGGCCGCGCGTCCCGGTACGGTCATCCAGCTCACTGCTACGGCAGCGGAGGAGACTGAACGCGCCCGCTGCGAAGTGCTGGGCCGGCAGGGCGATCTGTTCGAGCTGACGTTCGAAGGCGGGGCGCTGGCCGTGATGCAGGCCATCGGCCATATGCCGCTGCCGCCGTATATCGACCGCCCCGACGAAGGCGCTGATCGCGAGCGCTACCAGACTGTGTTCGCACAGCGCGATGGCGCGGTGGCCGCGCCGACAGCGGGGCTTCATTTCAGCGAAACGTTTCTCGAACAATGCAGAGCGGCGGGCGTCGATCTCGGTTTCGTCACCCTCCATGTCGGTGCCGGTACCTTCCAGCCGATTCGTGTCGAGGATATACGTGAACACCAGATGCACGCCGAGTGGATCGACGTGGATGCCGGGCTCTGTGAGCAGATTCGCCAGACGCGCGCCCGTGGCGGCCGCGTGATTGCGGTCGGTACCACCTCCGTGCGCGCCCTCGAGAGTGCCACTGACGAGCAGGGCATCACGGCGCCACTGCAGGCCGACACGCGCATCTTCATCTATCCCGGCTACCGCTTCCGCTGCATCGACCTGCTGGTGACCAATTTCCACCTGCCCGATTCGACACTGATGCTGCTGATCAGTGCGCTGGCAGGTCGCGAGCATGTGCTCTCCGCTTATCAGCAGGCAATCGCGGAGCGCTACCGATTCTTCAGCTACGGAGACGCCATGCTGATCTATCCCAAGCCTGACGTTCTGCTTGAGCGGAGTGCGCCGTGACCCGTCAGTGCCGCATGCAGTTTGAACTTGATGGCCGCGACGGTCTGGCCCGTCGCGGGCGCCTGCGTTTTCCGCGTGGCGTGGTAGAGACCCCGGCCTTCATGCCGGTGGGCACTTACGGCACCGTGAAGGGGATGCTGCCGCGCGATATTGAGGCGTCCGGCGCCCATATCATCCTGGGCAACACCTTTCACCTGATGCTGCGTCCCGGCACCCAGGTAGTGCAGGAGCATGGCACGCTGCACGACTTCATGGGGTGGAAAGGGCCGATCCTGACCGACTCAGGTGGCTTCCAGGTGTGGAGCCTGGGTGAGCTGCGCAAGATCACGGAAGAGGGCGTCGCCTTCAAATCGCCGGTCGATGGCAGTCCGGTCTTCATTGATCCGGAAACCTCCATGCGGGTCCAGCGCGAGCTGGGTTCTGACATCGTGATGATCTTCGACGAGTGCACGCCCTATCCGGCGACGGAAGCCGAGGCCCGCAAATCGATGGAGTTGTCGCTGCGCTGGGCCGCGCGCAGTCGCGACGCGCACGGCGACAGCAGCGCGGCGCTGTTCGGCATTGTGCAGGGGGGCATGTATGCCGGGCTGCGGCGCGAGTCGCTGGCCGGGCTGGTTGAGATCGGTTTCGATGGCTATGCCATCGGCGGCCTCTCGGTGGGCGAGCCGAAAGAGGAGATGCTGGCGGTGCTGGATGCGCTGGCGCCGGTAATGCCGGCCGACCGGCCGCGCTATCTCATGGGCGTGGGCAAGCCATCGGACATTCTTGAAGCGGTACGGCGCGGCGTCGACATGTTCGACTGCGTGATGCCGACCCGCAATGCGCGCAATGGCCATCTCTTCACCAGCACCGGCGTGGTGAAGATCCGCAATGCGCGCCATCGCCACGATACCTCACCACTGGATGCCGAGTGCGACTGCTACACCTGTCAGCATTTTTCGCGCGGCTATCTGCACCATCTCGACCGTTGTGGCGAGATGCTGGGGGCGCAGCTCAATACCATTCATAACGTCCGCTATTACCAGCGCCATATGCAGCAGATTCGTGATGCCATTGCGGCTGGAGAGCTCGATCAGTTTGCCGCGCGGTTCTATGAAGAACAGCAGCGCGAAGGTAACCGTGCGTGAACGCTGTTAAAGACAGCACGCAGCCAGAAGCGGGCAGGCTCCTGCGCATAACGGAACTGGTTGGCCGGCTCTCAGCAGCCGGTGCGAAGCCGTGTCATATCCGCTCGATCCTGCGCGCCTGGAGCAATGCGGCTCCGCTGGAGGCGCTGACCCGGCAGACCAGAGGCGCTTTACCACGGCAAGTGTGTGCGCTGCTGCCGTCGCTGACCGCACAGCTTGATCAGCTGGCGACGCTGCAGTCCGAATATCCGGCGGCGGATGGCTCGGCGCGCTTGCTGGTGAGGCTGGCGGATGGCCAGCTGGTGGAAAGCGTGCTGCTGCCGCGCGCCGGCCTCTGTGTGTCGACGCAGCTTGGCTGCGCGGTTGGCTGTCTGTTCTGCATGACCGGCAAGAGCGGTCTGCTGCGCCAGCTTGGCAGCGCGGAGATCGTCGCTCAGGTGGCGCTGGCGCGCCGCTTCCGCCCGGTGCGGCGGGTCGTGTTCATGGGTATGGGCGAGCCTGCCCATAATCTCGACAATGTGCTGGAGGCGATTGACCTGCTGGGTAATGAAGGCGGGTTCGGCCACAAGCAGCTGGTGTTTTCGACGGTGGGTGACCCGCGCGTGTTCGAGCGACTGCCACAGCAGCGGGTGAAGCCGGCACTGGCGATTTCACTGCATACTACCCGACACGAGCTGCGCCGCCGGCTGCTGCCGCGGGCGCCGGACATCGCACCTGCCGACCTGGTGGCGCTGGCCGAGCAGTATGCGCGGGCAGTCGGGCATCCCATTCAGTTTCAATGGACGCTGCTGGCGGGCATCAACGATACCACCGAGGAGATGGAAGCGGTCATTCACCTGCTGCGTGGCAAGTACGCCATGCTCAATGTGATTCCCTACAACAGCGGTGAAGGTGACGGCTGGCAGCGTCCCGATGGTGAGCGGCTGGTGCAGCTCGTGCGCCAGCTCAAAGCCGGGGGCGTGCTGACCAGGGTGCGCAACTCGGCCGGTCAGGAAGTTGATGGGGGCTGTGGTCAGCTGCGCGCCCGCGCGGAAGCCGCGTCACGCACCCAGCGGCTCACGGTGGGCAGCGGACGTTCGACTGTGACGCTGGTCTGAACCACAGTCACCCCGGGTTATGGAGGCGTCATGCATCAGCTTGTGTTCTACGTACCGGAGAGTCATCTGGAGAAGGTCAAGGAAGCCATTTTTGCGACGGGTGCAGGCCGCATCGGCGACTATGAAGCGTGCTGCTGGCAGACCCTCGGCAAGGGCCAGTTCCGGCCGCTGCCGGGCTCGGATCCCTACGTGGGTGACACCGGCAAACTGGAGCAGGTCGATGAGTGGAAAGTCGAGCTGGTGTGCGAGGATCATCTCGTCGAACAGGCAGTAGCAGCGCTGAAGGCGGCCCACCCCTATGAAAAGCCGGCGTACCAGGTGTGGCGCACGCTCGACGTGTGAGCGGCGGTGCTGCTCAGTGACGGGTCGGTAGCGGAATAATCGTCGCCTCGGCGGGCGGTACCTGCCAGTGATCACCGTTGAGGGTGCGCTGCAGCTGCTCCAGCGAGCGATGCATCATCTGCGATACGGTGATGCAGGCGGCGATGGGGTTAGGGGCGAGGCGGACGCGCATGTCAATTTCAAACTGGAGGCCGCGCAGGCGGGCCTGCAATTGCGGTGTGGAGGCGCCGGCAATCAGCTGCTCGGCCAGGTGATGGCGCAGCGTCTCCAGCTGTTCCGGATCGTGCTCGGCCAGATGACGGAGCGTGTCGAAGCTGGGCAGCTCAGTGGGCAGTTCCGCGTGCATTCAGGTTCCTCCCGAAATTCGACCGGCAACGCTCAACGGCTGTGACAGCGATCTTACGGTAAAGATCGCACGTTTTTGATGGGCTGCAGCCGATGATCGGCAGCACGCTCGCAATTTGAGAGGCAAGAGATGGCTGAGGCCGAAGTGCGGTCGCCCTGCGTCAATGTCTGTTCACTGAACGACGACGATGTCTGCGTGGGGTGCTGGCGTACCGCTGAGGAGATTCGTGACTGGCTGGAATTCGACAATGACCAGAAACGGGCTGTGCTGGCGCGGTGTCATGAACGGGTACGGGCCGCCGGCTGGCTGTTTGAATAGAGGTTACTGGTCGAGCGGCAGCTCGAACGCGTGTACCTGTTTCACCTTGCGGCCTTCCCAGCCCCAGATTTCGAAGGCGTAACGGTCGATCCGAATGCCGACCGCGGCGTCGGGGAACGCCTGCAGATGTTCCAGTAGCAGGCCGCTGAGCGTTTTCGGGCCATCGAGCTCGATGGCCCAGCCAAGCTGGCGATTGAGATCGCGCAGGCTGATGGTCCCGTCGATCAGCCACGAGCCATCCTCCTGTTTCACGATCTCATCGCTGGTGAGCTCACGGGAAGCGAGTGCCGCAACCGTTTGCTGGAGAATGTCTTCGCGGGTCAGCAGGCCCAGCACGCTGCCATATTCATCCACCACCAGCGCGACCCGCTGCTTTTTCTTCTGGAAATTGAAGAGCTGTACCGACAGCGGCGTGCCTTCGGGTACGAAATAGGGCGAGCGCAGCATACGCATCAGGCGGTCCCGGTACAGCGTCTGGGCGGGTCCCAGCAGCTGACCGGCGTCACGCATATGAAGCACACCGATGATCTGATCGGGGTCGCCCTGCCATACCGGAATGCGGGTGAATTCGCAGCGGCTGAGCACTTCGTGCAGCTGGGCGTCGGTCTGGTCGAGATCCAGCCCGACAATGTCAGCCCGCGGTACCATCACATCTTCAACGGTGAGCTGGTCCAGCTCGATGACGCGCAGCAACAGCGCCTGATGGCTGGCCGGAATGAGCTGGCCGGTCTCGGCGATAAGTGTGCGGAACTCGGTGTCGGCCAGCGGCGTTCCGTTGCTGGCGGGCGCTAGCTGCAGCAGTCGTTCGAACAGTGCATTGACCAGCCACACCACAGGACGCAGCAGTCGCGCCAGCAGCTGGATGGGGGCGCTGGTGATGAGCGCGATCCGCTCGGGGTTGCGGGTGGCGAGGTGCTTGGGCAGCAGCTCGCCGAATACCAGAATCAGCAGGGCCAGCACCAGCAGCACCAGGACGACACCCGTCAGCCCGGCGGCGCGATAGCCCAGCAGAGTGGCGATGGCGGCAGCCGTCATGTTAGTCAGCTGGTTGGCGATGAAGAGGGTGCTGATCAGCCGGTCGGTGTGTTTCAGCAGGCGCCGCACGCGGCGCGCACGCCGCTGACCGCTCGCCAGCAGCCGCTTGATGCGCGAGCGCGAGAGGGAGAGGAGACTGGTGCCAGCGCAGGTGATGAAGGCTGACAGCATCACCAGTACGATCAGCGCCAGCGCCAGAATGCCTGGCGGCACCTCGTTCATGGGACCGGGCCCGGAGCAGGTGCTGCGGTGTCGTAGCCGCTCATGTCAGGTGCGGTGCAGAATCAGCTCTAGCACCATCTTGGTGCCGAAATAGGCCAGCATCAGGGCCGCGAAGCCGCCAAGCGTCCAGCGGACGGCAACCGGTCCCCGCCAGCCGAGCTGGTGGTGGCCCCATAGCAGAATGGCGAAAATCAGCCACGCCAGCAGGCTGAACACCGTTTTATGAACCAGATGCTGGGCGAACAGATCGTCGATGTACACCACGCCGAGCAGAATCGCGAGGCTCAGCAGCGCCATGCCGGTCCACAGCAGCTCGAACAGCATCGCCTCCATGGTCTGCAGTGGTGGCAGCACCTCCAGCAGGCGGTTTACGGGGCGCCGTTTGAGTGCGTGCTCCTGCATGGCCAGCAGAATTGCATGGATCGCACACAGCGTCAGCACGGCGTAGGCGAGGATCGACACCAGAATATGCGCCACTACGCCCGGCTCGAGCCTCGCCAGCGCGACGCCCGGAGAGCGAAACAGCAGCGCCAGCAGGATGGAGAGCGCCGCCAGTGGCAGCAGCAGGGCCATCGAGTTCTGCAGCGGGCGCCGCAGCGTATCGGCCAGGCCGATCAGGCAGATGAACCAGAAGATCAGGGACGAGACCCGGTAGAACCCGAGATCGACACCGTGCTCGGTAACCAGCGTGCCGAAGATGCTGATACCGTGGGCCACCAGTCCGATGCCGGCCAGTACCAGAAAAACCGTGCGCCGCGGCAGGCTCGGATCGGGCTCCAGCAGCGCCTGATCAGACCGCGCGGGGGCTCGGCGCAGCAGATAACGTCCCTGATAGGCGGACGCTGCCAGATAGAAGAGAATGGCAAGCGCGCTGGCGATCGAATGCATCATCCTGCAGATTGTTCCCAGCAAAAGGGCAAGCGTATGGTTGGGGGAGCTTGTTCGAGTCAGGTATACTTCAGCAGTTTAACCCGCTGATTGCAAGCCGGCCGCCAGGCACCAGAAGAGCCGGCCGGGCATCCGGTTGCGGAGCCATTCTCCCTCTTTTCTCAGTCTTTGTCAGAGAGTTCCCATGTTCGAGAATCTCACCGAGCGGCTTTCCCAGACGTTGCGCCATATCACCGGCCAGGCACGTCTGACGGAAGAGAACGTGCAGGAAGCCACCCGCGAAGTGCGGATGGCGCTGCTGGAGGCGGATGTCGCACTGCCGGTCGTCAAGGATTTCGTCGCCGCCGTGAAGGAGCGCGCGGTCGGTCAGGAGGTGAGCAAGAGCCTCAGCCCCGGCCAGCAGTTCGTCAAGATCGTCAAGGACGAGCTCGAGCGCGTCATGGGCGGTGCCAATGAGAAGCTGGCACTCAACGTCAAGCCGCCGGCCGTGATTCTGATGGCCGGTCTGCAGGGGGCGGGTAAGACCACCTCCAGCGGCAAGCTGGCGCGTTATCTTAAAGAGAAAGAAAAGAAGAAGGTGCTGCTGGTCAGCGCCGACGTCTACCGCCCGGCAGCGATCAAGCAGCTTGAAACGCTGGCGGCCGAGGTGGGGGTCGATTTCTTTCCCAGCTCCACGGACCAGAAGCCGGTGGACATCGCGACGGCTGCGGTGGCGCATGCCCGCATCAAGTTCATCGACGTTGTGATTGTCGATACCGCGGGCCGTCTCCACATCGACGCCGACATGATGACGGAGATCCGTGAACTGCATGCGGCGCTCAGCCCGGCGGAAACGCTGTTCGTGGTTGACGCCATGACCGGTCAGGACGCGGCCAACACCGCCAAGGCGTTCAATGACGCGTTGCCGCTGACCGGGGTGGTGCTCACCAAGGCTGATGCCGATGCGCGCGGTGGAGCTGCGCTGTCGGTGCGCCATATCACAGGCAAGCCGATCAAGTTCCTGGGGGTGGGCGAGCGTACCACTGCGCTCGATCCATTCCACCCCGACCGGATTGCGTCGCGCATCCTCGGCATGGGCGACATCCTGTCGCTGATCGAAGAGGCGGAGCAGAAGCTCGACAAGGAAAAAGCGGCCAAGCTCGCCAAGAAGATCAAGAAAGGCAAGGGCTTTGATCTGGAGGATCTGCGCGACCAGTTCCAGCAGATGAGGAACATGGGCGGGGTCACCAGCATGCTCGACAAATTGCCGGGCCTCGGCAATATCCCGCAGCTGGCGCAGGCGCAGATCGACAACAAGATGTTCGTGCGGATGGAGGCGATCATCAGCTCGATGACGCCCGCCGAGCGTCGCAATCCCGATATTCTCAACGGGTCGCGCAAGCGGCGCATCTGCCAGGGTTCCGGTACTGAGCTGCAGGACCTCAACCGGCTGCTCAAGCAGCACAAGCAGATGCAGAAAATGATGAAGAAAATGACCTCCAAAGGCGGCATGGCGAATATGATGCGCGGTCTTGGTGGCATGATGGGCGGCCGGGGCGGTTTTCCGGGCCGGTAACTGGTAACTGGCGGGAATTGCCTGCCGGCAGGGGCCGTTGCAGAGGGGAGCGGGGGTGGTTCTGCCGGCACCTGGCCGGGTGTGCTGCCGTCGACGTGCGGGGCCGGATTCCAGGGCGGTGGCGAGGCGGTAATCTTCATCGGTTTGCCGGTTCCAAACGCCAAAGCTTTCCCGTACAATACGGCGCCTTTCCGCCCGGGCTGATCTCCCGTGGCGGTCTCTGAATATGATCTGTCGCGCCTCACCCGGAGGTGCGACTCAATTGGGAATGAGTTTGTAATGGTAACGATTCGTCTTTCGCGTGGTGGCTCCAAGAAGCGTCCCTTCTATCACCTGACCGTCACCGACAGCCGCAGCGCTCGCGATGGGCGTTTCCTGGAGCGCGTCGGTTTCTTCAATCCGGTGGCATCCGGTACTGAAGAGCGCCTGCGGGTGGATATGGATCGCGTCAATTACTGGCTCAACACCGGCGCGACCGTTTCCGAGCGCGTTGCATCGCTGCTGAAAGAAGCCCAGAACAAGGCTGCCTGAGCGGAGCGTCTGCGCTATGACGGCGCAATCACTGGCTGACGATTTCAAGCCGCTGGTGGTAGGCCGTCTCGCCGGGAGTTATGGCGTCAAAGGCTGGGCGAAGGTCTACTCTTTCACCGAGCCGATGGAAAACCTGCTTGAGTACCGGCAGCTGTATCTGCAGCGTGCGGGTCGCTGGCAGCCGGTAGCGGTCGAGGACGGCCGGCCTCACGGCAAAGGGCTGATCATCAAGCTGGAAGGGGTGGAGTCGCCGGAAGCGGCGCGTGCACTCAGCAACTGTGAACTGGCCGTTGAGCAGGGGGCATTGCCCGAGCTCGAAGAGGGCGAGTTCTACTGGTACCAGCTGGTCGGGCTGCAAGTGGTGATCGAACGGGCGGGAGAAGCGCCGCTGCTGATCGGAGTCGTCGATCACCTGCTCGAGACTGGCGCCAACGACGTGCTGGTGGTGAAGCCCTGTGAAGGGAGTATCGACCAGCGCGAGCGACTGCTGCCTTATTTGCCGGGTGATGTGGTGCGGCAGGTCGATCTCGATAACGGTGTGCTCACCGTGGACTGGGATGCGGAATTCTGAACAGCCTGCACCAACGGCTGGCGTGGCCCCGGTGATGGCAGGGGCAGCGTGACAGACAAGCCATCTGAAGATCGAGCCACGTGAAGATTGGAGTGGTGACGCTGTTCCCGGAGATGTTTTCCGCGGTCAGCGAATATGGCGTCAGTGGACGCGCGGTAGAACGGGGGCAGATAACCCTCTCGCTCTGGAACCCGCGCGATTACACCCACGATCGCCACCGTACTGTCGACGACCGACCCTTTGGTGGCGGGCCGGGGATGGTAATGAAGATTGAGCCGCTGCGGGATGCCATTCAGGCAGCCCGGGCGGCGCTGCCGCAGGCACGGGTGGGTTATCTCTCCCCCCAGGGCCGGCGGCTCGACCAGCGCGGTGTCGAAGAGCTGGCACAGCGCCCCGAGCTGATTCTGGTCGCCGGGCGCTATGAAGGCATCGACGAGCGGCTGATCGAGACCGAGATCGATGAGGAGTGGTCGATTGGCGACTACGTCCTCAGTGGCGGCGAGCTTGCCGCCATGGTGATGATCGATGCGGTGACGCGCTTGCTGCCGGGTGTGCTTGGCCATGAGCAGTCGGCGGTGGAGGATTCGTTCGCAGCGGGGCTGCTGGACTGTCCCCACTACACGCGGCCAGAAGTGTATGCCGGCCGTGCAGTGCCAGAGGTGCTGCGCTCCGGTAATCACGAGCGGATTCGCCGCTGGCGACTCAAGCAGTCGCTGGGTAGAACCTGGCTCAGGCGACCCGACCTGCTGGAAGGACGGGAGCTCGATGCCGAACAGGAAGCGCTGCTGGCCGAGTTCATGCGCGAACGGCAACAGTGAATTTGACGTAGCTGTGAAGCTACTGTGTTAGAGATTGAAACCTAGGAGCTTGGTCATGACCAATATCATCGCGGAACTGAACGCGGAACAAGTGAAGCAGGATGTACCTGAATTCAGCCCCGGTGATACCGTGGTGGTCCAGGTCAAAGTTAAAGAAGGTTCGCGCGAGCGTCTGCAGGCGTTCGAAGGCGTTGTGATCGCCAAGCGCAATCGCGGCCTCGACTCGGCTTTCACTGTGCGCAAAATTTCGCATGGCGTGGGCGTCGAGCGCACCTTCCAGACCCACAGCCCGCTGATCGGCGGCATCGAGGTCAAGCGTCGCGGTGACGTGCGCCAGGCCAAGCTCTACTACCTGCGCGAACTCAGTGGCCGTGCTGCGCGTATCAAGGAAAAACTCAACTAATCCTGGTTTTTCCGGATTGGTCAGGCAAAAGGCAGCTCAGGCTGCCTTTTGCGCTTTCTGCGATTCCCGTCTGACGATGGCAGGGCAATGAGCACTGGCCGTCCTGCTGCGCTGGCAGCACCCGCCGCTGAAGCCGCTGTTATCGACCGCTGGCTGGATGCGCAATGGCTGGAAAAAGGGCTGAGCCCCAACAGTCTGGCCGCCTATCGCCGCGATCTTACCGCGTTCGCAGTGTGGCTGGCTGAGCGGCAGAGCAGCCTGCTGGCCGCCGATGCCGTTCTGCTGCAACGTTATCTGGGCGATCTGTTCGGTGCTGGTCGCAGCAGCCGCAGCGTGGCGCGAGTGGTCTCGTGCCTGCGCGGTTTTTATCAGCAGCAGGTGCGCGACAACGTCCGGGCGGACGATCCCACAGCGACCATCGAGGCTCCCCGGCTGGGGCGCTCACTGCCCGGCACGCTGGGCGAGGCGGATGTCGAAGCGCTGCTGGCGGCACCGGATACTGACGATTCGCTCGAGCTGCGCGACAAGGCAATGCTGGAGCTGCTTTATGCCACAGGTCTGCGCGTCAGCGAGCTGGTGGGACTGCGACTCGATCAGCTCAGCACGGCGCAGGGCGTGGTGCGGGTGATCGGCAAGGGCAGCAAGGAGCGGCTGGTGCCGGTGGGCGAAGAGGCGTTGTACTGGCTGCAGCGGCACCTTCGTGAGGCGCGTCCCGCGCTGCTGGGCAGTCGTCAGAGTGAGCATCTGTTTCCCGGGCGGGAGGGGGGCGCGCTGACGCGTCAGGCGCTCTGGTACCGGCTGCGACGGTACGCAGCGCGCGCCGGCATCAGCAAACCGCTGTCGCCGCATACCCTGCGCCATGCCTTTGCCACTCATCTTCTCAATCATGGCGCCGATCTGCGGGTGGTGCAGATGCTGCTGGGACACAGTGATCTCAGCACCACACAAATCTATACTCACGTTGCCAGTGCCCGCCTGCAGGAGCTGCATCGGCACCATCATCCGCGCGGCTGACGCCGCCATCAGGAGGAAGTCCAGCATGTTGAAGGTAGCGAACGTTCTGCGCACCGCTCTGCTGTTCATGTTGTTGCCGGGCTCGCTGAGCGTGCTGGCTGAAGAGCCGGAGGCCGCTGCTGCGATTCGTGCTGCGATGACAGAGGCACGGCCGGACCTCGGGATCAGCAGCGTGGAAGAGTCACCAGTGAGCGGCATCTATGCGGTGCAGTTCGAGGGCGGACCGACCGTCTACGTCACCGGCGACGGCCGTTATTTTTTCCTCGGCGATCTGTTCAGCATCGGGCCCGTTGGCTTCGTCAATATCGCAGAGCAGAAGCGTGACCAGCTCCGCGCTGAGCTGCTCGCCACAGTGCAGCCCGCGGATACCATCATCTTCAGGCCTGAAGGTGAAACCCGCGCGGTGCTGCACGTATTTACCGACGTGGACTGTTTCTACTGCCAGAAACTCCACCAGGAGATGGCGGATTACAATCGCTATGGCATCGAGATCCGCTATCTTGCCTATCCCCGAGCCGGCATCGGTTCGGAGTCCTACCGCAAGATCGCCTCGGCCTGGTGCAGCAAGGACCAGCAGACGGCGATGACGCGCCTGAAGCGGCGTGAATCGATTCCGATCAATGTCTGCAGCGACAACCCGGTAGCAGAGCAGTTTGCCCTCGGTGGCCGCATGGGTGTCGAAGGAACGCCGGCGCTGATCACTGAGAGCGGCACCTTGCTGCCGGGTTACCTGCCGGCGCCGAAACTGGCACAGGCGCTGGGACTGGCGGAGCCGCGCTGAGCGTCCGCCATTTAAATGTGGGCCCCGGTGCAATAGAATCGCGGGCCAGGTCGTGCCAGGCACGACGCGTTGATTCTTCAGTCATTCCACGATGAGGTTGTGCGCTTGAATCCGGTGAGAGTGGGTATCTGTGGTCTGGGAACCGTCGGTGGCGGTACCTTCAACGTCCTCACGCGTAATCGCCAGGCGATCTGCGCGCGCGCCGGTTGCGACATCGTCATCGAGCAGATTGGTGCGCGTCGCGACAACCCCAGCTGCGCGACGGGCGACGTGCCGGTCAGTCGCGATATCTTCGCGGTCGCGGACAACCCCAATGTCGACATTGTCGTGGAGCTGATTGGCGGCACCACGGTAGCGAAGGAGCTGGTGCTGCGTGCCATCGCCAATGGCAAGCATATCGTTACCGCCAACAAGGCCCTGATTGCCATGCATGGCAATGAAATTTTCGCGGCAGCGCGCGAGCGTGGCGTGAGCGTCGCCTTCGAGGCAGCCGTGGCGGGCGGAGTGCCGGTGATCAAGGCGATCCGCGAAGGGCTGGCGGCAAACCGCATCGAATGGCTGGCCGGCATCATCAACGGCACCAGCAACTTCATCCTGACCGAGATGCGCGAGAAAGGCCGTGCCTTTGACGACGTGCTGAAAGAGGCGCAGGCACTCGGTTATGCCGAAGCCGATCCGACCTTCGATGTGGAAGGTATCGATGCGGCGCACAAGCTGGCGATTCTCGCCTCCATCGCCTTCGGTATTCCGCTGCAATTCAGCAAGATCTACACCGAAGGCATCACGCAGATCAGCACCACTGATGTGCAGTACGCAGAAGAGCTGGGCTATCGCATCAAGCATCTCGGCATTGCCCGCGATGCTGGCGAGGGCATCGAGCTGCGGGTGCATCCGACCCTGATTCCCGAGAAGCGGCTGCTGGCCAACGTCAACGGCGCCATGAACGCGGTGCTGGTAAAGGGCGACGCCGTCGGACCGACGCTGTTTTACGGCGCGGGCGCCGGTGCCGAGCCGACCGCCTCCGCAGTCGTGGCTGACATCGTCGATGTGGCGCGCACGCTCAATGCCGATCCGTCGCACCGCGTGCCGTACCTGGCGTTCCAGCCGGATGCGATGAGCGATCTGCCAATCCACCCGATCGAGGAGGTGGTGTCGTCTTACTATCTGCGCATTTCAGCGCTGGATCGCCCCGGCGTGCTGTCACAGGTCGCTACCATTTTCTCTGACGCAGGCATCAGCATCGAAGCGCTGATTCAGAAAGAGCCTGCACCGGGGGAAGATCATGTGCCGCTGATCATGCTGACCAACCGCACCGAGGAGCGCAAAATCGCCGCCGCAGTGGCACAGCTCGAAGCGCTGGACAGCACCGACGGCAAGGTTGTGCGGCTGCGCATGGAGTCGCTGTCGGGCTGACGCGGCGGGCGCGACCCTGCTGACCCGTCCCATCGAATTGTCATGCGGCGCCTGCGGGCGCTGCTCAGGTGAGTCAACAACGTGAAATACATCAGCACCCGCGGCCAGGCGCCGGCTCTCGATTTCGAACAGGTTCTGCTGACTGGGCTGGCTCCCGATGGCGGACTTTACGTTCCTGAAACGCTGCCCCGGTGGTCGCACGAACAGCTCGTCAGCTGGGTCGGGCTTTCCTATACCGAGCTGGCTTATCAGGTGGTCGCCCCGTTCGTTGCGGGCGCCATTCCCGATGCCGACCTCAAGGCGATCATCGAGGATACCTATGTCGATTTTCGCCATCCGGCGATCGCGCCGTTGGTGCAGCTCGATCACAACGAGTGGCTGCTGGAGCTGTTCCAGGGTCCGACGCTGGCGTTCAAGGATTTCGCCCTGCAGATGCTGGGCCGGCTGCTTGACTACGTGCTCGAGAAGCGTGGCCAGAAAGTGGTGATCATGGGCGCCACCTCGGGCGATACCGGCTCAGCTGCCATCCAGGGCTGCAAGCGCTGTAAGAACATCGACATCTTCATCCTGCATCCGCATCAGCGGGTTTCGGAAGTACAGCGGCGCCAGATGACCACGGTGGCGGGTGCCAACATCCATAACATCGCGGTCGAGGGGAATTTCGACGACTGTCAGTCGATGGTGAAGGCGAGCTTCGGCGATCAGTCCTTCCTGCCGGCTGATCGCCAGCTGGTGGCGGTCAACTCCATCAACTGGGCGCGCATCATGGCTCAGATCGTCTACTACGTGTACGCCGCGCTGGCGCTGGGCGCACCGCACCGCCCGGTGTCGTTCTCGGTGCCGACCGGCAACTTCGGCGACATCTATGCCGGCTATCTCGCCAAGTGCATGGGGCTGCCGATCGACCAGCTGGTTGTTGCCACCAACGCCAACGACATTCTGCATCGAGTGCTGAGCGACAACGACTACAGCCGTCATCAGCTCAAACACACCCTGTCGCCGAGCATGGACATCGTCATCTCGAGCAACTTCGAGCGGCTGCTGTTTGACTGTTACGGTCGTGACGGCGCGGCGATTGCAGCACTGATGAAAGCGGCGAACGAGGGCAGCGTGCAGATCGCGCCGGCGGCATTCGAGAAAGCGCGCGCGCTGTTCGACAGTGCGGCCGTGGATGACGCCGGCACGGTGGCGATGATCCGCGATGTCTGGGAAAGCAGCGAATATCTGCTGGACCCGCACTCCGCTATTGCAGTTGCCGCTGGCCGCGCCTGCCGGCGCGGACGCGACGTACCGATGGTGGCACTGGCCACGGCGCATCCCGCCAAGTTCCCCGAAGCTGTACAGCTGGCGGGCTACACGGCTGAGGTGCCACTGCCGCACCACATGGCAGACCTGTTCGAGCTGGAAGAGCGCTGCACCGTGCTGCCCAATGACCTGCGTCAGGTGCAGGCCTTCATGGCCAGTCACATCAACGCCTGACAATGCGCAAAATTCGTCGTCGTGAGGTGGTCTGTCACCCCACCACGGCAACCGGGGCGTGGGCTGACCTGCATCCACTGCTGGTCAGTCTCTATCGCGCGCGTGGCATCGAGGATGAGCGACAGCTGTCCCGCGATCTGAAGGTGCTTGCCCCACCGACCGCGCTCAAGGGCCTGCCGGTGGCGGGCGCACTGGTTGCCGATGCGGTCGAGCGCGGTGAGCGCGTGCTCATCTTGGGCGACTTCGATGCCGATGGCGCCACCTCCTGTGCGCTGGCGGTGCTCGGACTGCGGGCGATGGGGGCCGCCCATGTCGATTTTCTGGTGCCGAACCGCTTCGAGTACGGTTACGGACTTACGCCGGAAATCGTTGCCGTCGCCGCACAGATGCGGCCCGACCTTATCATCACGGTCGATAATGGCATCTCCAGTCTGGAAGGCGTTGCTGCCGCCAATGCGCTGGGCATCAGGGTGCTCATCACCGACCACCACCTGCCGGGCGCGGAACTGCCCGACGCAGCCTGCATCGTCAATCCCAACCAGCCTGAGTGCGGCTTTCCCAGCAAGCATCTCGCTGGCGTCGGCGTCATCTTCTATGTCATGACGGCGGTGCGTGCCGAGCTGCGCCGGCGCGACTGGTTCCGACAACGCGGCCTGGCCGAGCCCAATATGGCGGACTATCTTGACCTCGTCGCGCTGGGAACGGTCGCCGATGTGGTACCGCTCGATCACAACAACCGTGTGCTGGTGGCGCAGGGCCTGCGGCGCATTCGTGCGGGTCGTTGCCGCCCGGGTATCAGCGCCTTGCTGGCCGTAGCGCGACGCGATCCGGGGGCGCTGGTCGCCAGTGATCTCGGTTTTGCTGTCGGTCCCCGGCTCAATGCGGCCGGACGACTCGATGACATGTCACTCGGCATAAAGTGTCTGCTTACCGACGATCCGGTGCGGGCCGAGGCGATGGCACAGCAGCTGGACGAACTGAACCGCGACCGGCGCGCTATCGAAAGCAGCATGCAGCGTGAGGCGCTGGCTTCGCTCGATGCCCTCCAGCTCGACGCGCAGTCGCTGCCGTGGGGGCTCTGCCTTTATCAGCCCGAATGGCATCAGGGCGTGATTGGCATCCTGGCATCGCGCATCAAGGACCGTTTTCATCGCCCGACCATTGTGTTCGCTGACAGCGAGGAGGAGGGCATGGTCAAGGGCTCGGCGCGCTCCATCACGGGTCTGCATATCCGCGACGCGCTGGATGCGGTGGCTGCGACTCACCGCGGCCTGCTCAGCAAGTTCGGCGGCCATGCCATGGCTGCAGGCATGACGCTGCGGCGCGAACGTGTGGACCATTTTCGCGACGCCTTTGATGCGGTGGTCCGCATGCAACTGACGGAAGCCGATCTGACCGCTGTGCTGTGGAGCGACGGCGAGCTGGCCTTCGACGACCTGAATCTGGAACTGGCGCAGGCCATTCAGGATGGCGGGCCGTGGGGGCAGCACTTCCCCGAGCCGCTGTTCGACGGGGAGTTCACGCTGGTGCAGCAGCGGCTGGTAGGCGAAAAACACCTCAAGCTGGTGCTGGGTGATCCGCGCGACCGGGCACGGCTGGTGGACGGCATCGCCTTCAATGTTGATCTCAGGCGCTGGCCTGATGCCTCCGTACAGCGGGTGCGCGCTGCCTACCGGCTCGATATCAACCGCTGGCGCGGGCAGGAGAGTGTGCAACTGATTGTTGAGCATCTGGAGCCGCTGTAAGCCCCGGCTGATCGCGGCAACTGCACCGCTACCGGGCCTGCCCTTCCTGCAGCTGGCTGCAATCAGGTAAAATTCTGCTCTTTTCTCGCACTCTGTCGGAGCTTTTCCTGCCCATGCTGGAAATCAATCCCCTCAAAAACACCATCAATGACTACTCCGAACGCACCAAGGTGCTAAGGG
The DNA here is from genome assembly GCA_029265075.1 of Gammaproteobacteria bacterium. GTDB lineage: Bacteria > Pseudomonadota > Gammaproteobacteria > Pseudomonadales > CAMLJR01 > CAMLJR01. The sequence continues at coordinate 39,534 of JAJUJZ010000003.1, read as the reverse complement.
GGTATCTTTGACTACGCTACCCGGAAAGAACGACTGACCGAAGTCGAGCTCGAACTCAGCGAGCCCGGCGTCTGGGATCAGCCCGAGCGCGCCCAGGAGCTCGGCCGTGAGCGGGCGTCGCTGGAGGCGGTAGTACACACCATCGATGCGCTGGAAAGCGGTCTGGCCGACGCTGCCGAACTGCTGGAAATGGCGGTGGCAGAGGGCGATGAGGGTACCGTCGAGGCAGTCGCCGAGGATCTGAAGCGGCTGGGACGAGAGCTGGAGAATCTCGAGTTCCGGCGGATGTTTTCCGGCGAGGCAGACGCCAACAACTGCTTTGTCGACATTCAGGCAGGCTCAGGCGGCACCGAAGCGCAGGACTGGGCCGGCATGGTGCTGCGCATGTACCTGCGCTGGGCCGAGGACAAAGGCTTCAAAACCGAGATCGTGGAAATTTCCGAAGGAGAGGTGGCCGGCATCAAAGGCGCCACCATCTACGTGCAGGGCGAGTATGCCTTCGGCTGGCTGCGCACCGAGATCGGCGTGCACCGGCTGGTGCGCAAGTCGCCCTTCGATTCCGGGAACCGGCGTCATACCTCGTTCTGCGCTGTATTCGTATCGCCCGAGATTGACGACGATATTGAGATCGATATCAATCCGGCGGATGTACGCACCGACACCTATCGCGCATCAGGTGCGGGCGGTCAGCACGTCAACAAGACCGACTCCGCAGTGCGGCTGACCCACCTGCCCACCAACATCGTCGTGCAGTGCCAGACCGAGCGCTCTCAGCACCAGAACCGTGACCGGGCCTGGAAAATGCTGCGCGCACGCCTGTATGAGCTGGAGATGCAGAAGCGCAACGCGGCGGCGCAGGCGATGGAGGATTCCAAATCCGACATTGGCTGGGGAAGCCAGATCCGCTCCTATGTGCTGGATGATTCGCGGGTCAAGGATCTGCGGACCAACGTGCAGACCAGCAACACCCAGGCTGTGCTGGACGGCGATCTCGATCAGTTTATTGTGGCGTCGCTCAAGCAGGGGCTGTGACCCCTGCTGTGCCTGCCATCTTCCACCTATTTTTGCGCCCCTGAGCGCCTCGACCATCAGAGACCATCATGAGCGACGAGCATAACCTCCATTCGGATGAAAACAAGCTGATTGCCGAGCGTCGCGCCAAGCTGGCTGCCATCCGCCAGCAGCGCAATGCCTTTCCCAATACCTTCCGGCGCGACAGCTACGCTGAAGCGCTGCAGCGGGAGCTTGGTGATAAATCCAAGGAGGAGCTGGAAGCGCTCAATCGCCCGGCGCGGGTAGCCGGACGTATCATGGCGATGCGCGGTCCGTTCCTGGTGCTGCAGGACATGACCGGGCGCATCCAGGCTTACGTAGACAAGAAAAAGCTGCCGGAAGCGCTGGCCGGTGAAATCAGGAACTGGGATATTGGCGACATCGTCGGTGTCGCCGGTCCGGTACACAAATCAGGCAAGGGCGACCTTTATATCTACATCGAAGAAGCGGAGCTGCTGACCAAGTCGCTGCGGCCGCTGCCCGACAAATACCATGGCCTCCAGGATCAGGAAATTCGCTATCGGCAACGCTATATCGATCTGATCATGAATGAGGATGTGCGCCGCGCGTTCCGCATTCGCTCACAGCTGATCGACGCCATTCGCGATTTTCTCACCGACCGCGACTTCCTCGAGGTCGAGACACCGATGATGCAGGCCATCCCCGGTGGCGCCAGCGCCAAACCATTCGTGACCTATCACAATGCGCTCGATCTGGAGATGTTCCTGCGAATTTCGCCGGAGCTCTACCTGAAGCGGCTGGTGGTGGGCGGGTTCGAACGCGTGTTCGAGATCAACCGTAACTTCCGCAACGAAGGGCTGTCGACGCGACACAACCCCGAGTTCACCATGATCGAGTTCTATCAGGCCTATGCGGATTACGAGGATCTGATGGACCTCACCGAGGAAATGCTGCGATATTGCGCGGAACGGGTGCTGGGCACCACGGTGGTGGATTATCAGGGCACGCAATTTGATTTCGGCAAGCCGTTCACGCGTATGAGCGTGTTCGACTCCATCCTGCACTACAACCCCGACATCACCGCCGAACAGCTGCGCGATATCGAGAGCGCGAAGGCCGTCGCGGCCCGGCTCGGTATCGAGGTGAAGGAGACCTGGGGCCTGGGCCGGATCCAGATCGAAATCTTCGAAGCAACGGTTGAAGACAAACTGGTGCAGCCGACCTTCATTACGCACTATCCGACCGAGGTCTCGCCGCTGGCGCGTCGCAGTGACGACGATCCGTTCGTGACCGACCGGTTTGAGTTTTTCATCGGTGGCCGCGAAATCGCCAACGGGTTCTCGGAGCTCAACGACCCCGAAGATCAGGCCGAGCGTTTTCATGCGCAGGTGCGGGAGAAAGAGGCGGGCGATGACGAGGCGATGTATTTCGATGCCGATTACATCACGGCCCTCGAATATGGGTTGCCGCCGACTGCCGGTGAAGGCATCGGCATCGACCGGCTGGTGATGCTGTTCACCAACTCACCCTCCATTCGCGATGTGCTGCTGTTCCCGCACATGCGCCCGCAGAGCTGATCCTCCGGACGGTTCGCCGGCTGGGCGCCCTCTGAGGCGTCCAGCGCCTCTGTTATCGCTTCGTCAGGAACAGTGTCGAGGCCGCCAGCGCGGCACCAAAACTCAGATAAACCCAGCCCATCGAGCGCAGCGACAGGTGGCGCTCGAAGCCCGGCGTGAGGCGTTGTGGCGTGGCGGTGTAATCCACTGTGGCTGCCAGCGCCGCCACTGTCATCGCCTTGGTGCCAATCTCGCCTCCCCGTGGCGCCACGCGGCGATCACCTGTGCCCTGTAACCAGCTGACATAGATGCAGCCCCAGAACATCGCACAGATGTGGTGGATCAGATAACCCAGCGCTGTGTAGCGTGCGCTGGCACCGTGCTGGTGAAGCGCGCGTTCACCCCACAGCCAGTGGCTGGTGGCGTTGGTGCCACAAAAGCAGTCGCCACTGTCGCGCTGGCTGCGACGTACAATCATCCAGGTGGAAGCGATGCTCGCCAGCGAGCCGGCAATCATCTCGTGCGTGATTATGCAACGGGATGGTGTGCTGCGGAGGGGCATGGTGGAACTCCCTGCGAATCGTGTCGTCACGACATCAGATAAAAGCCGGACGCGGGTTGCTGTTTGGGTCTGGCCGCAGGATAGGACTGGCCTGCCAGTCACCGGTTCCGGTTCTGACAATTGTGCTTAGTGGCCGTGGCGGGCGTCGCTCGCCTTGCGGGGAAACCAATGGTTGTGTTGCTGACAGGCGCCAGCGGCTTTATCGGCGAAGCCCTGCTGGCCGGTCTGCTGGCTGCCGGGCACGCCGTCATTGCTATTGGGCGGCGTCCGCCGGCAGGCATTGTGAACGGCCAGTACCAAGGAGCGGCGCTCCGGTTCATGCGGGCAGATCTGATGCGGGATCTAGAACCGGCCGTCTGGCGACCGCGGCTGGCAGGGGTCGACGCAGTGATCAACGCTGCCGGCATCTTCACTGAAACGTCGCACAGCACCTTTGATGCCATTCACACCAGAGCACCGCAGGCGCTGTTCACCGCAGCGGCTGAATGCGGCGTGCGGCGTATTATCCAGATCTCGGCGCTGGGCGTGACCGGCGACCTCGCGCCACCCTTTCTTCGCAGTAAATATTGCGCCGATGACTTCCTGCTGGCGTTGCGACCCGATGCACTGGTGTTGCGTCCGTCTCTGGTTTTCGATCGGGAGGGTCCCAGTGCCCGGCTGTTCATGCAGCTGGCTGCAATGCCGCTGATAATGGTGCCGGGGGAGGGCAGGCAGCAGGTGCAGCCAGTACATCGTGGCGATCTTTGCTGTGCCGTCGTCAATGCGCTGGTGAGTGATGATCGTGGCATTATCGCGGCCGTCGGACCAGAAGCGCTTCAGCTGCGCGGTTACCTCAGCGCGCTGCGGTCGCTGCTCGGATTGCAGCCCGCTCCGGTGATTCCGTTACCGCTGGCACTGGTCCGGCTCGGCAGTCGCCTGCCCGGCATCAGGGAATTCGTCAGCAGCGATTCTCTGTCAATGCTGGCGGAGGGCAGTTACGCCGACCCGGCGGCTTTCAGCCGGCTGCTGGGGGCAGCGCCGCGCCCCGTGTCGCATTTTCTTGAGCCGACCGAGCGCAGGCTTGCTTCATTGGAAGCGAGACTCTGCTGGCTGCTACCGCTGCTGCGTTACGCGATTGCTCTGGTCTGGTTTACCGCGGGCATCGTGTCCCTGGGTATTTACCCGGTTGAACAAAGCCTGCGGCTGCTGGCAGCGACCGGCGCGACGGGTGCTCTGGCGTGGCTGCTGTTCTATGGTGCTGCGGCTTTCGATCTCGCGCTCGGTGTTGCCACGCTGACACTCTGGCGCCGGCGCTGGCTGTGGCAGCTGCAAATTGCGCTAATCGTGTTCTACACACTGGTTATCAGCATCGCGCTGCCTGAGTTCTGGGCTCACCCCTATGGACCGATCGTTAAAAATCTGCCGATGCTGGCTGGCATTCTGCTGCTGATGGAGCTGGAGGGGCGACGTTGGAATACCTGATTGCAAAGTGGCTGCATATTCTGTTTTCAACGTTTCTGTTCGGAACCGGAGTGGGCTCATCGTTCTATCTCTTCTTCAGTACGTTGCAGCGCAACACGACGGTTGTAGCCGGTGTCGCACAGCTGGTAGTGCGGGCGGACTGGCTGTTTACAGCGACCACGGTGGTACTGCAGCCCCTTAGCGGAATCTATCTGGTGCATCTGCTGGGGCATCCATTGAGCGCCCGCTGGCTGCAATGGTCGATCGTGCTCTACGTGATCGCGATTGGCTGCTGGCTGCCAGTGGTCTGGCTGCAGATACGGATGCGGAATTCAGCTCAGGCAGCTGCACGCCTGGGCGAGCCTTTGCCGCGCGAATTCTGGCGTTGCTTTTATCTCTGGGTCGCGCTTGGCATTCCCGCACTCATAGCGTTTCTCATCATCTTCTGGCTGATGGTCGCCCGACCTCTCTGACTCATCCGTAACGAATGATCACTTGTCTTCAGCGGCTCACATCTTTTCAAAAATGCTGGTTGTGTCGCTTGCCCGGCACCGGCGTGGTGAACCGGCCGCAGCGGTAACGGTCTCCTCTGTAGCACGGGCGGTCGGCAGCTGTGATCGGCCCGATAAGGAGAGTGTCTCGATGGAGGTGGAATCATGATTCGTAACGAACTGCGCCGTGTGGCTCCGGGCCTGATACTGATGGTATCACTGGGTCTGGTAGCGTGTGATGGCGGTAATGACGGCATGGGTGGTGTTGAAGAAGAGGGCATGGGGACTGGCGCCGGCACTTATGAGGATCCGGCTCAGCGCAGCACAACGCCTTACAGTGAATCTGACACTATGGATCAGCGGCGCCCGGCAATGGATGAGCCTGCAGGTGCAGGTGGCATCAATGACGATATGCGTGGTACCGGTACGGGCGATGCATGGGATGACCGGATGGATGTTCCGGACTCTGATCAGCTGCCGGCCGAGGAGCCTCTGCACGACGCGGTAACGCCCGAACAAGGGACGCAGGCTCCGCCCCAGCCGTAACGCAGGCGAACAAGGCGCTGTCCGAAAGCGTAAAGCGGGGCCGGCGGCCGTTGAACTGTCGGCCAGCGCAGCGGTCTGTTCCCCAACTGCAGCGGAGCTGTCGCGGCGTCAGCCTGGCAGGTGACTGCACTTTCTCAAACGGAGGTGAATCGATGAAACGGTTGCGCTTTACTCATCTGGTGCCGGGGGCCCTGCTGGTCGCGGCGCTGGGCATGGCTGGCTGCGAAGTGGAGAAGACCGAAGAGGGCGAGCTGCCTGACGTCAGTGTGGAAGGCGGTAAGCTGCCTGAATACGACGTCAAGGGGCCTGATGTAGACGTCAATATGGAAGAGCGTCGGGTGACGGTGCCGGACGTCGATGTGGACGTTAATTCGGAAGAACGCACAATCACGGTTCCCGATGTCGACATCAACACGCCCGCGGATGACGATGCCGGTCAGGGTGATGTCGAGATGGATCACAGCGGTGAACACGAGCTGATGGATGGCGATGCGCAGCCTGATACACCGGCGGAAAGCGATGTGCCAGCCGGCTGACTTGGACAGTAATGCAACAAAAAACCCGCTGCGGCGGGTTTTTTGTTGGGCAGCCTTTAGCGGCTAGCGGCTCGTTTCAGATCGGCCCGCCCGGCGCCAGCGATCGGGACGCCCGGCGGCAGCGCCAGCTTTGCGCGCCTTCGGTGCGGCGGTTTTACCGGTGCGCAGTGGCGCACCACGTCCGTCGCCCTTGTCCCGGGGTGGCAGACCGGTGTGCTGAGTGAGAACCGGCCGGGTGCCGGGCGCAGGCTGCCAGTTGGCAGGCTGGCGCGGTGGGATCAGATGTTTCTTGCCATATCCGATCAGGTCGGCACGCCCCATCCGTTGCAGCGCTTCGCGCAGCAGCGGCCAGTTCGCCGGATCGTGATAGCGCAGAAACGCTTTATGCAGGCGGCGCTGCCGCAATCCCTTAGCCACAACCACAGCCGGCGAATCGCGGTCGACCTTGTGCAACGGGTCCTTTCCGGAGTGGTACATCGCCGTTGCATTGGCCATCGGTGATGGATAGAAATTCTGTACCTGATCCGCACGCAGCCCATTGCGTTTCAGCCACAATGCGAGGTTCATCATGTCCTCGTCGGTAGTGCCCGGATGCGCGGCGATGAAGTAGGGGATAAGGAACTGCTCCTTGCCCGCCTGCTTCGAGAATTTTTCGAACATCGCCTTGAAGCGGTCATATGTGCCGATGCCCGGCTTCATCATCTTCGACAGCGGCCCGGCTTCTGTATGCTCGGGCGCAATCTTCAGGTAGCCACCGACGTGGTGCGTTACCAGTTCTTTCACATATTCCGGGGTCTCGACGGCGAGATCATAGCGCAGTCCGGAGGCAATCAGCACCTTTTTCACGCCCGACACGGCGCGCACGCTGCGATAGAGATCAATCAGCGGCGTCTGATCGGTGTTCAGGCTTTTGCAGATCGTCGGATAGACGCAGGAGAGCCGCCGGCACTTCTCTTCCACTGCCTTGCTGGAGCAGGTGAGCTGCCACATGTTCGCGGTCGGACCGCCCAGATCGGAAATGATGCCGGTAAAGCCTGGCGTGCGATCCCGGATGGCCTCTACTTCGCGCACGATGGAATCCTGCGATCGGCTCTGGATGATGCGCCCCTCGTGCTCGGTGATGGAGCAGAAGCTGCACCCGCCGAAACAGCCACGCATGATATTCACAGAGAACCGGATCATCTCGTAGGCAGGAATTCTGGCGTCGCCGTAGGCGGGATGCGGAACGCGCTGATAGGGCAGCTCGAAGACAGCGTCGAGTTCGTCAGTCGAGAGCGGCACCGGCGGTGGATTGAGCCAGACGTGACGATCACCATGCTGCTGAACCAGCGCCCGCGCGTTGCCGGGATTGGTCTCCAGATGCAGTACGCGGGAGGCGTGGGCGTAATAGACCGGGTCGTTTTTTACCCGCTCATAAGAAGGCAGCCGCACCACCGTGCGCGCTGGGTCCAGGCGCGCCTTGCGAGCTTGCAGAGGATCAAGGATGCGCACCACGGAAACATCATCAGCTGCCGCCGCAGCCGCTTCGGACTTGCTGCTGCAGACCGCCGGTTCTTCACGCATTTCGTAGGGATTGCCATGCGGCTCGACCGGACCCGGCTGGTCGAACTCAGTGGAATCGACCTCCACCCAGCCAGCTGGCACCTCTTTTACCACGAATGCGGATCCGCGCAAGTCGCGGATCTGATCGACGGGTTCGCCCGCGGCCAGCCGGTGCGCCACTTCGACGACGGCCCGTTCGGCATTGCCGTAGAGCAGCAGGTCAGCCTTGCTGTCGATCAGAATGGAGCGGCGCACTTTGTCGCTCCAGTAGTCGTAGTGCGCAATGCGGCGCAGACTCGCCTCGATGGAGCCGAGGATGATTGGCACGTCGCTCCAGGCTTCCCGGCAGCGTTGCGAATAAACGATGACGGCGCGATCCGGCCGCTTGCCGCCCACATTGCCCGGCGTATAAGCATCGTCGTGGCGCAGCCGGCGATCCGCCGTATAGCGGTTAATCATCGAATCCATGTTGCCGGCGGCAATGCCGAAGAAGAGATTGGGCTTGCCCAGCGCCATGAAGGCGTCCTTCGACTGCCAGTCCGGCTGTGCAATGATGCCCACGCGGAAGCCCTGCGCTTCGAGCGTGCGACCGATCACCGCCATGCCGAAGCTGGGGTGATCGACGTAGGCGTCGCCAGTGACGATGATGATGTCGCAGCTGTCCCAGCCGAGCTCATCCATCTCGGCGCGGCTCATCGGCAGGAAGGGTGCCGGCCCGAAACATTCGGCCCAGTAACGCCGGTAGCCGAACAGGGCGGGGGCGGAAAGCGGTTTATGCGCAGACATGCTTGAGTAACTTGGTCGGAATTGGTCGCGCATTATACGGCAACCGGCGCTCCTTGCCCGCTGGGAATTACCGTAATTCCGGTCTTCGGTCGAGCGAAAGGGGCTGGCTGTGGTCAAATGGCTCGGCTACTCATTCGCCTGTCACATCGAACAGGCTCAAAAAAGGAGTCATTCATGAAACTCTATTACATGCCCGGTGCATGCTCGCTCGCTTCTCACATCGTGCTGCGCGAGGCGCTGATTCCCGTGGAGCTGGTCAAGGTCGACGGCCGCACCAAAAAGACTGAGGACGGCCACGATTTCACAGAAATCAATCCGCTTGGCTATGTGCCGGCGCTACAGTTCGACAATGGCGAAGTGCTGACCGAAGGGGCGGCGATCATGCAGTACGCGGGGGACCAGGCCCCCATGGCTGGTCTGGTGCCGTCGCCGATCTCGTTTGAGCGCTACCGCTTCCAGGCGTGGCTGAACCTGATCGCTACTGAGCTGCACAAAAGCTTCACGCCACTCTTCGTCAAGCAGCTGTCAGCGGAAGAGCGGGAAGAAGTGGTAGCCCGGATCGGCACCCGTTTCGATTACTTCGAGCGGCATCTGGCCGACAACGAGTATCTGATGGGTCGCGAATACACGGCTGTGGACGCCTACCTGTTCGTCATGCTCGGCTGGGCGGCGCATCATGATATTGCGCTCGACCGCTGGCCCTCGTTGAAAGCATTCCGCGACCGCATTGGAGAGCGGCCCAAGGTGCAGGAAGCGCTGCAGGCGGAAGGGCTGGCCTGACGATCAGCAGTGTCGCCGCTGTGCACATAGAATTCTTGCACGGCGTAGCGGGAAGGACTGGACGTGCACACAGCGGCGACTGGACGACTACAGCGTTGGGACATTTTCTGCACGGTAATCGACAACCTGGGCGATATCGGGGTGACCTGGCGGCTGGCCCGTCAGCTGGCCGCCGAGTTCGGGCTGGAGGTGCGCCTCTGGGTCGATGATCTGGCGGCGCTTCAGCGTCTCTGGCCCGAAGCCGCTGATGCTGACTGTCAGCGGCTGGCCGGCGTCGAGGTGCGTCACTGGCGTACCCCCTTTGCGGCAGGTGTGAGCGTCGCTGACGTGGTGATTGAGGCCTTCGCCTGCGAGCTGCCGCCGGAGTACCGGGCTGATATGCTGCGTCGTCAGGCAGCCGGTGCTCCGCCGCTCTGGATCAACCTTGAATATCTTTCTGCCGAGGCGTGGATTGAGGAATGCCATGGTCTGGCATCGCCGCAGCCGGATGGCCTCAACAAATATTTCTATTTCCCCGGCTTCTCCAGCCGTTCCGGCGGCCTGCTGCGCGAGCGGTGCCTCATCGGGGCGCGCGACCATTTCCTGAAGGAGGGGAGCGCGCGCTTGCTCGCCGAACTGGGCGTTGACTCTCCGGCGGCCAGACTGCTGTCGCTTTTTTGTTACCCCGACGCGCCACTGGCAGCGCTGCTGGACAAGCTGACTGCCACTGGCGCCCCGTGGCATTGCCTGGTACCTGAGGGGCCGTTGCTGAAGCCACTGGCAGAGCTGCTGGGATACCCGGAGCTGGCCGGGGGTCGCCCCGCACGGTGCGGCCCGCTGACACTGCAGCCGATCCCGTTTCTGCGTCAGGATCGTTATGACCAGCTGCTCTGGAGCTGTGATCTCAACCTGGTACGGGGGGAAGATTCGCTGGTGCGTGCAATCTGGGCCGGTAAACCCTTTATCTGGCATATCTACCGTCAGCAGGACGGCGCTCACTGGCCCAAGCTGGACGCCTTGCTCGACCGCTACCTGCGCACAGCTCCCACTGCCTTGCACGTCCCACTACGTGCCCTCTGGCATAAGTGGAATGGGGCAGATGCTGATTCTTCAGGTGAGGAACTGCTAACTGGCCCGCTGTTCGACATCTGGCGCCACACTGCTGACAGCTGGGCCGGAGCGCTCGCCCAACAGCAGGATCTTGCATCCGGGCTGGTGCAATTTTGCGCAAATCGGGTATAGTGCCGGGCCTTTTTCCGTGGTCGCGCGCGGCCGCATCTCCTCAACAAGAATCGAACGGTATCTGTATGAAAACAGCTCAGGAACTTCGTGCCGGCAACGTGATTGATATCAACGGCTCGCCGTGGGTGGTACAGAAGGCCGAGTACAACAAATCGGGCCGCAACTCCGCTGTGGTCAAGATGAAACTGAAGAACCTCCTGACCGGCACTGCCAGCGAGAACGTCTACAAAGCTGACGACAAGTTCGATCAGATCATTCTCGAGCGCAAAGAGGTTACTTACTCCTACTTCGCGGATCCGCTTTATGTGTTCATGGACGAGGAGTACAACCAGTACGAGGTTGAAAAAGAAAACCTCGGCGACGTGGTCAACTTCATTGAAGACGGCATGACCGACGTCTGCGAAGCGGTGTTCTACGAAGGCAAGGCGATCTCGGTCGAACTGCCGACCACCATTGTGCGCGAAATCGCATACACCGAGCCGGCCGCGCGTGGCGATACCTCGGGCAAGGTCACCAAGATTGCCCGTCTGGCCAATGGTTATGAGCTGCAGGTTGCCGCTTTCTGTGAGATTGGCGAAAAAATTGAAATCGACACCCGTACGGGCGAGTTCAAAGGTCGCGCCAAAAGCTGATCTGCAGGCAGCCCGCGAAAAGGGTTCCTCAGGGAACCCTTTTTATTGGCTGTTCTTATTCAATTCTTCGCTATAACTTATAGCTATTAATTGCTTAGCCGATAACTGGGCTGGGAGTAGACTATTCCCAACTTTTACGATTGCGTTGAGGTGTCGCATGAGCACTCTTGCTACGGAAACAGTCACCAGCGTCCGCCACTGGACCGATACGCTGTTCAGCTTTACCACGACGCGCGACCCTGGTTTTCGCTTCAAGAACGGCCATTTCGTGATGATTGGCCTGGAAATCGACGGCAAGCCCCTGATGCGCGCGTACAGTATTGCCAGCGCCAACTACGAAGAAGAGCTGGAGTTCTTCAGCATCAAGGTGCCGGATGGCCCACTGACGTCGCACCTGCAGCGGATTCAGGAAGGGGATACCATTTTCGTCAGCCGCAAGCCCACGGGCACGCTGATCCTCGATCATCTGCTGCCGGGCAAGAACCTCTGGCTGCTGGGCACCGGTACCGGGCTCGCACCCTTTCTGAGCATCATCAAGGATCCGGAAATCTATGAGCAGTACGAGAAAGTGATTCTGGTGCACGGCGTCCGCTATGTGGATGAGCTAGCGTACCGCGACATGATTACCGAACTGCCCAACAACGAGTACTTCGGGGAAATGGTACAGGGCAAGCTGCTCTACTACCCAACGGTAACGCGCGAGCCGTTCCAGAATCAGGGCCGGATTACTGAGCTGCTCACCAGCGGCAAGCTGTTCGCCGATCTGGACCTGCCTCACGCCAGTCTGGAAGATGACCGCTTCATGCTCTGCGGCAGCCCGCAGATGCTGAAGGATCTCACCGGCATTCTGGACGACTGGGGCATGCAGGAATCGCGTCACGGCGACGCGGGGCACTATGTGATCGAACGTGCCTTCGTCGAGAAGTAACCGACGGGTTCTGCTGAGCTGACGGGCGCCCTCGGGCGCCCGTTTTCTTTTCTGCTCCGCTTCGGTGTTCGCCTTCGATTGCCGTGTCTCGCGGTGGTCGGAGTACCGCCGTCCCGCCAGCGTAGCTGCTGTGCTGCGGCGGGCGCCGGGTCCGGAACTTCCGCTATTGCTGCAGCCTCCAAACTCTCCGGCGTTGAGCCGCAGTGGCGGAGGTGGGATCGTGGCAAGGCCTGTCTGGAATGGTGTTGTCTCCTTTGGGTTGCTCAACATCCCGGTCTCTCTCTATTCCGGCGAGCGGCGGGTCGATCTCCACTTTCGGATGCTCGACAGTCGCGATAACGCTCCCATTCGTTACGAACGCGTCAATGCGGAAACCGGTGAAGAGGTGCCGTGGAAAGAGATCGTAAAGGGTTTTGAGTACGCCAAAAACAGTTACGTCGTTATCGATGAGGAGGAGCTGAAACAGGCGGCACCGAAAGGAGGTGAAGCCGTCGAGATTGAAGGCTTCGTCAAACGCACCGATATTTCGCCCATCTATTTCGAGAAACCCTACTATCTGGTCCCGGGTAAAAAGGCTGAAAAAGGTTACGTGCTGCTGCGCGAAATTCTGCGCCGCACCGATAAGGTCGGGCTTGGGCGGGTGGTGATTCGTACGCGTGAATATCTTTCTATCGTGATGGTCATCGACGACGCGCTGGTGCTCAATCTGTTGCGCTATCCGCAGGAGGTCGTGGCTGCTGATGAGTTCAGGCTGCCGGACAAACCTATCGCTGACTATCGCATCAGCGACAAGGAGCTGGAGATGGCAGAGGCGCTGCTCGAGTCGATGACCGTCCCCTGGGAACCTGAGCATTATGAGGATCAGCACCGGCAACGGTTGCAGGCCATCGTCGATCGCCGGCTGGCCCAGAAGGGTGGTGCCGAGATTGTCGAAGAGCCGGACGAAGTGCCTCAGAATGCGGCGACCAACGTAGTCGACTTTCGCAAGATCCTGCAGGAGAGTCTGCGCAAGAAAGGAGCAGCTGCCAGCGACGCGGCGGAAGAGCCGGCCAGCAAGAAGAAAAAATCTCCAAGCAGCAGCAAGGCGCGGAAATCCCCTACCAAAAGTGCTGCCAAATCCAAAGCGAAAACCAGTCGTACAGCACGCTCCCGCAAGAGCGGCACCTGAAGCGTCACGCCTCGCGCCGACATCTCGACTAGACTCCTGTTTGTCCGCAGCGAATGCCGGGAGGTAGGGAATGCCGAAGCAGCGTCGTTTGCCAGCCTTGTCCGCTGCGCGTTTATGGACAGCGCTGCTGCTGTTGTACGCCGCGCTGCTGACGCTGGCTGCTCCCGCTGCCCCTTCGCGGGTACAGCTGCTGACAATCGATACGGCGATCGGCCCCGGCAACGCCGATTACGTCGTGCGCGGGCTGGCGCAGGCCGCCGCCAGTGACGTTGCCGCTGTGGTGCTCCAGATCGATACGCCGGGCGGGCTGGACGCCGCCATGCGCGATATCGTCAGTGCGATCCTCCATAGCGAAAAACCCGTGCTCTGTCTGGTCGCACCAGCCGGCGCCCGTGCCGCCAGTGCCGGGACCTATATCCTCTACGCCTGTCACATCGCCGCAATGGCACCCGCTACCCACCTCGGTGCTGCATCGCCGGTGGCTATTGGTGGCCGCGGTAGTGGTGAAGATGGCCAGGCCGATGAAGGCGGAGAGCGCGGCACCACTACCATGGAGCGCAAGGCGCTCAACGATGCTGTCGCCTATATCCGCAGCCTCGCCACATTGCGCGGGCGCAATGCCGACTGGGCGGAACAGGCCGTGCGCGAGGCCGCTACGCTGACCGCCGCTGAGGCATTACAGCAGGGCGTGATCGATCTGGTTGTGCCGGATGTGGCGGCGCTGCTGGAACAGTCTGATGGACGGAGCGTGCAGGTGACCGATGAGGCTGAGATGCGGCTGGCGACAGCGGGCGCACTGGTCGAGGCTGTCGAGCCGGACTGGCGGCAACGTTTTCTGACGGTCATCACCGATCCCAACGTCGCCTATATCCTGATGATGATCGGTATCTATGGATTACTGCTCGAGTTCTACAGTCCCGGCGTGCTGGTGCCCGGCGTTGCCGGCGCTATCTGTCTGCTGCTGGCACTTTACGCGTTTCAGGTATTGCCCATCAGCTACAGCGGGCTCGGATTGCTGTTGCTGGGCATCGCGCTGATGATCGCCGAAGCCGTGTCGCCCAGTTTCGGCGTGCTGGGGCTGGGTGGTGTCGCTGCCTTCGTCGCCGGCTCGGTACTGCTGTTCGACGCGAGCGTGCCTGGCCTGCGGCTTGCCCTGCCGGTGGTGGCCGCGTTCGCAGTGGTGTCGCTGGGTGCCGTGCTGGTGCTGATCGGTGCTGCGGTCCGGGGGCGACGACAAGCGCCGGTCAATTCGCTCGATGACTGGGTCGGTACGGAGGCGAGAGCCGCTGAAACCTTCGTGCGCGAAGGACTGGTGCAGATTCGGGGCGAGTTGTGGCGAGCACGCAGCAGTGCGCTGGTGCAGCGCGGCCAGCGCGTGCGCGTCACGGCTGTCGACGATTTTGTGCTCACGGTCGAGCCGGTTGAGGATCCATCCACTGTTCAGGGAGAGGCAAGATGACGAGTTATTTCTTTTTTATCGTCGCGGTACTGATATTCGGTCTGCTCAGCAGTGCGCTGAAAGTGTTGCGTGAATATGAGCGGGGCGTCATTTTCATGCTCGGCCGCTTTCAGAAAGTGAAAGGGCCGGGGCTGATCATCGTAATCCCGGTGTTGCAGCAGATGGTACGCGTGGACCTCCGTACGCTGGTCCACGACGTGCCAAGTCAGGACCTGATATCGCGCGATAACGTCTCGGTGCGCGTCAATGCCGTGGTCTATTTCCGGGTGGTGGATGCGGAAAGGGCGGTCATTCAGGTCGAAAATTTCTTCGAAGCGACCAGCCAGCTGGCGCAGACCACGCTGCGGTCAGTGCTGGGCAAGCACGGGCTCGATGAGATGCTGGCCGAGCGCGACAAACTCAACAACGATATTCAGCATACGCTGGATGAGCAGACCGCGACCTGGGGCGTGAAAGTGTCCAACGTGGAGATCAAGCAGGTCGACCTCAACGAATCGATGGTACGCGCCATCGCACGGCAGGCAGAAGCAGAACGCGAGCGGCGCGCCAAGGTGATCCATGCCGAGGGTGAGCTGCAGGCATCGCAGGCGCTGCAGGAGGCGGCCCGCGTGCTGGCGGCGGAGCCGAATGCCATGCAGCTGCGTTATTTCCAGACGCTGACGCAGATTGCCAATGACCGTACTTCCACCATTGTCATTCCGTTGCCGGTGGAGTTGCTGTCGAGTCTGGCCGGCAGGGGACCCGGTGGCAAAGCGCCGGCGCCCACGCCAGCCGAATAATCCGGTTCAGTGCAAGGTGTCCGGGCCGCGGCGACGGTCGGGCTCGCTGGCGCGCCGGTCAGCCAGAATGCGGTCGATTACGGTGTCAGCCGGTGTGTTGTTGAGATAACTGTCCAGCGCATAGGCAAACTCCTTGCTGGACAGTGAGCCGGCAACGCCGCCGCGAATGAGGTCGACGTAATCGCGCTGTGCGTCGGTCAATCGATCTTGCTTGTCCATGGAACTCCTCCAGAGCGTGCCGCAGGGCCCTGCGGAAAGCCGTATCAGGGTTGGAGGATGGGGCAGCGGCCCGGTTCCACCCGGGGACTCATGCAGGCTCGGCAACCGTTGTCAGTGAACGCAGCAGCGCAATTTCGTCTTTCCAGATCGATGGATCGATGGTTTCCAGCACCAGCGGAATACCGTCGAAGCGGGGATCGGGCATGATGTATTCGAACACTGCCATCCCCAGTTCGCCTTCGTCCAGACTGTGGTGGCGGTCAACGCGCGACCCAAAGGCCGACTTGCTGCCGTTGAGATGCATGCCGCGCAGATAGCGAAAGCCAACAATCTCATCGAATTCCCGGAACGTCGCTTCGCAGGCTTCATGCGTGCGCAGCTCGTAACCGGCCGCGAACATATGGCAGGTGTCGAGGCACACGCCAACGCGACTCTTGTCTTCGACGCCGTCGATAATCGCCGCCAGATGTTCGAACCGCCAGCCGAGGTTGGTGCCCTGCCCGGCAGTGCTTTCGATCACCGCGGTGACACCGCGGGTCTGGTCGAGCGTGAGATTTATCGACTCCGCGATACGGGCCAGACAGCGCTCCTCGTCGATCTGATTGAGATGACTGCCGGGGTGAAAGTTGAGATAGACCAGTCCCAGCTGCTCGCAGCGCTGCATTTCATCCAGAAACGCGTCGCGCGACTTCTGCAGTCCTTCTGCGTCCGGATGTCCCAGATTGATCAGATAGCTGTCATGCGGAAGGATCTGACTGGCGGTGAAACCGTGTTCTTCGCAGTTGCGCCGGAAGGCGGCAATGGTTTCTTCATCCAGCGGTTTAGCTCGCCACTGGCGCTGATTTTTGGTGAACAGGGCAAAAGCATTGGCGCCGATCGCGGCAGCGTTGAGTGGTGCATTCTGCACGCCGCCCTGAGCGGAGACGTGAGCCCCGATAAACTTCATGCATTACCTCGAACAGTGGGTTCAACCGGATAAGGCCAGCCATACTACCATTTGCCGGGGGTCCGGCCGGTGATCCGGGCAGGAACTGGCCCTGCCAGCCACGTAAAAATGAGAGCGGCTGCATCGCTGACCTGCGTGAAATAACGTACTCTCACTGCTGAGCTGGCTGGACGACGGCGGGAACCTGCACCCGGCGATCCCGGCGGAGCGTATGCTTGGCGGCAGGGGTCATATCGAGGCCCCCGCGTGGAACCACAGGGCGCAGTAATGACCACTTCAGAGGATGAGGACTTGATTTCGACACGAGGTTTCGTGCCGGCGCCGCCCCCTGCCGATGAGCCTGATCGCCTGGCTGCGCTGCTGCGACTCGAAATGCTCGACACCCAGCCCGAGCCCATCTTCGACGACCTGGTGGTGCTCGCCGCGCATATCTGCGACTGCCCGATGGCACTGATCTCGCTGATCGATGCTGATCGTCTCTGGTTCAAGTCGAGTATCGGCATCGATCTGGTTGAAATTCCCCGCGACCTCTCCTTCTGTGCCCATGCTCTCACCAGTGAAGCATCGCTGCTCGAAGTTCCCGATGCACAGGCGGATCCACGTTTTGCCGGCAATCCGCTGGTGCTGGGGGAGCCACGCATCCGCTTCTACGCGAGTGCGCTGCTGGTGGGCGAGGACGGCACACGCTATGGCACAGTCAGCGTCATCGACCGCGTGCCGCGCGAACTTAATGATACCCAGCGTGATTTACTGCAGCGGCTCGCTCATCAGGCGGTGACGCATCTGCAAACGAGTCTGGCGCGCAGACAGGCGCAGAAGGGCCGCCGCACGCTCGAGCTGTTGCTGGAAGCGATGCCCGATGCCGTTATCACCTGCGATCGGGAGGGGCGGCTGGAACAGTTCAACCGCACGGCGCGCCAATGGCACGGTATCGATGTCCGCCAGCTGCCGCCCTCACAGTGGCGGGACCATTTCTCGATCTATGCCGATGGCGAGCTGCTGCCGCCCGAGCGCTACCCGCTGCACCGGGCCTTGCAGGGCGAGTCGATCCGCGATGTCGATATATTGATCCGGACCCGATCGCAGCCGGACCGGCATGTGCGCTGCAATGGCGACCCGCTGCTCGACGATAGTGGCGCACCGACCGGTGCCATCCTGGTGATGCACGATATTACCGCCGCCAGAGCGGCCGAACGGGCGGTTGCTGAGGCGCGTGCCCGCCTGCAGAGCATCATCGATGCGTCGCTCGATGTGGCCATCATCGTGACTGACAAGGGAGGTGTGGTCACGCTGTTCAACCCGGGGGCCGAGCGGCTGCTCGGGTACAGCGCCGAGGAGGTGGTGGGCCGGATCAAGCCCTCCGAGACGTTCCACGATCAGGACGAACTGGCGGAGCGGGCGCACGAGGTGGGGCTGGAGCCCTCGGATCTGCGCGCTGTGGCGGCCATTGCGGCAGGCGGTATCAGCGAACGCGGCGTCGATACCCGCCAGTGGACCTACGTCCGCAAGGACGGTACCACCCGCCAGGTGCGACTATCGGTCAGTGCGCTGCTCGACGCCCGGGGCGAAACGCGGGGCTATGTCGGCATGGCCACCGATATCACGCCGCTGGTCGAGGCCAGGGAGGCGGCGCGGCTGAGCAATGACCGCTTCCGCAGTGCCTTTACCGCCAGCGCCCAGGGCATCGCGCTGGTCTCGCTTGACGGGCGTCTGTTCGAGGTGAATCAGTCACTCTGCGACATGCTCGGCTATCCGCCTGACGAGATGGTGAATATCCATTTCGAGCAGCTGGTGCTGCCTGAGGATGTGCCCGGCGACTGGGAACGTATTGACCAGCTCGTCAGCGGCCGCATTAGCAGCACCCGCCTCAGCCGCCGCTGTGTGCGCAAGGACGGGCAGATCATCTGGACCATTCACTCCATGTCGGTGGTGCGTGACAGCAATGGCGAACCGCTGCATCTGGTGGTGCTGCTGCTGGACGTCACGCAGCAGAAACACGCCAACGACGCGCTGGTAGAGAGTCGTCAGTTCCTGCAGGCGCTGTTCGAGCATGCGCCCGATGCGCTGGTGGTGCTGGACGCCAACGGTCGCATCACCCAGGCCAACCGGGCAGGGCGCTCGCTGATGGGGATGGTGCTGGGCGATACCCTGCAGCTGAAAGGCGAAGGCGTGCCGGCGCTGCCGGAGCTGCTGGCCCGTTGTCGCGCAACGCCGGGACTGGAACCCGCCATCCGGCTGCAGGCGGACGTCACGGTGCGCAATCGCGACCCGGTGCCGGCCGAGATCAGCCTCTCACTGGTGCCGCAGGCAGGAATTCCACACTGGCTCGCCATCATTCACGACCTGACCGAGCAGAGGGCCGTCGAGCGGCTCAAGCAGGAGTTTGTCTCGACTGTCAGCCACGAGCTGCGCACACCGCTCACAGCGGTTAGCGGGGCGCTCAGTCTGGTCAACAGCGGAGCCGTCGGGGCCGTGCCGGACGAACTCAGGGAGATGCTCGACATCGCCGAGCAGAACAGTCAGCGCCTGATGCGTCTGGTTAACGACCTGCTGGATATCGACAAGTTGGTCGCCGGCAAAATGCGTTTTGCCGTGGAGACCATTGCGGTGCGGCCCGCCATTGACGAGGCGCTGGCGGCAATGACGAGCTACGCTGAGCCCTATCAGGTGACACTGGAGTGCGTCGATTCCGGGCCGGCTGCCGTGCTGGGGGATCCGATGCGCGTCATGCAGGTGATGAACAATCTGTTATCAAACGCCTGCAAGCATTCGCCGCCCGGCAGTACCGTCCGGGTGTTTTACCGACAGGAGGGCGACGAGGTGGTAATTGCGGTTAAGGATGAAGGCAGCGGCGTGCCTGAAGCGTTTCATGCGCGGGTTTTCGACAAGTTTGCGCAGGCCGACTCCGCTGATGACCGGGCGCTGGTGGGCACCGGTCTCGGCCTGGCGATTGCGAAGGAGCTGGTCGAACGCATGGGTGGCACGATCGGCTTCGATTCGCCCCCGGGTGAAGGCGCCTGCTTCTGGTTCCGTTTGCCGGCAGCGCGACCGGAGGCTGGCGCGTGACCGCCCGGCTGGAGCGTGTGCTCCACGTCGAGGATGACGCCTCCATCCGGGCGGTGGCACGGGTTGCGCTGGAAAAAGTGGGCGGGCTCACGGTGCTCAGCTGTGCGTCGGGAGATGAGGCGCTGACACAGGCGCCGGCGTTCGCGCCGCAGCTCATCCTGCTGGATGTCATGATGCCGGACATGGACGGCCCCACCACGTTGCAACGGCTCAGCGCGGTCATGGACCTGCAGGCCGTCCCCGTCATTTTCATGACCGCCAAAGTACGCCCGGACGAGCTGGACGGTTACCGCCGGCTGGGTGCTTTCGATGTCATCATCAAACCGTTTGCGCCACTTTCGCTCGCCGCAGAGCTGGAAGCGCGCTGGCGCAACTTTCACCGCATTCAGGGCGGCTGAGCCCGCGTTGTCCTGTCCGCGCGCATGCCTCCGCTGCGTGCGCTTTTTCCCCGCTAAAACACCACTCTGCACCCGAACCATGAGGTTTGGAGGCGGGCCGCTGGCCGAACCAGCTGGTCAGGCCTAAAAAGGCATTGACTCCGCCCTTCGTTCCGGTCAATATCAGTACCAGTCGGTTCGCCTGGCGGGCCGGTGACACAGCTTGACGGCTCCTGTGCGGAGCCGTTTCGCTGTCCGCAGCAACGGCTCGGCAGTGGCTCAGACAGCTGTGCACCGCACGCCCAGACAGTCGACGCGCTTAGCGGGCGGCCCGGGGATCCGGACTTACCGAAGCGACAAAAACGAGGAATTCATTCCCGGGGCGACAGGGGACAACCCGAAGGCAGGGTCAGCCGTTGGGGTCTTCGATAACTCGATGTTCAATCCAGAAGGGTGAAGAGATCATGAGCAAGAAAAGTCTGCAGGATGTTCTGAACGCGGCGGGTGGTAACCCCGTCCAAATGCTCCGCAACTCGCAGATCGGGGCGTACGTCTATCCGGTTGTGGCGCCCGAATTCAGCAACTGGCGCACCGAGCAACAAGCATGGCGCGAAACGGCTGTTCTGTTTGACCAGTCGCACCACATGCAGAACCTGATCGTACGCGGCAAGGACGCAATGAAGCTGTTCTCCGACACCGCGATCAACAGCTTTGCCAACTTCACCGTCAACAAGGCCAAGCAGTATGTGCCGGTGACTCCGTATGGTCACGTGATTGGCGACGGCATCCTGTTCTATGAGCCGGGCGAAGAGTTCGTCTACGTTGGTCGCGCACCGGCAGCCAACTGGCTGATGTTCCAGGCTGAAAAAGGCAAGTACGACGTCGAAATCGAAAACGATCCGCGCTCACCGTCGCGCCCGATGGGCAAGCCGGTTTACCGCAAATACTATCGCTTCCAGATCCAGGGCCCGAACGCCTGGAAAATCATTGAGAAGCTGAACGGCGGTCCGGTACCGGAGATCAAGTTCTTCAATATCGGCGAAATCAACATCGGCGGCCGCAAAGTACGCGCCCTGCGTCATGGCATGGCCGGCGCTCCGGGTCTCGAGATCTGGGGTCCGTACGAAGAGTACGATGAGATCCGTGCCATCATCGTCGAGGCGGGTGCCGAGTTCGGCATGCAGCAAGTAGGTTCGCGCGCCTACGCGACCAACACGCTGGAGTCCGGCTGGATTCCCTCGCCGCTGCCGGCGATCTACACCGGTGACGAGCTGGCCGACTACCGTGCCTGGCTGGGTGCTGACAGCTACGAAGCGACTGGCGCCATCGGCGGCAGCTTCGTCTCCGATAAGATCGAAGACTATTACGTCAACCCGTACGAAATTGGTTACGGCCCGTTCGTCAAGTTCGACCACGACTTCATCGGCCGCAGCGCACTCGAGAAGCTGGATCCGGCGACTCAGCGCAAGAAAGTCACGCTGGCATGGAACAGCGAAGACATGGCCAAGATCTTCTCCTCGCTGTTCCAGCCGGGCGAAGAAAACTACAAAGTGTTCGACCTGCCGCTGGCCAACTACGCCAACAGCAACTTCGACTCGGTAACCGATGTCGATGGCCGCGTTGTCGGACTGTCGATGTTCACCGGGTACAGCTATAACGAGCGTTCCGGTCTGTCGCTGGCGACGGTTGACCACGAGATCGAAGTGGGCACCGAAGTACGCGTGGTCTGGGGTGAGCCGGATCAGACCCGTAAGACCACCGTTGAGCCGCACAAGCAGATCTCTGTGCGCGCCATCGTCAGCCCCGTGCCGTACAGCAAGGTGGCTCGCGAGCAGTACGTCGAAAGCTGGCGTACCAAGCGGAGCTGATTCCGCTTCAAGGGTGGAGGAGGGAAGCTCCTTCACCCTTGCCGCAGCGCTCGTCGCTGCGACCAGAATCATTAGTGCCGCAGGAACGCGGCTCGACTGCAGGTAATCGCAGCCGCGCTTCCGCTCCGTTTTTGAGGTCGACCATGACTACTGACGTAATGCAAGAGCATGAAAATATCCGCCGCTTCATGGCCGGCTGCACGGTTGAAGTTACGCCGGGCGGCGCCAGAAAGATCGACAGTTTCAGGGCGATCCTCAAGGAAGGCACCACTGTTTATGTCACTTTTCTGCCGGGTTCCGACTTTGCGGACACGGTGGAATGCGTACAGCGTCTTTCAGCGGAAGGGATGAATCCCGTGCCGCACCTGGCCGCGCGCTCGATTCCCTCGAAGCAGTTCCTTGAGGAGAACCTGAAGCAGCTGCAAGCCG
Organism: Gammaproteobacteria bacterium; assembly: GCA_029265075.1. Classification (GTDB taxonomy): domain Bacteria; phylum Pseudomonadota; class Gammaproteobacteria; order Pseudomonadales; family CAMLJR01; genus CAMLJR01. The sequence continues at coordinate 17,189 of JAJUJZ010000003.1, read as the reverse complement.
AAACCAACGTGCGGGAAGCATTGCTGATCGGTGGCGGCGTTACCCACCCGGTTGGCGAGTTTGATTCCACCATTCAGGTGCTGCAGACCGATCTGCTGCAGAAATATGGCATCCGCAAGGTAGGCGTCGCTGGACACCCCGAGGGCAGCCCCGATATTCCGCCGGCGGAAGTAACCAGAGCGCTGCTGGAAAAGAACGCCTGGGCCAAGCAGAATGACGTGGAGATGTACATCACCACCCAGTTCGTGTTCGAAGCGGCGCCGGTGATCGAATGGGACAAACGGATCCGTGCCGAAGGCAACGAGCTGCCGATCCATATCGGTATCCCTGGGCTGGCCACCATCAAGACGCTGCTGCGCCATGCGCAGGCGTGCGGAGTCGGCCCTTCGATGCGATTCCTGACGCGGCAGGCTGCCAATATCGCCCGGTTGATGACCACCCAGGCACCAGACCAGCTGGTGCGCGATCTGGCCAGCTATCAGGCCAATGATCCTGAGTGTGGCATCAATCTCGTGCATCTCTACCCGCTCGGCGGGCTGGAGAAGTCGGTTGCCTGGATGTATGCCGTGCAGAACGGCGAATTTGAGCTGAAGCCGAAAGGCGGCTTCGACGTCAAGCTCTGACGCGCCTTTCAAGGCTGCCTCGGGCTTTGCAGTTCAGCGCTTCGTACAGTCATTTTTTGCACATTGAAGGATGCTCACCATGAGTCACGATAATTTGACCGCGACGCTACTTATTACCTGCCCTGACCAAAAGGGGCTGGTCGCCACGGTGACCAATATGCTGGCCAGCCGCAAACTCAACATTCTGGACCTGCACCAGCATACGGCCCGTACCGATTCGCGCTTCTTCCAACGCATCAAGTTCGATCTGAGCGAGCTGGAAGGCAGTCGCGAAGCGCTGGAGCGTGATATCGGCGAAATGGCTGCCCGCTTTCAGATGGAGTGGAAGATTTCCTATTCCGACAAGAAGAAGCGCGTTGCCATCTTCACCTCGAAGTACTACCACTGCATCGTCGACCTGCTGACCCGCTGGCAGATTGGTGAGCTGAACTGCGACATTCCGCTGATCATTTCCAACCACGAAGATCAGCGGGCGCTGGCGGAGACGTTCAACATTCCGTACCACGTCTTCAAGATCACCAAAGACAACAAGGCCGAGCAGGAAGCGAAGGAGATCGCTCTGCTGCGTGAGTACAACATCGATCTGGTGGTCATGGCGCGCTACATGCAGATCCTGTCGGATGATTTCTGTGCCGCGTTCCCGCACCAGATCATCAATATTCACCACTCGACGCTGCCGGCGTTCATCGGTGCCAAGCCGTACCACCAGGCATTTGAGCGCGGTGTGAAGCTGGTCGGTGCCACCGCCCACTACGCCACGGCTGATCTGGACGAAGGTCCGATCATTGCCCAGGGCGTGGTCGACGCCACCCACGAGGACGAGGTCGAAGATCTGGTGCGCAAGGGTCGCGATGTCGAGCGCATCGTACTGGCCAAGGCGGTGAACGCGCATCTTGACGACCGCATCATCGTCCACGGCCGGGGTACGGTGGTTTTCTGAAGCGCGTTCCACGCTTCCCATTCTTGAACTGGGCGCATTTTGCGATAATGCGCCCACTGCACGGCCCGCCGACAGTGGGCCGCCTCCCCAGCCACTCATTGCATCGGAAACTCTCATGTCAGCGAAAGTACTAGATGGAAAGGCTCTGGCCGCGCGCTCCGAGGAAGAGTTGCGCGCCCGGGTTGCAAAGATCAAGGAGCAGAGCGGCGCCACTCCTATTCTCGCGACCATTCTGGTCGGTAACGACCCGGCGTCGGCTACCTACGTCAGGATGAAGGGCAATGCCTGCCATCGTGTCGGTATGGACTCGCTGAAAGTCGAGCTGCCGGAAGAGACGACGACCGAGGAGCTGCTGGCGAAGATCCAGGAACTCAACGCCAACCCGAACGTGCACGGCATCCTGCTGCAGCACCCGGTTCCCAGCCAGATCAACGAGCGCGCCTGCTTCGACGCGATCGATCTCGAGAAGGATGTCGATGGCGTGACCTGTCTCGGCTTTGGCCGCATGTCGATGGGCGAAGAAGCTTACGGCTCGGCCACGCCGGCCGGCATCATGCGCCTGCTCGAAGCCTACGATATCGAGCTGGCCGGCAAGCACGCCGTGGTCGTGGGCCGCAGCCCGATCCTTGGCAAGCCGATGGCACTGATGCTGCTCAATGCCAACGCGACGGTCACCATCTGCCACTCGCGCACCAAAAATCTGGCCGAGATCGTCAGGCAGGCGGATATCGTGGTCGGCGCGGTCGGCAAGCCGGAGCTGATCAAGGGCGAGTGGATCAAGGAAGGCGCGGTCGTGGTCGACGCCGGCTATCATCCGCCGGGCGTGGGCGACATCGAGCTCTCCGCTGTAATCGGCAAGGCATCGGCCTATACCCCGGTTCCCGGTGGCGTTGGGCCGATGACGATCAACACGCTGATCTTCCAGAGCGTGGCCGCAGCGGAGAAGAAGCTGGCTGGCAGGTAATAGTCAGCCGCTGATCAGGAACCCCATGCCTCAGCCGTGGGGTTTTTTTGTCTCAGAGTCCGATCCCGGGGCTGTGCCGCTGCGTTCGCCGTGACATGAATTAACAGATTTGCCTGCACGGCAGGCCTCTACGAAGCGGCTCGCAGCCCCTGAGCCAGATCGACCAGCTCCTCTTCTTCCAGCGTCTCCCGCTCCAGCAGGCGACTGGCCACTCGCTCCAGAATGTCGCGGTTGCTGCTGAGAATCGTCAGTGCCTGGGCGAACACATCCTGTACGAGATTGCGCACCGCCCGGTCCATGGCTTCGGCCGTCGCCTCACTGTAATTGCGCTCGAACCACACCGGCGGTCGCTGATCCAGAAAGTGACCCCGCTCCTGTTCATAGCTGACACTACCCAGCTCGGGGTCCATGCCATAGCGCGCGACCATCGACCGCGCGATATCAGTGGCGCGGGCCAGGTCATCGGCAGCACCGGTTGAAAAATGGTCGAATACCAGCTTCTCCGCTGCACGCCCGGCCAGCAGGACCGCAATTTTGTTGCGGAGCTCCGCCTCGGTCATCAGAAACCGGTCTTCGGTCGGCCGCTGAATGGTATAACCCAGCGCTCCGACGCCGCGCGGGATGATTGAGACCTTGTGCACCCGGTCGTTTCCGGGCAGTGCCATGCTCACGAGGGCATGGCCGGCTTCGTGGTAGGCCACGATCTCGCGTTCGCGTGGATTGATCAGGCGATTGCGCTTCTCCAGCCCGGCGACGATGCGTTCGATCGCGTGGGTGAAGTCTTCCATGGCGACCACCTTGCCGCCGCGACGGGTCGCCAGCAGGGCCGCTTCGTTGACCAGGTTGGCGAGATCGGCACCCGAAAAGCCGGTGGTGAGCGCCGCGATCTCGTCCAGCACGATGTCGTCAGCGAGAACGATCTTCCTGATATGCACCTGCAGAATCTGCACCCGGCCCTGGCGATCGGGACGATCGACCAGCACCTGGCGATCGAAGCGCCCGGCCCGCAGTAATGCCGGGTCGAGAATTTCCGGACGGTTGGTAGCAGAAAGAAGCACCACACCCTGGCCCGGATCGAAGCCGTCCAGCTCGTTCAGCAGCTGATTCAGCGTCTGCTCCCGTTCTTCGTTGCCGCCGTGCACGGTGGCCGCGCCGCGGGCGCGACCGAGGGCATCCAGCTCGTCGATGAAGATAATGGCAGGCGCCGCCTTGCGTGCCTGCTCAAACAGATCCCGCACCCGCGCCGCGCCAACACCGACGAACATTTCCACAAATTCCGAGCCGGAGATAGAGAAAAAAGGCACTTTCGCTTCACCCGCCACTGCCCGTGCCAGCAGCGTCTTGCCGGTGCCGGGTGGCCCCACCAGCAGAATGCCCTTTGGCATGCGGGCGCCCAGACGGCCGTACTCGGCGGGGTTCTGCAGAAAATCGACCACTTCCTGCAGCTCCGCCTTGGCCTCGTCGACGCCGGCGACATCAGCGAAAGTCACCTTGATATCGGTCTCGATGTAGACCTTGGCTTTGCTCTTGCCGATCGACATCAGCCCACCGGCGCCAAGCCGGTTGCTCATGCGCCGGATCACGAACATCCAGATGCCTACAAAGACCAGCGCCGGCAGCACCCACGACAACAGGGTGGTGAACCAGGTGTTTTCTACCGCTCCGGCGTAGGTGACGCCGGCTTCATTGAGCCGCGCGGCCAGCTCGGGCGCGACCGGCGTGGTGACGAAGGCAGTCTTGCCGTTCTGGGGAGTTTTGAAGGTGCCGTGGATGGCGCGGCTGCCAATGGTGACCTGCTCGACGACCCCCTGCTCGAGATAGCGCTCAAGCTGGCTGTAGGGAATGGACTCGACCGTCTGTGTCTGCACCCAGAGATCACGCAGCAGCACGATTCCCATGACAGCGAACAGGACATACCAGAAATTGATCTGGGTTCCGCGGTTCACAACAGATCTCCCCTGGTGGCGGCGATAGCCGGTAGATCTCAGCCACTATAAAGCGAGGTTGCGACGAGGGGCAATTTGGCCGCTGCAGAAGCCGCCTGTGTCGAAGAAGGAGCCGGCACAGCGTTCGCGTTCGGGGGTTCACCTGCAGGGCCGGCTCCTGCGGAAAGAGCCGGCTATACCTCTTCCATGAAATCCAGCGCGCCCTGCTGGCGGATGACCCGGCGGTGATTGGCCCACAGTTCGGCGACCCGTTCGCGATTGAGCTGCTGGCGGTCGACCAGCACTCGTGTGTTGAGCTCGCCTACCGGTTCCGGACTGGGCACCTTGGCGAACACAAACTGGTTGCTGATCAGATCGAGGAAGGGGCCAGCCTTGCTGGTCGGCATGATGAAAATCAGCTGCAGGCCGAGCGTTTCGGTGAGGTAGCTGATTACCTCGCGCGAGCGGTTCTCGTCCATGTGCATGAAGGCTTCGTCGACGATCACCATCCGCAGATGACTGTCGCCCTCGTTGAAGCGGAAGGCGCTGGTGACGGCGGCGGCGCGAATGATGTAGGCCGGTGTCTCCAGCTGGCCGCCCGACCCGGTGCCGTATTCGCTGAGGCGAATGCCCGGCTTGCCTTCGGGATACTTGATGATGTCGTAACGGCGGTAGCGACGGTAATCGCTGAGCCGCTCCAGCTCGCGCAGCGCCTGTTGTTCGTCGCCATCCAGCAGCAGTGCCAGCAGACGGTCGCGCACGGCAGCTTCGCGCGGTCTGAGGCCGCCCTCAAACAGTGAGCTGCCATCGCCGAGATTGGGAATCTTCATGACCTCGCCGAAGAAATCCCAGTACTCCTTGTATTCCGGCACCCAGCTCCACTCGAACTCGAAGCGTTCGCGATCTGCACCAAAGCGGTGGTGTTCGAGCTCCTTGTTGAGATTGTCGAGCACCCGCTTGCCGTCGTTGATCGCCTGATGAATTTCGTGACAGAGATCGCTGACGAAAGTGGTATTGAAAGTCTCCCGCAACGCAGTCAGCTGCTCCTGTTTTTCCAGCAGCACGTTGTTGCGCAGGCGGTTGTGCTGCGCGTCGAGTTGCGCGCGGATATTGCCGACATGAGCGAGGAAGGCGAGCGAGTGCAGATCGCAGGTGGTATCACTCATCACCAGATCTGCGGGCAGCGCCCTATCGTTGTAGTCGCGGACGGCCCGTTCCAGTGCGACCGCAGTGTGGCTCAGCTCCGATGTCAGTGCTATCTCCTGCTCGATGAAATCGATATCGACGTGGCTCTGCTCCAGGCGCGCGTCGATTCCGCCAATGCGTGCCTCGGCGTCGATGCCGGGCATCTTGCGTGCAGCGGCGAATAGCTGCTCCTCAGCCTGTTCGCGTTTCTCCAGCAACGCATCGCTCTGGTCGGCGAAATGGCGGATGCGGGCATCAGCACTGCGCCGCTGTTCCTCCAGCGAGCCAGCGCGCTTGTTGAGCGTCCCCTCCAGCGCCTGCAGCTCGTTGTAACGCGCCTGGACGCGCGCTTCGTCGTCCTGCAGGTCGCGGTGGGCGTCAAGGTCGAGTTCTTCCAGCTGCTGCTCTACGTCGCGCAGCTGGCGCTGGAGATCGAGCAGCCGGCTGGCGGCTGCGGCGTGGTCGAGCGGATGGAAACAGGCCAGCCTGGCGACGACTTCGGCGATCTGATCGCGATCGCGCACCGTCTGCGTGAGCTTGTCATGCAGTGCTGAGAGTGCCTGCTGCTGGGCGCGAAGGTTACGTTCCCGGGCGCTCTGGCCGAACACCAGTTCGCTATCGGCAAGGTCGCAGCGGAACAGTGCATAGTTGCCAGAGCCCATGCCATCGGCGGTCACGCCACGTCGGGTACGGCGCAGTGTCTGTGCATCCTGTACCCGCACCACGTTGCCGTAGGAGGCGCGCAGATAATGCTCAGCGATGCGGTGGTGAAAACAGATCACCTCAATGATGGAGCCTGCCGGCAGGTTCTGTTTCTCCGCGTCGCGCCGCGCCTGCTCGCCCTGGATGACACGTGCGCGGTTGCGGCTGCCGCTGAGGCGACGCACGATGCGGATGGCCTCTGCCTCAAACTCCGGTTCGACCAGAATGCCGAAGCGGGCGCCACCGATATAACCTTCGATGGCCATCTGCCACTCGGGATCGGACACTTCCACGTAGTCGCACAGCACCCGCGGATCGGCCTGCGGACACTGCTGGCGGATCGCCTGCACCGCCGCTTCGACGTCGGCGGGATAGCTGACGCGCTGCGATTCCAGGGCGGCAATCTGTCGTTCGGTCTGCGCCACCTGGCGCTCGACCGCCTGCACTTCACGGGTACGCTCGTCCAGCAGGCGGCGCGCGCGCAGGGCGAGCGTATTGTCAGCGCCGGGCTGACCGTGCAGCAGCTCGGCGATACGGTTGTGCAACTGCTGTTGCAGGCGGATCTGATCGAGGCCGGCATCGAGCGGCGCCAGATCAATCCAGTCGCGCGCCAGCAGCTGATTGAGATCGGGCAGCGGCTGGTCGGCGCTCGCCAGCAGTTCTCGTGTGGCCTCGCGCCAGCCGCGCGCGGCAAACTCCGGCAGCACCAGCTCCAGGCTTTCTGCAGCGAGCGCTGCACGAATGGCACGCACTGCTTTCAGGTTAGTCTGGCGCTGCTGTTCCTGTTCGAGCAGCGGTTTGACGCCAGCGCGCAGGGCCTCTTCAAGACGCACGCGCTCGCGTTCCAGTTCATCCCTGGTGCGCAGCGCGGGGATGCCGAGCATCCGCGCGCGCAGCTCGACCAGTTCCTGCTGAGCCGCCTGCAGACGCTGGTGGGTGAGCTGCTGCTCCTCTTCGAGGGCCGCCTGCTCTTGCCGCAGCCGCTGCTGCTCATCCTTGGCAGCGAGATAGTCACGCTGGTTATGCGCATAAGCCTGGGCTGCTGCGCCGTAGCCCAGCGCCGTGCGCTCCACCCAGAGTTCGACGTAGCTGTCGGCGTGGCCGCGCGCGGTCTCCAGCTGAGCGACGCTGGCGCGCAGCCGGGCAGCCTCCTGTTCCATGCCGTGCACGGTGCGCAGCAGATCGCGGATGCGCCGCACCGTATCGCCCATGTCGCGCGGCTCCAGCACCTCCTCGGCGACGAACTGGTCGATCGACTTCACCGGCTTGTAGGCCATGAAGTTGGCGAAGGTGCGGGCGGCGTTTTTCGCCTCGCGGCTGGAAACTGCATCGCGCTTGCCGCGCAGAGCACCATAAAGGCGGGCAAGGTAGCTGCCCTTCTTGTCGTAGACCTCCACTGCCTGCTTGCCGAATTCGCGGCGCAGCAGATCGGGCAACTCGGTCACCGGCGTGATATGGCGCCCATCCTTGTAGTCGCGCAGGAAGTGCGAGAGCGACAGCATCTCGCCGGCTACGATCATCAGCAGCAGTTCATCCTGGCGCGCCTGTGCAGCGGCGCCGGCGCGATCGAGGTGGGCGCGTACGCCTATTACGGCGGTAAAGGGTTCGGCGGTTTCCCCCTGGGTGGGATGGAAGACGCCGGCGATGTAACCGTCGGTGCTCCATGGACGGGCGAAGGCGCCGTCGTCGCAGCCGAGCACGTAAGAGGCGAGGGTGCGCACCTGTTTGCCGCCCCGGCCGCGCTGAGTTGTCTCATCCTGGCCGGGGTTATAGTTGAACAGATTGTCATGCGCGGCCGTCATCAGCGTCTGCAGCGCGTCGGCAGCGGTAGTCTTGCCCGAGCCGTTGCCGCCGGAGAAGAGATTGACGGGGCCGAATTCCAGCTCCTGTGCCGGCAGGTTGCCCCAGTTGACGGTGATGGATCGCTTAAGATACATGTCGGGCCTGATGGCTGCGTCGATGCAGCTTTCAAAAATGTTGGCGGGCTGCCGCATGCGCCGGCAGTACGCTTTTTCGGTATTACTGTTCGCTCGCGAACTGGTGGTCGCGCTCGCTCTCCGCTTCGGTTTCGGTGTCCGCCGCCTGATCGGCGAGCTGGGCGAGCACGGCATCGGTGACCAGGCTGGTGATGCTGGGCCGGATCGTCAGCCACGCTTCCGCCTCATCGAGGCTGTCGTCGCTGGCGGTGCGAATCAGCCGCAGCTGGCGCAGGCGGCGAAAAAGCGCCCGGCGCTCGGTGATCTGCTCCGGCAGGGGCCGTCCTAACAGATTGGTGCAGGCGAGGTTGAGCGCCTCCAGCGGCAGCACGACCTGGCCATCCTCGTCGATCTCGCCTTCGCGCAGCGCCTTGTCGTACTCGGCGCGCAATACCAGGATAACGCCCACCTCCTGCTGCGACAGCCGCTCCCGCAGGCCGCTGTTGAACCCTTCTTCAGGATCGGGCAGGCCCGGCACCTCGGCACCCGGCGGGAACAGGCGCAGCGCGTTGAAGCGCGGCTGGTGCAGCAGGCGGATGCGCAACACCGCGAGATACTCCTCCACCAGCTCCTGCACCTGCAGATAGCGGTCGTAGAGCTCCGCCTCCTTCTTGCTCTCATCGCGACAGATGACGCCGTAGTCCAGCAGCCGGATCATCAGTTCGGAGAACGCCTCCGGCGTCACGCCGCGCTGCTGCAGCGCCGCTTCGAGTGCTTCACGCATCGTTGTCTTGTTCCAGTTCCAGCAGGAAACCGTCGCGGCGCGCGAAGAAGTGTTCGCCGGTGACGGGTTCGGTCTCTTTGATTCGCACGCGGAAGCCGGCGGCAGCGTGATCGGCGCCGCCCAGCTCGATGATGTGGCTCAGCGCCAGCAGGTCGGCGGCGCTGGCGGCCGGCAGATCACGGGTATCGACCGTCCGCCGTGCGCCCAGCGCAGCGCGCAAATAGCCTCGCAGTGCGCTGCCGTTGATATTGAAGGCTTGTTCCAGCAATTGCTGAATGGCCAGCTCACGCAGCGTCTCCGGGGCGGGCGCGTCGAGGCTGGCGATGGCGGTTCTGACCAGCGGCCGTTCCCGCCGGTCGCGCAGCCGCACCTGGCCGGGGTCAATCAGCGCGGTGCGCACGCCGCTCATCGCTTCACCTGCGGCTGCCAGCCGGCGCGCGCTTTCGTCGGGCGGCAGTGCGGCGAGTTCGCGACAGATGCCCACAATGTCGCTGTGCTGCTGGCTGTGGAGGTAGCTGAGCTGGCGGATGATCAGGTCGGCGCGGCGGGTGAAACCCTGCAGCGTGCGGCGCAGGGCAGGCAGCATGATGTCGGCAGCGTTGCGCATGCGTAGCTCAATGGTGTCGAGCAGCTGCCACAGCACCGAGCTCTTCTCGTCGACCAGCAGATCGGGGGCGAGGTGGCGCAGGTTGCGTTCGGCCTCGGCTTTCCACGCCTTTGGCTTGCGGCGGATGCGGTCGATCACCTCCTGGATACGGTCGCGATGCTTCTCGACACTGTCGGCGGAGAGCCGGATTGCCACATCGGGCTGGAAGCGCCGTTCCATGAACTCGAAGAACTGATCGCTCGCCTGCTGCACCAGCTTCTGCGCCTCCACCTCGCGCACCAGTTCGCGCTTACGCTCTTCCAGCTCCGCAATGATGTCGGTGAAGTCGGCAACGATCCGCTCGGAGTACTCGTAGGCATCGATCAGGTCATAGACGTCGCCGCGGTCGAGGAAGGCATTCAACGCGTTGAGCGTGTTGCGGGTATTGCGATGACGGGTTCGCACACTGCGCGCATCGCTTTCCACCAGCGGCTGCGTGAAGAGGCGGCCGGTGCGGGTGAAGGGGTAGGTGGAAGTGAAGGTGGCGCTGTCGCGCTCGCGCTTCAGCCAGCCGTGTTCCACTAGCTGGTTGAGGATCCACCCGGCCAGCTCGCGGTTGTTGCGGAAGCGGCCGCTGCCGTCATCGTCGTCGCCATCGAGCTGCGGCGCCCGCTCCAGCGCCTCGCTGAAGATATCCAGCACCTGCTCGCGCCGCAGTGCCTCGCCGTAGTCGGCATTGGCGCTGTAGAGGCGCTCGTGCAGCAGCTGCAGGCACTCCACCACCTGCTCGCGGTACTTGCCGGTAAGCGGCCGGAAAAACTGCTGGCGCTCATCGGCAAAGAACATGGAAGGGCTCGGCGATAAATGGCATTGAAGGGACGGCTGGCGGTCTATCCGGATGAAGGATGCAAAGAGCGGAATGATAGCAGGAGACTCTGCCGCTGGCCGGGGGTTTCACCGAACCACTTCTGCCCGAAGAGGTGGTACGCGAACCCGCGGGTTCGCCGGCAGGCAGGTGCGGGGTGCCGGTTTGCCGACAAACGGTCGCAATCGGGCACACTGGCGCTGTTAGTGCGAATTGGGGGATCCCATGGACGAAAGCGTGCTTTCGGCAGCATTCCTGCTGTTTCTGATACTCGATCCGTTTGGCAACATCCCGCTGGCGGCTGCCTTGCTGCGCACGGTGCCACCGCAGCGGCGACCGCGGGTGGTGCTGCGGGAATGCCTTATCGCCTATATCGTGCTGCTGCTGTTCCTGCTGTTTGGCGCGCCGCTGATGGCTTTTCTGGAGCTTTCGCAGACGTCGGTGGGCATTGCCGGTGGGGTGGTGTTGCTGCTGATCGCGCTGAAGATGATTTTTCCTTCGGGAGCCGGGCTGTTTGGCGATGAAGGCGGCGGAGAGCCGCTGATCGTGCCACTCGCCATCCCCGCGATCGCCGGGCCCTCATCCATGGCGATGGTGATGCTGCTGGCTTCGCGTGAGCCCGAGCGCTTGTGGGCGTGGATGGGTGCACTGACGCTGGCGACCGCCGCTTCCACGGTGGTGCTGGTGAGCGGCGGCAAGCTGATTTCGCTGATGGGAGAGCGGGGCACCAAGGCGCTGGAGCGGCTGGCAGGTCTGATTCTGACGACTATCGCGGTGGAGATGCTGCTGCGTGGTATTCGCGACTTTGTCGCGACCTTGTAAGACCCGCCCGCCATCTCAATGGCGGGAGTGATCGGGCTTTTCTGTTTTTGCCTTCTCCATATGCTGCAGGGTCTGATTCATGCGGCGAAAGAGCCTGAGGTCAGCCGAGCGGATCGGCAGAGGCTCGGCACGCAGCAGGCGGGCAGTGGCGACGGTCAGCAGCACCAGAATGACAGTGAACGGCAGCGCCGATACCAGTGAGGCCGTCTGCAGCGAGGAGAGCCCGCCTGAGGCCAGCAGCACCGCTGCGATGCTTGACATCAGCACACCCCAGACGAGCTTTGCGGCCAGCGGCGGTGCCAGGCTGCCGCGAGTGGTCATGCTGGCGAGTATGTAAGTGGCAGAGTCGGCAGAAGTGACCAGAAACGTGAAAATCAGCAGGATCGAGAGCCCTGACAGCAGTTCCGACAGGGGCAGGTGGTCATAGGCGGCAAACAGCGCCAGCGCCACGTCGTCAGCCACGATTTCCGCGATGCCGGTACCGGCCGTGAGGTCGGCGTGCAAGGCCGTACCGCCGAATACGGCGATCCAGACGCAGGCGATCAGCGGCGGCACTACCAGCACTCCAATAATGAACTCGCGGATGGTGCGGCCGCGTGACACCCGCGCCACGAAGGCGCCGACGAAGGGCGACCAGGCGATGGCCCACGCCCAGTAGAAAATGGTCCAGTCACGCACCCAGGTGCCGCCCTGATAGGGAGTCAGCCGCAGGCTGTACTGCACGAAGTTGGAGAGGTAGTCACCGAGCGCCAGTGTCAGGGCGTTCAGAATGAGTACGGTAGGCCCCGTGATGAAGACGTAGAGCAACAGCGTCAGACAAAGCCCGAGGTTGAGGTTGCTCAGCCAGCGCATCCCTCGCTGCAGACCACTGATGGACGAGGTGACGTAAGCGCCTCCCATGGCCAGGATGATCAGCAGCTGGATCGGGAAGGCCGACTCGATGCCGAACAGGTGCTCCAGCCCGCCATTGATCTGCAGTACGCCGAGCCCCACTGAGGTGGCGATCCCCATGGTGGTGGCAATCACGGCCAGAGAATCGACCGCAATGCGGGCGCTGCGGCGGGTGCCGATTACGGGTTGCAAGGCGGTCGAGACCAGGCCGTCGCCCTGTTTGCGAAATTGCAGTAGCCCGATCGCCAGCCCGGCGATGGTGAATACCGCCCACTGACTGATGCCCCAGTGGAAGAAGGCGTAGCCCATCGCCTGTCGCGCGGCGACCACCGACTGCGGCTCGGTGGCAGGGAAAGGGGGAGTGAAGAAGTGGCTCATCGGCTCTGCCACGCCCCAGAACACCAGCCCGGCCCCAAATCCCGTTGAGAACAGCATGGCAATCCAGCTGAAGAAACCGAACTCGGGGCGGGAGCTGTCGGGACCGAGACGGATCGTCCCCCAGCGGCTGAGCGCCAGGCCGATCAGGAACACGATCATGCCGAATACGGCAAGCAGATAAAACCAGCCGAAATTGGTGGTGGTGAACAGCAGCAGCTGCTCGGCGACCTCGCCAAACTGGCGCGGCATGAAACCGCCCAGCAGGGCCAGCACGAGCACCGTAATGCCCGCGATAAACATGACGGGATTCTTCATGGGCTGGGGTTATCCGTCAGCAGATTGATACTCAGCCTCCGCCCTCTGCCTGAGCAGTACCGCACAAGCCGGCCGGAGCCGGTGGATAACCCTTTGTGACAGCTGGGGTGCCAGTCTCTTCCGTGCGGCACGAATCATTTTCCTCCAATAGCTGGTCAGGCTTCCCGAGACCGGAGAGCCGGATCAGACGTTGATATCGATGTCCCTGGTCTCCTGGCCGAGCGCCAGCGCGATCAGGGTCAGTAGCGCCATCACGCTGAGATAGAGTCCCACCAGGACCGGGCTGCCGTTGCCAACATCCCACAGCCAGACGGCGACGAAGGGTGCCACCGCCGCCCCCAGGATGGACGACACGTTATACGAGATACCCGACCCGGTATAACGGACGTTAGTGGGGAACAGCTCCGGCAACAGTGCTCCCATTGGCCCGAAGGTCATGCCCATCAGGCTGAAACCGAGGACCAGCCAGAGCATCACGCCAATGAAACCGGCGTTCAGCAATGGCACCCAGCTCAGACCAAACAGGATGATGCCCGCGGTAACCAGCAGCAGCGTCTTGCGGCGGCCCAGCCGGTCGGCCCACGGGCCGGAAGCCAGCGTGAAGATGCCGAAGAAAACCACCCCGAAAATCAGCATCAGCACAAAGCTGTTGTAACTGTAGCCGAGGCCCGGCAGCTGACCTTCAGCCGGATTCAGCGGCGCGCGACCGTAACTCAGCGAGAAGGTGGTCATGAGATAGAACAGCACATATGTCGCCAGCATGTAGAAGGTGCCGAGCACGAGCGCCTTCGGGTGGCGGCGGACTACCTCGCCCAGCGGCAGCTTCACCACCTTGCCGGAGGAGACCGCATTGGAGAAGGCAGAGCTTTCCACCAGGCTGATGCGTACCCAGAGACCGACCACCACCATCACTGCCGAAAACAGGAACGGAATGCGCCAGCCCCAGTCGAGGAAGGCCTCGGACGGCCGGGCCGGATCGTCGGAAGGGAGCAGCGCCGCCACGATCAGGAACAGCCCGTTGGCGATGATGAACCCCAGCGGCGCGCCCAGTTGCGGGAAGGTGCCGTACAGTGCGCGTTTGCCTTTGGGGGCGTTCTCCGTCGCCACCAGCGCTGCCCCCGACCATTCGCCGCCGAGCGCAAAGCCCTGCGCCAGCCGCAGAATTACCAGCATCAGCGGTGCCCACCAGCCCACCGCGTGATAGGTGGGCAGCAGACCAATCAGAAACGTGGCGATGCCCATGGTCAGCAGGGCAGCCACCAGGGTTTTCTTGCGCCCGACCTTGTCGCCCAGGTGTCCGTAGTAGATGGAGCCGAGCGGCCGCGCCACCATGGCCGCGCCGAAGATCGCAAACGACGACAGCAGCGCCACGGTTTCATTGCCGCTGGGAAAAAACAGATGCGGGAACACCAGCACCGCTGCCGTGGCGTAGACATAAAAGTCGTAGAACTCGATGGTTGTGCCAACCAGGCTGGCCAGAATCACCTTCGAACGCGAGTTGAGCGGTGCGGCAGTTGCAACAGCAGCTGTGGACATATCTTAGCGGCTCAGAAAAAAGCGGTGAGCATCCAGCATTTTGGGCCCGGACGCAAATGCCCGGACTATGAAGAGAGCAGGGGCCTGCCCGCTCATCTCACGAGCGGGCAGCGTGCGGATGGACTGATGACCAGGCAATGAGTTGACCGTCAGTCCACGAAGACCGGGGTCGCTCCCATATCCCAGAGAATGACGGTGGCGCCCATCAGGCAGATCATGGCCACCAGACCGACGGCCACGACAGCGCTGGCAAACAGAAAGCCCTGCTCCTCGGGAATCTCCATGACAATGGGGATCCCGACATAGAGCAGATAAACAGCGTGACTGATGGCAACCAGTCCCAGCGCCAGAGCCAGCCATAGGGTCGGATAAAAGCCGATGGCCCCGGCGACGAACAGCGGCGTGGCGGTGAGGCCGGCAATGGCGATGCCCTTGGCCAGCGTAGAGCTGGCGCCGTAGGTGCGGGACATCCAGTGAACCATGTAGCCGATTCCGATCACTGCGCCGACCATCGCCAGATAGAAAAGAATGACGATTGGCAGGGCGCTGTCAGTTGAGAGGCGGATAGCCTGTTCTTTGCCGACCCGCCAGCCGACGCGGGTGGTGCCGTAATACCAGGCGACGGCAGGCAGAATTGCCAATAGCAAGGGAGGCAGCAGAGCCGCCCCGACCGTGGACGGCAGGCGCCCGGCGATCCGATGCCAGGCGGTGCGGGGAGCGTACAGCAGGCCGATGGGATTGGCAGTGATCATTATTATTACCCCCAGGTTGGTCAGGCGTTGCGGTTACGTCGATAACGTGCCGCTCGCTGCGTCGCGCAACAAAGCGACATCGGCTATGGCAATCTCCTTGCTGTCGACCGAGAGCAGTCCAAGCTTCTGGAATCGACTGAATACACGGCTTACCGTCTCCACGGTAAGACCCAGATAATTGCCAATGTCGGCGCGCGACATCGGCAGGCGAAACGCCGTGGCGGACAGCTTGCGACGGGCGTTGCGCGCGGAAATGCTGAGCAGTAGTGCAGCGACGCGCTGGTCCGCCGAATGCTTGCTGAGCAGGGTGATGAGCTCCTGATCCTCGGTGATCTCCTGGCTCATCAGCTGGAAAAAGTGGCGCTGCAGGCTCGGAATCCGGGTGCTGAGTTCATTCAGCCGCTCGAACGGGATTTCACAGATGGCCGACGTTTCCAGCGCCAGCGCCGAGCTGGCATGGCGATTACGGCTGATGCCGTCCATGCCCAGAATCTCGCCGGGGAAGTAGAAGCCAGTGACCTGCTCACTGCCGTCATCAGCATAGCGATACGCCTTCACTGATCCGGCGCGCACGGCATACACCGAGGTGAAGGCCTGGCCTTCCTGATAGATATGCTCACCCTTCTGCAACGGGCGACCGCGCTGGATGATGCTTTCCAGCTGCTCGAGGTCACCGGTTTCAAGGGCTAAAGGCAGACAGAGGGGCGCCAGCCGACAGCTGGTGCAGGAGACCTGGTGGTCATGGTGGCAGCGGCCATCGCGCGCTTCGCCCGCCACCGGCGACGGTTCGGCCATGGCATTACTCAAGCTGATACAGATAAGTCCACTCTAGAGCAACAGCGCGGGCGTGTAAATCGACACGCGGCAATGCCGCGACCGGCGGAGCCACGCGGCCTGTCGAGTTAGTTGACACTCTATTGATCCACCGCAAAGCAATCCGGCGCTCCGACTGCGAAGCTGAAGTCATTGTCGCAGTGAAGGAGGTAGTTAAGTGGTCACCAGAAGTCGTATCACTGTGGTTGTTGCGCTCGCCCTGATGAGCGCTGCTGCACAGGCTCACCGGGAGGGTGAATTCATCGTCCGCGCCGGCCTTGCGCAGGTTGATCCGAAGGAGAGCAGTGACAGCCTGGAAGTAGCCGGCGCGGCCCTGGGCGGCACCGGTGTCGGTCTCGACAGTGCCGCCGCGCTGGGCCTGGCCGCCACCTATATGCTGACCGACAAGGTCGGTATCGAAGTGCTGGCGGCAACCCCGTTCCAGCACACCATTGCCGCCAAGGGGCTGGGCATCGACCGGGTGGGCAGCACCAAACATCTGCCGCCCACCATCAGTCTGCAGTACTACCCGCTGAACGCCGGTTCGGCCATTCAGCCTTACGTCGGCGTGGGCCTCAACTACACCACCTTCTTCCAGGAAAGTGTCAGCGGTCAGGCCAAAGCCGCGCTGGGCGCGAGCAACCTGGAGCTGGATGATTCCACAGGGTTGGCAGTGCAGGTCGGTGTGGACTGGCACTTGAGCGACCGCTGGCTGCTCAACGCCGCCGTGTGGCGCATGGACATCGACACCACCGGCACCCTCGACACCGCCCTGGGCCGGGTCAAGGTTGATGTGGATGTTGATCCCTGGGCTTATATGGTGGGAGTGGGGTACAAGTTCTGAGGTAAGGAAAGCGGCGGCCGGGATGGCCGCTTGGCGGAAGAACCCCGGCCGGAGACGGCTGGGGTTCTGTGCAAAACAGGGCTTGCCTGCCGCAGCCTCCGGAAGAGAGCAATTGCGTTCTGAAGATGCGTACCGAGCAGGTCACGCAAAAGGATCCTTGCTTTCAAGTGTTTCAGTGAGGTGAGCATCAACTTTAATCTTGCGGAATACTGATTAATTAGCAAAGCCTCGCAGAAGTTTTCGAGCGCGCATGAGAGGCTGGCATCAGAGTTGCGCAGGCTGGGGACAGATTCTTAAAATCTTACTGATTAGTTTCTCCGTAATTCAGAGGTAGGCGACCGCCCTGAT
>JAJUJZ010000009.1 GCA_029265075.1 Gammaproteobacteria bacterium | reverse complement strand
CTTCTCCTCGGCCTCGTTCCCCAGCGGCCCGCTCGACTGGCTCAACTCTGATGCCGCGTACAACTCCTGGAAGGCGGCCACCGACCTCGGTCTGCCGGTCTGCATCCATGTGCTGTATGTTCAGCGCGCCGAAGTATTGCCAGCTCTGAAGGCCATGAGCGACCGGATCCCCGAAGCGCGCGTTGTGGTTGACCACGTCGGGGGTGCGCACGCCGCCCACGTAGAACTCCGCTGGATGAAGAGCGAAGGTATCGCGGAAGAAGTGGATATCCATCCTGACGCGCTGCGCCTCGCCGAAAACGACAATGTCACGATGAAGTTCTCGACCATCAACCTCGAACGCCTTGAAGCCAACGACCGCTCGCTGACTGCGTTCATCGACCAGACGATCAGCACCTTTGGCGCTGATCGTCTGATCTGGGGCTCCGATGTTGGCCAGAGCCGGGACAACTATCAGCACATGGTCGATCTTGCACGCAAGGCAACCGCCCATCTCGCGCCTGAAGTCCGTCAGGCACTGCTTCACGACAACACCGCGAAGCTCTACGGCTGATCGTGCCGCTGCCGGTCCTGGGGCCGGCAGTCTCCATTTCAGGCGCACTCATTTCTGACCCGCCAGACGCTCCCGCCGCTGCAGCCAGACATACAGAGGCAGCCCCACCAGCACCATCAGCACCCCGAGCAGCGCGCCAGCACCGGTAAAAACCACGCTGGCATGCAGCATGTAGAGACAGGCAGCAAAAAACAGCAGCGGCACCAGCGGATAACCCGGCACCCGGTAAATCGGCGAGCTGGCCGTCCGGTGGCGAAACCGGAACAGCGTCAGTGCTGTCAGGGCAAGAAAGAACCAGAAGACCGGAGACGTGTATTCCACCATCGCCTGCATGCCACCCTGGGTCAGCGTCCCGAACACGACCAGCGCGAGCGCGATTAGTCCCTGAACCAGCAGCGCGTTGACGGGCGCATTGCGCGGTCCATGCCAGCGTCCCAGCAATCGCAGCCCGGTGAAATCATTACCCAGTGCGTAGCAGGCACGAACCCCGGTCAGGATTGAGCCATTCACCGTCGAGACCGCCGCCAGGCTGACCAGCAGTGCCACGACGATGCCACCGGCATCGCCGATCAGCCGCTGCGCCAAGGTAACCGCTGGCGCACTCTCGGCTCGCAACCCCTCCAGTCCCAGCACCCGCACGAAGGCGAGATTGACCAGCAGGTAAAGCAGAGTGATGACCGTCAGCGCCAGCACCAGACTACGCAGAATATTGCGCTGCGGATCTCTCACTTCCGCTGACAGGTAGGCAGCCTCGTTCCAGCCACCGTAAGCCAGCAGCACGAATATCATCGCCAGCCCCGGCGGTGCCAGCGCCGGGCCGGCTGAAGCGGCTGCCGGCGATTGCGTGGCCAGCGCCAGGCCAGCCAGCAGAGCCAGCCCTGTCACCACCGTGGCCGCGAACAGCGTCTGGGCATCCTTGGCCGGGGCAGTGCCGGCGATATTGAGTGCGGTCAGACCACCCACCACCAGCGAGGCATAAATCCCGGCACTGAACGGCCCCAGCCACAACACCTTGCTGAGATGATCACCGACGATGAAAGCTGCAACTGCAATCGAGCCGGTCTGAATGACGGTAATGCGAGCCCATGCAAACAGGAAAGCGAGCCTGGGCCCAAACGCCTGATGGAGAAAATGGTACTCGCCACCGGCGTGTGGACGCGCCGTGGCCAGTTCGGCATAGCAAAGCGCACCCAGCAGCGAGATCAGGCCGCCGGCCAGCCAGAGCCCCAGCAAGCCCCAGGTGTTGTCAGCGCTGGCCGCCACAATGGGTGGAAAGGCGACGATACCGATCCCAACCACTATGCCGACCACCAGGGCGGCCGTATGCATCGGGCCAAACGTCGGCCGCGGCCGGACGGCGGCGGGTTCTTTCCTGACGCTGAATGGCGTGCTCATCAGCGTGCGACACGGTGGGCACGCCACCGCTCGACCCGTTCCTCTCCTTCTGAGCTGATCTGAACGAACCCTTCTATCTGGTCACCCTGCGCTTCTCCATGAAATGCATGGCGGACGCCGTCAACCGTCGTGATCAGCTGCAGGTTGCGGCCGCGAAGCAGTGTTCTGTCTGCTCTGAGGGTCTTACCATCCCGTTGCAACGCAGGCGTCAGCTGCTGGAAGTGTTGCCTGAGCTGCAGCTCCCAGCTGCGCTCGTCCACTTCAAACTCCCACCGGCCCGCAACCTGCGCCGGTATCACCCATAGAAATAGCCCGCTGCCCGCCTGCCCTGTTATGTGCTCATCCGGCTCCCACTCTCGCATGCCAAAGGTGTTGGAAACGACCCGCGAGCCAGGCCGGAGCCGCTCCAGCAACAAGGGGCGCAGGCGGGCATTACCTTCCGGCATCAGATAGATGGTCACTACTGTTGCCTGACTGAAGTCAGTTTCGAAGATGTCCTGATGCAAAAACACCGTCTGGTCGGCAACGCCGGCCTCCCGTGCGGCAGCACGGGATTGCTCCACCAGTGGACCGTTGATCTCCACACCATGAGCCAGTGCGCCGCGCTGTGCAGCTGCGATGACCAGCCGGCCATTTCCGGAACCAAGATCAATGTGGTAATCACCGGGGCCGACCTTGCCCAGATCCAGCATCTGATCCACCACCGCGGCCTTGCTGGGAACGAACGGTGCAACCGAAGCGGCGTGGTACGGCGACTGGGCCGCGGCATAACCGCCCAGCGACAACATCAGCAGAAGGGAAAGTGACAGCACAGAGCGCATTGCAGGGACTCCATGTCAGTGGCCTGCCGTCGCGAGTCTTGTGAGGGGAGCAGCAGAGAGCAGGCCCGCGACAGCAGTGCATCAATCCAGCCGGAAGACCCGGTCCGCCCGCTAAGCTACCCGATTCGGCACGCCAGGTGCCAGCAACGCCCCATTCACCAGCATCCCGACAAATGCCGGCCAAAAAAAAGCGGCCACTTGTGGTGGCCGCTCAGGATGTGCAGTCGGGGTCGCCGCCCGCAGCAAGAGACGCCTTACATGGCAGGCGGCTCGGTCCCGTAGGAGACTCCGGCAATCAGGGTATCGTGGGTCGGCTTCGACACCGCGCTGAGACCCTCGATGATGCGCTCCCAGGTTTCGCCGCGGTCGCTGCTCGCAAAGACGTCGCCGTCCGTCGTGCCAGCAAACAGCTGGAAGCCCTGGTCGTTGGTGTAGATGGCCATCGCCTCGACGTTGGCACGGCCTTCGGGGAAGCCGTTCTTCGGCGCGCGCCAGTTGCGACCGCCATCCTCGCTGATGACCACCGTACCATTGGCCGAGTTGCGCTCGATCCAGTTGAACGGTGCGTCCTGCGCGCCGGACATGAACACCACTTTGGGATTGTCCGGGGCAAAGATCAGCTGGTCGGGGTAACCGATGCGGAATTCGAGATCGGTGAACTGCTCCCAGGTCGCGCCACCGTCGGCACTGTGGTACAGACCGAGACCAGTCGGCATGTAAACCTCATCCGGATTCTCCGGGTGCAGGACCACCTGGTGAATGTCCTTGTAGATGAAGTTGCCGTACTCAAAGAAGCTGTCGAGATCCTGCCAGCTCTGGCCGCCGTCGGTCGACTTCAGCAGGGCGCCCTGCTCGACACCTGCGTAGATCACCTTCGGATCGCGCGGGTCGAACGCCATGGTCTTGAGGTGCGGCTCATGGCCCGGTGCCGGGAACTGCCACTTCTCATGCATCGGCGCCTGCTTGATCGCAGCCAGCTCGGTCCAGCTACGGCCGAGGTCGGTGCTGCGGTAGAGACTTGCCGGCTCGACACCCGCATAGATCACCAGACCCTCCGGCTCGCGGTTGACGCGCAGCGAGTAGATCTTGTCCTCATTGATACCGCTGGAGCGATCTTCCCAGGTCTTGCCCAGGTCTCCGCTGTACTTCAGGCCGCCCGGCATCAGCCCGACGAACAGTGCATTTTCCTCGGGGACATACAGCAGTGCACCGACGTGGTGACCGGCGTGTGCGGTGCCGGCCTTCTGCCATGCGCCATCGACAAACTCGCCGATCGTCAGACCTTCGGTGGTCGCGATGAACAGTTTCTCCGGCTGACCGCTGCCCGAGTACTGATTGTGCCCGTTGGTCGAGAGACAAACGATAGACATGATCTTTCTCCTAAATTAACGGACGAATGCGTTGGTACGTGCCGGCGGCAGGCCCAGCAGCGCGCGTCCGTAGTTCGGTGCCACACCGTCTTCCATGAAGGCAAAGTGGGCAGCACCGGCGTTGACGTCACGGAACATCCGTTCGATGCCAGCTTTTTCGTAAATGCTTGATGCGCCGGCAGCTTCCATCAGACTGTTTGCCGCATGGCGTGCCAGCTGTGCAGCGGCAGCGGTATCGCGACGAATACGCGCGAAGTCGAGCGGCGTCGCTTCACTGAAGTTTTTGCCATCGATCTGATCGAAATCGTTCATCAGCAGCAGCTCGGCACAGTCGATATCCTGCGCCGCGCGCGAGATACGGGCAAAGGTTGCGCTGTGCGTCGCCACCAGCTCGTCATCCAGGCCCTTGAGGCGCTTGTTGACCATGTTCAGGGTCTCCCGCAGCACACCGCGGGCAGCGCCAATGGGCGCCCCGACGATGGCCAGCGGCGCAATGGCGAGGTAGGACCACGTGAAGAAGCCGCCCTCTTCCAGTGCCGGGCCGACTGCCGGGCCGTTGGCATCCACCGCCAGCGCCGTCATTTCTTCGGCGACTTCTACACCATCCACATCGATGGAGCGGCTGCCGGTGCCACGCATGCCCATGGTCTGCCAGTCGTCGATCTGCCCCAGCTTCTCTTTCTCAGCCAGACAGAACGCAAACTGACCGTCGTTCGGGCCGCCTTTGATGGTTGCGGTCACACCGACCCACTTCGCAAAGTCGATACCGCTGCAGAAGCGGCCCTGACCACCACTCAGCACATACCCGCCACCTTCTTTGGCGGTGGCGATGAACGGCTCAGTAAGACGGAATACAACAGAGACGTGCTGCGCCGGATCGGTAAGCAGACGCTCCTGTACGGATTCAGGGAAACGGGTCAGCAGATGGTTGTGACCGGTCAGAACGCCATAGGTCCACGCGGTCGAGCCGCAGACGCTGCCCAGCTCCATCACGACCGACGCAAAGGTTTTCCAGCCCAGAGCAGAACCGCCGTAGCTCTTCGGCGTCAGCACACCAAACAGACCAGCCTCTTCCAGCTCGCGAATGGTCTCAGCGGATACTGCACGGTCGCGGTCAACCGCAGCGGCCCGCTCGGCAATGCGCGGCAGCAGTTCGCGTACCGCCACCAGGGCATCGTTGTGACTGGCCAGCACGGGGGGACGTGCTACACCGGATGCTGCTTTTGCTTCACTCACGGATCTACCTCCAGGCCCTGCCCACAGCTGGGCATCGTCGTGATTATGATTGCCCCGATTATCGGACAATCAAAAAAAGGCGGTCAAGCGACTTGGATCAATAACCCCGCCCTTCTCTCTGAAACTCTTCCACGGAAACTAAATTATCTTCCATAGAAGAGTCAACCGCAAAAACTTCCTTTCACGCTTGCCGTTATCAGGCATCCGGCGCCTCGCCGCGCAGCACCGCGCCGGGATTCTTTACAGCTGCCACGAATGCCGCCGTCGACGGCGGCCCTGCGCGGTACCGGAACAAATTGCGAAACGCATTGAAATGACCAATGCAGAGCAGTGCGAGAATGACCAGTGCCGTCACCCCCGTGATCGTACTCTGAAGATCCGATTGCAAGACAAAGTTGATGTAGACGATCACCAGCGCAGAAGGGATCGCCAGAATGATGGCCAGCGGCACAAATCGGTGCGTCAGCAGCATGATGGCCGCAATCACCTCGGTTACTTTCACCAGCTCGAACAGTCCCGACCTGATCAGCACACCGATCAGCTCCGAGACCATGTCCTGCGGGCCGGTCGGCTGAGGAAAAAAGTGCAGCCAGAAATTGAGCCCGTGGATCAGGTACCAGGCTCCGAAAAACGTCTGCGCCACATACACCGCCCAGCGAAACAGTGTTTCACCCGCGCTACCAGAGGATCCGGGGATGTTGCCGGCACCGAATGAGAGACTCATGACTGACCTCCTTCACAGTCGATCGCGGCCCGGGACTGCCAGTGCTCGACGATTTTACCGTTGACAACGCGCAGCACATCCACCGCACCGCCCGTGTCGCTGGCCCCTGCCCGGTGAACCACGATCGCGGCGCCCGTCAGCACCAGCGGATCAGTCTCACCACAGGCTACCACCCGCGCCGGATGCACCACAGCATTCGCATCGAGATACTGCGCCTGGGTCGCGGCATCAGCCTCCGCCGCGAGATAGGCGCTCACCAGCTCTTCAGGGCTGAGCTGCTCAGCCAGCGCGGCGTCACGCGCAGTCGCATGCTCAACGGAGTTAGACGCGAATGTAAGAGCGAATACCACAGCAATACCGATCGCTGCAGCAATCACCCGACCTAATACCGATTCCATATCTCACCAGCCCCAGATAAAGCACCGAACCAGCTCATTCGCCTTGTTCGTGTTGCTCCTGTCGAGTCAGCTCACGGTCGACATAGTCGTCCCAGAGCGCGTTGTTGCAGTTGTAGCCACCAACGACTGCTCCCTCAGCCATGCGGCGGAAACGTTTCCGGCCGTAACCCGGCTTTCTGAAGACTGCGGGGTCATCCACCCACAGCTCGACTTCCCAGAGTTCTTCGCCGCCGGCAGTGGTCACCAGGCGCCAGCGCTCAGTGATCCGGGCATCGCCGCTGCGCGGGCGCTCGATGTAGTCATTGAGCGCGATCAGTCCACCGGTCTCGATGACCAGCTCATCACCCTCCCAGCGGCCAATGGAATAGCCCTGATTCGAGGGGCCATAACCGGCTGGAATGGCATCCTGGTCGAGATGAATATCGCGAAACAGATCCATGCCATCGCTCTTCATGAAGATGCGATCCGGCGTCTGGACGATTTCCGTCACATAGGTACGCGCCCGGGTGAGCATCGTCCACGGCATGCCATGAAAGAGACACAGGTCGGCCGGCCAGGTCGCCTGACCTTCAGGAAAACGCTGCCGGAACTCAGCCAGACGCTGCTTTGCCTCTTCGGTGAGATTGTCCTGATCAAGCTCAGGACGGATGACTTCAGTGAAATCTTCGCCCAGCTCCCAGAAGCCGCTGAAATCGACCGGCGGCTTCTGGAGCTGAGTGTTACAACCCATCAGGATGAAGGTCAGCATCACGACAACCGACCCCATCAGGCGCTGAGTCAGAAAACCCATCTGTTTTCCCTTAACGCTGTCGCTGATCGGATGCCGTGTGCAACGCCTCAGTCGGCAGCGGCAGCTTCTGCCTCTTCCTGCCGCATCAGCTCCTCGGCAACGAAGTCGTCCCACAGGGCGTTGTTGCAGTTGTAGCCACTGACCACAGTGCCTTCCGGCATCCGGCGCCAGCGCTTGCGACCGTAGCCCGGCTCTTTATAAACAGCGGGATCGGTGACCCACAGTTCAGTCACCAGCACCTCTTCACCGTTCTCGTCCCGCTCGATGCGCCAATGCTCGAGAATCTCTGCTTCATCACTGCGCTGCAGATCCGAGTAGTCGTTGAAGCCGATCAGGCCCCCGGTTTTAATGACCAGAGTATCGCCTTCCCAGTGAGCCACCGAGAAACCCTGATTGGAGGGACCGAAATTGGAGGGCACTTCAGTCTTGTCGAGGCGGATATCCCGTACCTGATCGAAACCCTCGTGTTTGAGGAAAATGCGCTCCTGGTACTGGATGATCTCAGTTGAGTAAGTGCGCGCCCGGGTCAGCATGGTCCAGGGCATGCCATGCATCAGGCACAGATCCATGGGCCACTTCGATTCAGCTTCAGGGAAGCGCTTATGAAACTCCGCGAGCCGCGCCTTTACTTCGTCCGTCAGATTATCTTCGTTGTATTCGGGGCGAATAACGTCACCGAACTCTTCCCCCAGCTCCCAGAAACCGCTGAAGTCGACGGGATGATTATGCCTCGTGTCCTGTTGCTGCACGGTGCAGCCCGAAAGCACCAGCGCCAGTAGCGCCATTACCAGTACGGCTGGAAATTTAACCATGGTCCTTACCACATCGTTCCCCTTTTTGAAGCTGTTGCGGATGAACCGCAGGGGTGAGGCGCGCCAGTCTCACGCGCCTCACTCCCGCACGACGTCAGATTCTTCCCTCGAGGAACTCGAGCGCAATGTGAGCAAACTTCTGCGGATGCTCGATCATCGCCCAGTGGCCGCAATTCGGCAGAAACACACCGGTCGAGTTCTCGATGAGCTGCATGTAGCGGTAGCCCTGCTCCATCGGCACAACCTTGTCGTTCTTACCATTCACCACCAGGGTGCGCTGCTTGATAGTTGCGATGTCGTCAGGATCGAGGTGCAGGCCTTCGCGCTTGACCAGCTCTTTCATGGTTTGTGCGAACGCCTTGCGCTGAGCTTCTTTCAGCGACACCTCGAGACGGTACTGAACCATCTTCGGATCAATGACGTAGTTGTCGTTGGTCAGCGCCTCGACGATGCGTTTCATGCCTTCGTACGTAAAGTCGTATTCGACCAGTGCACGCAGGGCACCACCCATGCCGCGGTCGAGGCCGGCGCTGCCCATCAGGATAAGGTTGCGCACCAGCTCAGGGCGTCTGATGCAGACTGCCGCCGCAGTACGGCCACCCATCGAGTTACCGATGATGTCGACCGACTCATAACCCAGTGCCTCGATAAACGCGATCAGCTGATCGACGCGCGTCTCGGGGCCGTAGTCGAAGGTCTCAGGGTCCGGCGCATCGCTGCTGCCGAAGCCAACCATGTCGTACGCAATGACACGCCGCTTCTCGGCGAGGATGTCCATGCAGGGGCCAACCCAGTTCCCGCGAGCATCGGCACCGGCACCACCGCCGTGAATCAGCAGCAGTGGCTCGCCCTCGCCCTTCTCGATGTAGTGCGTCTGGTAACCGAGGGTTGTTACAAATTTACTTTCCAGGGAATTCATTCCGCTCACTCCTGTAGCCTGTGGTTTGCCGGATAGCATGGAAATCGCCCAACCAAATGTCCGACAATCGGGTTCTCGGGCTTGATGCGGAATTTAAGCGATATACCTTTTGTCGCGCAAGCCTTTGTCCGTTAAAATAGGGTCACGAACACTGGTTTGTATGACAATCGCTTCGGCGTTTACTGGCCTCCCCCACTACACAGGGTGGCGCGGCAATGAGGTGTTGGAATGAAAAACATGATTGCAGTCAAAGTGTTGAACAAAATCGAAGAGGCCGAAGAGATCTTCTCGTTCGAGCTGGGCAGAGAGGACGGCGCGCCGCTGCCGCCATTCACCGCTGGAGCCCACATCGATGTCGTGACGCCAAATGGCGCCATTCGCCAGTACTCGCTCTGTAACAACCCGCAGGATTCGTCCCACTATCTGATCGGCGTCATGCGCGACCCCAACTCTCGCGGCGGCTCCCGGTCGATGGTCGACGAAGTCCAGGTCGGCGACACGCTGAACATCAGCGAACCTCGCAACCACTTCCCGCTGGTCCCGGCCGAACGCAGCATTCTGTTTGGCGGCGGCATCGGCATTACGCCGGTACTCTGCATGGCCGAACGGCTGCACACGATCGGTGCCGATTTCGAGCTGCACTACTGCGTCCGTTCGCAAAACCGCGCCGCGTTTCTGGAGCGCATGAAGAGCAGCCCGTTTGCCGACCGCGTATTCCTCCACCTCGACGATGGACCCGAGGAGCAGAAACTCAATCCGGTTGCCCTGCTGGCCAACCCTGCCCCAACCACCCACCTTTATATCTGCGGCCCGACTGGCTTCATGAACTGGGTGATCGACACCGCGAAGCGGCAGGGCTGGAGCGAGCCGACCATCCACCGCGAATATTTCGCTGCCGAAGAGATCGATACCTCTGGCGACGAATCTTTCCAGATCCAGATCGCCAGCACTGGCCAGGTCTTCACCGTTGAGAAAGATCAGTGCGCGACCGATGTACTCGCGGCCAACGGCTTCCCGATCGATGTCTCCTGCTCGGAAGGCATCTGCGGCACCTGCCTCACCAAGGTGCTGTCGGGTGATATTGAGCACCGCGACATGTTCCTGATGGACAGCGAGCGCGAGGCCAACGATCAGTTCACGCCCTGTGTGTCGCGCGGCAAGCCCGGCACCACCATCGTTGTCGATCTCTGACAGCGACTGAGTGAGGGGTCCACCCCTCACTCTCCCTTGTTCTCCACCAGAGCCGGCATCCTGCCGGCCACAGCAAATCGGCGAGGAGGCATCGTCAGCATCACCGACGCCTGTCAATATGTCGCCGCTCTCGCCGCTCAGCCGCGCCGGGTCTGCACCCGATCCATCAGGTGCTGCGTCCTGGAGAGCTTGCCCATATAGGTGCCGTACTCCCCCTGCGCGTGGTCCTGATAAAACTGACGGATCGCGGACTCCCCTTCCGGAAATGCGAAGTCCGCCCACGGCGCTTCTGCTTCCGCAAAAAAACCGACCCGGTCCGCCTCGGAGGACGGGCGTGCGCATTCGTTGCCGATACTGCCGCGATAGATCAGGTGCAGCTCATTGATCGCACGGATCGATCCGGCGAGGTAGAGCTGCAGCGCCTCCACATCAATTGCAACGCCGGTCTCCTCGAACAGCTCCCGTGCAGCTGCGTCGCGCGGATCCTCGCCTTTCTCCATGAACCCGCCGGGCACTGTCCACAGCCCTTTGTAGGGCTCGATGCCGCGGCGGATCCACAGCAGCCGGTCGCCGCAGGTAATGAAACAACCGATCAGGATGCGGGGCGGCTCGTAATGCACGTAGCCACAGGCGGTGCAGTAAGGCCGTTCCGGCTCATCGGGCTGCAGCTGCCCGTAGGCCAGAGCTGTCCCGCAGCAGATACAGAATTTTGCCATAGCCACTGGCCATGCCCCCGTCTTGCCCGGCTGCTGCTTCACTCATCCGCAGCGACTATCCGTGCTTCCCCGCCGCCGCGCGCCGGACGCGACGCCAGCAGGCAGAGCACGGCGCCCGCGCCACTCAGCACTGCCAGCGCCAGCAGTGCTGTCTCCAGTCCTCCCAGTAATGCCGTTGCTGCCAGCACGCTGATCGGGCTGAGAAAATTACCAACGAAGAATACCGTCTGCCAGCCGCCGGTGCCTCTGCCGCGTTCATTGAACGACAGAGCGTTCATCAGGCTCGTGAGAATGGCGGGCAATGTCATGCCACAGCCGAGACTGGCCACGATGACACCGACCACAGTCAGCAGATAACTATCCGCCCCGGCGAAGATGCCAAGGCCGCTCGCGATCAGGACGAAGGCGATAGTCAGGTTCTGAAACAGGCTGAGACGATCAAGCGACTTGAAGAGAAAGCCGCCGGCGGTAACACCGATACCGCCAATAGCCGCCACCTGCCCGATCAGCTGCGGAGAGCCGAAGCCCCGCTCAGTCAGCAGAAACGGCGTCTGGATTGGCACCACGAAGAACAGCAGCGCCGCCGGCAAGCCGATCGCATAGAGCGGCAGCACCCGGCGCCAGGGGAAGTCGTTCCAGCTGCCGCTGCTGCCGCTGCTGGCCTCCGGCTTCGGCTCCGGCATGCCGAAAATAACGAACGGAATATAGAACAGCGGCATCGCATAGACCAGGAATGGGAAGCGCCATCCCAGTTCGCCAAGCGATCCGGCCACCAACGAGAAGAATACTGCTGAGATAGCCGCCACGCCGGTCTGCACCACCAGCCAGCGCTCCCGCCGCTCGCCCTTGAAGTAATCCCCAATCAGCGTCGTCGAGGCGGTCATTACGCCGGCCTCGCCCAGTCCGACGCCCAGCCGGGTCAGAATGATCGCTTCCAGCGTATCCAGAAAGAAGGGAGCGGTACCGCAGCAGAGGTACAGGGTCAGCGCGGTGACCAGCACCGGCTTGCGACCAAAGCGCTCGACCACACGGCCGATGAATGGCGCTGTAAACGCCACCACCAGCGACGGGGCAGCCAGTGCCAGAATAACCTTCAGTTCGGCATTGGGATCATCGGGAAAGGCAGCGATGATCTGCGGCAGAATGGGTGCCAGCAGCAGAGCCGCGGCCACCCCGAGTGTCGCCAGCAGGGCGAGCACAGTGCCCTGCAGGTTGTTTCCGATGCCCTGTTGCTCTGCTGTTGACATTGTTCTTTATATCTCGCTCTGGCAGTCCCGCCGAGCAGATGGCTGTCATCCGCGGCAACATCTGCTCAGACCCGCTCTGTTAGCAGGCCTGACCGGGGACGGTCGAATCTCTGGCTGCACCGCCCCCTGCCGCGCCTGCGAGAGACAGGGCAGCAGCCGGCCAGCCGCAAAGGCATCGAGATTGTACCTTCCATGGAAGAGTGTCAACCCTGCGGCGCAGGTCGGGGCGGATCGAGCTTGCTGAATGGCGCAGGGATCAACGGTCAGCGATGCGCAGCGGTCGCGACCGGGACTCAAAAGAAAGCCCCCGCACGGCCGGGCCATGCGGGGGCTTGCGTGGTCGCCGCAGCCACCAGGTAGTGGTCACGCGGCCATTGCGGTGCTTACTTGCCGGCGGGCAGCAGAATGTCAGCGAAGAACGCCGACAGCTCCTGGAACGCGTCGAGCGGCAGCACGTGCGCCACGTACTGATCCGGACGGACCACGATCATGCAGCCGCGCTCGCGGTCGATCCCACGCATGTCGAAGATGTCACCGAGGCCCTTGTGGTCAACACAGAACACCTTGCCATGGTCCTGCAGGCCCAGCTTGCCGGTCTTCGGCTTGAGCAGCGAGGGTACGGTTTCGTACTCGAGCTGGTCGAAGGTCTGCTGGAACACGGCGCGGAAGTCGATCACCGCGTCGATGTCCTCACCCGCCCGGGTGTGACGCACCACCGGCGAGGCCGGATCCTGCTCCAGCCAGTCGGCCAGACGGTGAATAGCCGAGCCCGGTGCTGTGGTATCCGCTTTGCCGGCGAAGGCGTAGATGCGCCAGCGCGCGTCAGCCTGGTGAATATGCCCCAGATGCATCTGCTTGGCGTCGGACAGCCGCACCACCGGTGCAGAATGGAAGCGCTTGCCGATCACTTGCCCCGTGGCCAGCGACTGCCACGTGTCGCTGGCAACAATGCGTGAGGGTACGTAATGGACGGCCAGCCCCCCCGTGAATTCCAGGTTTTCCTTGAACTGCCGGATGATGCGCGGCTCCACCTTCCCTTCCCGCTCTTCCGGGGTGGGCGGGGCTGACATGATGCGCGCCCACTCGTGGTCGGTGTCGACCAGCCGCCTGGCTTCGAGATGACGCTCTTTCGAATAAGTGCGCAGCAGGCTTGCATCAGCACGTCCCTGCAGCACGTGGACCAGCTTCCAGCCCAGGTTAAAAGTGTCCTGCATCGACACGTTCATGCCCTGACCCGCTTTGGGCGAGTGCGTATGACAGGCATCACCGGCGGTAAACACCCGGGGGTGGCGGTCTTCGCCTTCGGGCACGTCGTCAAACCGGTCGGTAATGCTGTGACCGATCTCGTATACCGACCACCACACAACATCTTTAACGTCGAGCGAGTACGGTCGAATGATGCGGTTGGCCGCCGCGATCAGAGCATCCGAGGTCATGTCGGCGGGAGAGATGCGCTCGTCGGGGCGCAGTTTGTTCAGCTCCACATACATGCGGAACAGATAGCCGCCTTCCCGCGGCAGAATCAGCATATTGCCTTCGCCGCTGGAGGAGATCACGCACTTGCGGCGCACGTCCGGGAAGTCGGTGTTGGCCAGCACGTCCATCACGCCCCAGGCCTGATGCGCCTTGTCGCCATGCAGCGTGCCGCCGATGGCCTTGCGTACTGCGGAGTGAGCGCCGTCGCAGCCGACCACATACTGCGCACGGATCGTCCGCGTCGCCCACCAGTTGAGGCCGTTGGCGTCCTTGATGGTGACTGTTACCGGGTAGTCGTCAGTGGAGTGATCCACCTTTACGTCGACCAGCTCCCAGCCGTAATCAGGCTCCAGCCGCGAAGGGGAATCCTTCATCACCTCCAGGAACAGCTCGTGCAGCCGTGCCTGGTTGATCAGGATATGCGGCATTTCCGAACTGTCGTCGGCCACGTCCTGGACCTGGCCCACACGCTTGATGTTGCCGGGACTGGCCGGATCGGGCATCCAGAACGCGGTCTGGTTGACCCAGTAGGTCTCGCGCTTGACCTTCTCGGCAAAGCCAAACGCCTGGAACATTTCCATGCTGCGCGTGTTGATGCCGTCTGCCTTGCCCTTGATGATATTGGCCGGCATGCGCTCGATGATCATTGTGTCGATTTCGGGAAACTGCGACAGCTGCGCCGCCAGGCACAGGCCCGCCGGTCCGGTGCCGACAATCAGTACGTCCACTTTCTCGGGCAGCGGCTCATTGACGCCACGATTGCGCCGGTTCGGTGCGGCCGGCTTGATGTCGGGGCTGCCGCCCCGGAAACCATCTTTGTAGAACTGCATGTGGATCTCCCCTTGGGTTGCGCGTGCCGCGCCATGGCAGGACCGCCGACGCGATGGCGGGATAATAATTACACTTACTAATTGCCGTCAAGGTAGTATGCGTACATATTAATTGGACAGCGCGGCCCGGCTCAGGATATCCGGCCAGCCTTCGACTGCATTCAGAACAGACAGAGCGAAACCATGGAATCACTCGACATGGCGGGGCACCTGATCCGCCGCCTGCATCAGCATGCTACCCAGGTCTTCGTCCAGCGCACCCAGGCTGCAGGCTTCGATCTGACTTCGGTGCAGTTCGCCGCGCTCGATGCCATTCACGCCCATCCGGGATCCGACCAGGCCCGCATTGCGGAGCTCATCGGCTACGACCGCGCCACCATCGGCGGCGTCATCCAGCGGCTGGAACAGAAAGGCTGGGTACTGCGCGTCGTCAGCGAGCGCGACCGCCGCGCCCGGGAGCTCAGCCTCACTGCTGAGGGCAGACGAATGTATGCCGCCCTGCTGCCTGTCGTGCGAGCCCTGCAGGACGATATCCTCCACCCCCTCGATGAGGCCGAACGCACCCATTTTTATGCACTGGCGCGCCGCATCACGCGGCCCGAGCAATAGCAGGAAAACCCGCCCCTTTCCCGCACATTTACCCATCCGCTGGCTATACTTTCGCCCCCAGAGCGGCCACCCGGTAGCTCGGAACGCGACCGGCGACCCATGCCTCAGCTCATCAGTCAGCTCCACACTCCCACGCTGCAAGTGGCCACTGCGCTGGTGCTGCTGTTCAGCAGCGCCGCCGCCGTGCTGCTCTGGCTGAGTGCGCGTTCCGAACGCTACACCCGCTACTGGGCTGCCGGCTACGCCGCCATCACCGGCGGACTCATTCTGAGTGCGCTGCGCGGCCAGCTGCCGATACCGCTCACGGTGATTGCCAGCAACGCCCTGATCGTGGCCGGCGGCGCGTGGCTGGTAAATGGGACTGCCATCTATTGCCGGCGCGATCACTGGCACTGGCCCGCCGGCACACTCGCTGCCCTTATCGCCGCACTGTTCCTGGTGCTGGTGTATGTGGTACCCAGTTTTCGCCTTCGGGTCATCATCATCGCCATCTACATGCTCAGCGTCTGCGTCGTCATGGCGACGCTGCTGTGGCGCCACACCACGCCCGGCAGCCGCTGGCTGCAACGACTGCTGGCCGGGCTCCTGGCGGTTCAGGTGAGCTTCTACGCCTTGCTCGCCAGTGTGCGCCTCATTCCGACTGGTGCTGCCGACTATCTGGACGCACCAGCCGCCTTCAACGCGCTCTACCTCAACGCCCTGCTGATGATCGTCGCCGTGCTATTCGGCTTTGCCGCACTCACCCACCGACGTCTGAGCCTCCATCTGCACTATGCTGCCAACCATGACCCGCTGACTGGCGCACTCAACCGTCGCGCTCTGGACCTGGAGATAGACCATCAGCGCAGCGCCCGGCAGCCACTGACACTGGTGTTGCTCGATCTCGACCACTTCAAGCGACTGAACGACACCCATGGGCATCACATCGGCGATCTCGCCCTGATCGCCTTCACCGAAACCGTTCGCAGCGGCCTGCGGCGGAATGACTCGCTGGGTCGCATAGGCGGAGAGGAGTTCTGCCTGCTGTTACCGGCCACCGATGCGATGGCTGCGGCGCACATCGTGGAGCGGCTGCGCTGCCGGGTAGAAGCTATCGAACTGCCCGAAGCCCCGGCCGCACGCTTCACCGTGAGCGCGGGAATCGCGACCTCACCACCCTGCGCGTCGGACGAAGCGAGCCTGATGCGGGCCGCGGACCGCGCACTTTATCTCGCCAAGGCAGCAGGCCGGAATCGGGTGATCTGCGCTGCAGAAAATTGATCTGGCGCAACGTGACCCCAATCCTCCCGCCGTTTGCCACCACTGCGGTATAGCATTGTCCGACAACCATGGATTGCCTGACCAAGGAGATGTCATGACTCGCTCACTGATCCTGGCTGCCCTGCTGTCATCTGCAGCCGCCGTGCTCGCGCAACCGGCACTGGACCAGCGTCTGCTGGTCGCCTCGCCAACGATGATTGAGGCTGATCCGGCACTGCTGGAGCGCATGGTGGAGCTGGCTGAGCCCGCGCTGGCACAGCACTGCAGCAGCTGTCATGGTGAAACGCTCGAGGGTACTCACGGGATACCCAATCTTGTGGATCACGAGTGGATCTGGGGCGTGACCGGGTTTGAGGTCACGACTGTCGAGCCGGTACATCAGATCATGCAGACCATCCTGTTCGGCATCCGCGACACTGAGTGTCCGGACGATGTAAAACAGTATGGCGCGTGCCCCGATACCCGCTATTCCGAAATGCCTGCTTACAGCAACCTCGGCTTCAGCGATCAGCAGATCGACGACCTGGTGGACTGGGTATTGGATCTTGCCGGCTGGCCCGCCGATGCAACTGCCGTTACGCGCGCGCAGGAGGTGGCGGCCATCTGCATCGAATGCCACGGCGAGGATGGGACGGGCTTCAAGCCGTTCGGCGGTCCCGATCTGACTGATGATATCTGGCTGTATGGCGACAGTCGCGACGAGATCCGGGATGTGATTGCCCACGGGCGCAAAGGTACTTGTCCGGCCTGGTTCGACAGACTCGATCCAGTGACCATCAAGTCGATCGCCGCCTACCTGTTCATGCGCTCACAAGAAATGCTCTGACGCACCATTAGCCGCCACCCCGGCCGCGCCATTCCGGCGTGGCCCCTTTCCTGCGGGCCAACCCGCCGCCCGGCTTTCTTCTCTTTTCTCACTCCGCTTCCCCGCTGCGCGCTGGCGGTCCGGCTTGCGCGACGTCTTTCGCGTGCCTTTTGCTTGTGCGTTTCGGCGCGTCTCACAAAGGCAAAAGGGGTCTGCGCCGCGCCAGCAGGCCACCTGATGTCGACTGTCCGCGATGGTGGGACCTTGTGGGAGGACTCTAACCGATCGACTTATTTTTATATAGCTCTATCCAAATTTATTTATATTCTTTAGGATAGCCTCCTTTCGCAGCCTGCCAGTGGAGCTTAAGCATGGGTATCGACATCCAGCGCAATCTGTCGCCGACGGGATCAGCCGATTCCGTACCGCAGATCTCCTTCGAATTCTTTCCGCCCGCCAGTGACACTGCCGGTGCGGCGATGAATGCGGCGGCGGCGCGGCTGGCGGAGCTGGCGCCTCGTTTCTTCTCGGTCACCTACGGTGCCGGCGGCAGTGCTCGCGATCGCACTTCACAGGCACTGGCGCAGCTCCGCGCCACCACCGGCATCGCAGTGGCAGCGCATCTCACCTGCGCCGGTGCACCGCGCGCCGCCGTTCTGGCTCAGGCACAAGCGTGGTGGGATGCAGGTATCCGCCATATCGTCGCGCTGCGCGGCGATCCACAGCCGGGAGAGCAGTATCAGCCGCATCCGGACGGTTTCGCCTATGCCGCCGATCTGGTGGCCGGTCTGCGTCGGGTTGCCGATTTCGATATCAGTGTGGCCGCCTACCCCGAGGTGCATCCGGAAGCGCCCAGCGCGGCGTTCGATCTCGACAATCTCAAGGCCAAGTTCGATGCCGGCGCCACCCGCGCTATCACCCAGTTCTGCTTCGATAACGCGCGCTTCCTGCGCTTCCGCGACCAGTGCGCTGCGGCGGGCATCGAGGGTGAGCTGGTGGCCGGCATTCTGCCGATCGTCAACTTCTCGCAGCTGCGCCGCTTTGCTGCGCGCTGCGGCGCAGCGCTGCCCGCATGGCTGGCCAGCCATTTCGATGGGCTGGAGGACGACCCCGCCACTCACGAGCTGATCGCCGCCGCCATCGTCGTCGAGCAAGTGCGTGAACTGCAGCAGCACGGCATCAGCCACTTTCATTTCTACACGCTCAACCGCGCAGAACTGAGCTACGCCGCCTGCCACGCCCTTGGCCTGCGCCCGCTGCAGACTGCCCTCGCCTCCTGAGCCTTCGATAACCGGAGTTCGATCATGTGTAACCACGGCCGCCCAGCCCCAGCTCCCTCAACCTCTGCCCAGGTTCAGGCCGCTTCCATGCAGCCGGTCGACCAGGCCAGCCTTGCTCCATTGCAACGGCAACGGAGCGCCCGGCTGCTCGAACTCAGCGAACTGCTGAGCCAGCGCATCGTCTTTCTCGATGGCGCCATGGGCACCATGATCCAGAGTCTCAAACTGACCGAAGCCGATTTTCGTGGCGAGCGGTTCGCCGACTGGGACCGCGACCTGCGCGGCAACAACGATCTGCTGACCCTGACCCAGCCGCAGCTGATCAGCGATATCCACACGCAGTATCTCGCCGCCGGCGCCGACTGCATCGAGACCAACACGTTCAACTCCAATGCGATTTCGCTGGCTGATTACGGCATGAGCCACCTGGTCTACGAAATCAACTACGAAAGTGCCCGTCTGGCTCGCGCGGCCTGCGACGCCTGCACTGCACAACACGGTGGGCCGCGTTTCGTTATCGGGGTGCTTGGTCCGACCAGCCGTACCTGCTCGCTGTCGCCAGACGTCAACGATCCGGGCTTCCGCAACGTCGATTTCGACGAACTGGTCGCCACCTACAGCCAGGCGGCCGATGCGCTGCTGGCCGGCGGCGCCGATATCCTTATGGTCGAGACCATCTTCGACACGCTCAATGCCAAGGCGGCCCTGTTCGCCATCGACTGCTTGCGCGAGCGCTATCCGCTTGATTTCGAAGTGATGATCTCCGGCACCATTACCGATGCCTCGGGGCGCACGCTGTCGGGCCAGACAGTCGAAGCGTTCTGGAACTCGGTACGCCACGCCGAGCCGATCGCCATCGGTCTTAACTGCGCGCTTGGCGCGCGCGAAATGCGACCGCACATCGAGGAGCTGTCGCGGCTGGCCGACTGCCATGTCAGCGCCCACCCCAATGCCGGCCTGCCCAATGCGTTCGGCGGCTACGACGAAACGCCGGAGCAGACCGCTGCGCTGCTCTCCGAATTTGCTGAGCGCGGCTGGCTCAACTTCGCCGGCGGCTGCTGCGGCACCACGCCCGCCCACATCTCCGCCATTCGCGCGGCGCTGGCGCCGCAGGCGCCGCGACTCATTCCGGAACGGCCGGTCGCGTGCCGCCTGTCGGGTCTGGAAGCGACCACCATCGATGCGGATTCGCTGTTCGTGAACGTTGGCGAGCGCACCAACGTCACCGGCTCGGCGCGATTCCGCAAGCTGATCGAAGCGAACGACTACAACGCCGCGCTCGAAGTGGCTCGCCAGCAGGTTGATAACGGTGCGCAGATCATCGACATCAATATGGACGAGGGGATGCTTGATTCGGAAGCGGCGATGCAGCGCTTTCTGCGACTGATCGCCGCCGAACCCGACATTGCCCGCGTACCCGTCATGATCGACTCTTCCAGATGGAGCGTCATCGAAGCCGGCCTCAAGTGCGTCCAGGGCAAGGCCGTGGTCAACTCGATCAGCCTCAAGGAAGGCGAGGAAATCTTCCTGCAGCATGCGCGTCTGGTGCGCTGCTATGGCGCGGCCGTCGTGGTGATGGCGTTTGACGAGCAAGGCCAGGCGGATACCGTCGAGCGCAAGTTCGAGATCTGCGAACGCAGTTACCGGCTGCTGACCGACATCGGCTTTCCACCGGAAGACATCATCTTCGACCCTAACATCTTCGCCATTGCGACCGGCATCGCCGAGCACAACAACTATGCGGTGGACTTCATCGAAGCCACCCGGCTTATCCGGCAGCGCCTGCCACACGCCATGGTGTCGGGCGGACTCTCCAACGTATCGTTCTCATTTCGCGGCAACGATGTAGTGCGGGAGGCCATTCACTCCGTCTTCCTCTATCACGCCATCCGCGCCGGCCTCAACATGGCCATCGTCAATGCCGGCCAGCTGGCAATCTACGAGGATATTCCCGCGGAGCTGCGCGAAGCTGTTGAAGACGTGGTGCTCAACCGTCGTGAAGATGGCACCGAACGGTTGCTGGACCTGGCCGAGCGCTATCGCGGCGCGGGGCAGCAGGCAGTCAGCAAACAGGACACTAGCTGGCGCCAGCGTCCGGTCAACGAGCGGATCGCCCACGCGCTGGTGCAGGGGATTGACGAGTTCATCGAAGCTGATACGGAAGAAGCCCGGCTACAGGCCGTCCGCCCCCTCGACGTCATCGAAGGCCCGCTGATGGATGGCATGAACCGGGTTGGTGACCTGTTCGGCGCCGGCAAGATGTTCCTGCCGCAGGTGGTGAAGTCGGCGCGCGTCATGAAGCGCGCAGTCGCCTATCTGATTCCATTTATCGAAGCGGAGGCCGACGGCACCCGGCAGAGCAACGGCAAGGTGGTCATGGCCACTGTCAAAGGCGACGTACATGACATCGGCAAGAACATCGTCGGCGTGGTGCTGCAGTGCAACAACTTCGAGGTCATTGACCTCGGCGTGATGGTGCCTTGCGAGAAGATTCTCGAGACCGCCGTGCGCGAGGGGGCGGCCATGATCGGCCTGTCAGGTCTGATTACGCCGTCGCTCGATGAGATGGTGCATGTAGCCAGCGAAATGCAGCGGCAAGGCATGGAGCTGCCGCTTCTGATCGGCGGCGCCACCACTTCACCCATCCATACCGCGGTCAAAATCGATCCCGCCTACGAGGGTCCCGTGGTTTATGTAAAAGATGCATCACGTGCAGTGGGTGTGGCCCAGTCACTGGTATCTGTTGACCAGCGCGCGGCCTTCCTGGCGCGCGTAACTGGTGAGATGGAGCGCAAACGTGAGCAGCATCGTAACCGCCGTCCGCGCGATCCTCTGCTCTCCATTGAGCAGGCACGGACCCGCACGCCTGCCATCGACTGGGCGAATTACGTGCCGCCGCGCCCGGCGTTCCTCGGCGTGCGGGAGTTCCGCAACTACGACCTGCGGGCGCTGGCCGACTGTATCGACTGGACACCGTTTTTTGCCACCTGGGAACTGCACGGCCGGTACCCCGGCATCCTCGACGATGAGGTGGTCGGGAGTGAAGCGAGCAAACTGTTCGCCGACGCCCAGCGCATGCTGGCGCAGATCATCGAGGAACAGTGGCTGCAAGCCAACGGTGTGATCGGCTTCTTCCCAGCCAACAGCCGCGGCGATGATATCCAGCTGTTCCACGACGAGCAGCGCCAGCAGCCGCGCTGTACGCTCCACCATCTGCGGCAGCAGAAGCCAAAACCAGGCGGCAAGCCACAGCTTGCACTGAGTGACTTCGTTGCCCCGACCGGCGCAGACTACGTCGGTGCATTCGCCGTCACCGCAGGCCTGGGCATCGAACCGCATCTGCAGCGATTTAAGGCGGCGCATGACGACTACAACGCTATCCTGCTGAAGGCACTGGCGGACCGGCTGGCGGAAGCGTTCGCTGAGCACCTCCACCTGCGGGTCCGCAGAGAGTTCTGGGGTTATGCAGCTGACGAGCAGCTCGACAACGAGGCACTGATTGCCGAACAGTATCGCGGCATCCGCCCCGCGCCCGGTTATCCGGCCTGTCCCGACCACACTGAGAAGCGCACGCTGTGGGAACTGCTCGATGTAACGCGGACGACCGGGATGGAGCTCACGGATAGCCTGGCGATGTACCCGGCCGCCGCAGTCTCGGGCTGGTACTTCTCCCACCCCGAGGCACGTTATTTCGGCATCGGCGCCATCGACGAGAGCCAGCTCAACGATTATGCCCGTCGCAAAGGGTGGAGTATCGAGGAAGCCGAACGCTGGCTGCGTCCGCTGCTGCCCTGATTACCGGGAGCGGACCCTGACGCCGCTTTTGCTGCATCCGGCTGGGTCGCCGACTGCGACTCAGCCGTTTTCGGCCCCTTCCAGGCCGCCGCTCACCACACAACGCGCACAGTTGCCGGGCCCGGCAACGTGGCGCTCAATTTGGGGAAAGTTC
Source organism: Gammaproteobacteria bacterium (assembly GCA_029265075.1). GTDB lineage: Bacteria > Pseudomonadota > Gammaproteobacteria > Pseudomonadales > CAMLJR01 > CAMLJR01. The sequence goes on along the minus strand of JAJUJZ010000009.1, from coordinate 21,239 downwards.
CAGCTCATCACCCAAATTATCTTGCAGATTGACGTGCAGTAAATGCCCAGTCTTGCATTTTGCAATGGCCAATTGCTGAGTATCCGCTGTAAGTGCCTGATTTATAAGAAGTGATTTTGTCCCGCAATGTGGCACGGCTATTGAAAGTATTTCGCTACTGAAAGCCCCGTACTTTCTTCAACCAGCGCCAGGGAGCGGATATGCATAACGGCCAGAATCACAAAAATATGGCGCTCAGAAATACCCGGCAGATGGCGGTCCGTGTTGCAGTTGCCGCCGCGCTCATTATTCTCCCATTGAGCGGCGTCGCCTCGGGGAGTGAGGCGAATAAGGCTGAAGCTACTCCGGCTGTCGTCATTATCGCCGCCACGATTCAGGCTCCCGGCGGGCCATCACTGCGCGACCAGGGGGCTGCCACCGCTGAGTTCGTAAATAAAAAGGCCACTGAGGCCGAAGTAGCTGCCGCTGAGCGCGCACCGACCGACAAGCGCGGACGGACTATGGTCTGGTAAGGAACAGGAGCGCATTACCACTCCTGTTTACCACTCCTGTAAAGACGCATGCTGGGCTGCCACCAGCTCAGAAAAATCTGCATGCCACTCTGAAAGTTGCTGGATATGGTGCTGAGGATCGGCCGCCGGCGACTGGGCGTCCAGCTGGAGCACGGCGATGCCCACCGACGAGGTGGGGGGACGTCTCTCTTCGTCCGGATCTGCAGGAGCCACAGTTGCTGCAGCCAGCCGCAACAGATCGCCGGCCCACGCTTTTTTCTCGAGCGTGGCCAGTTCGTTCAGCTCGGCAGCGTCGACACCCTGCTGGACCAGACGTTGCGTCAGCTCGATCGCATGCTCGCCGGACTGCAGCAGCTGGTCATATTGCGCTGCAATTGCCGCGACATGGCAGCGATAGGCCACCGCAAGATGCATCACCGCGCCTTCCAGCAGGGCTAGCTGTACCTGCCCGGATTCAACGCGCGCGCGCTCCAGCAGCAGCTTGCTGAAGTAAAGCTTCTGGTGCACGCGCCCGCTCATCTGGACTCCCCGGCAAGGGCGACAGTCAGTCCTTACTCGAAGCTACCCACTTGCCATTACGGTAGACCGCACGCCAGCCCGTAGGTTTGCCATTGATCTCGGACTGGACGTACTGCTCCTGGCTCTTGCGGCTGAACCGCACTACAGTCTTGTTGCCCTGCGGATCCTCGGTCGGCGCTTCCAGCAGATAGGCATACTTGGGGTCGATCTCGTCACGGTGGGGCAGCAGCTCAGCCACCAGCGGAGCCCGGGTTTCGCGATTACGAGGGAAGCCGCTGGCCGCAAGGAACAGGCCCGATGCGCCATCCCGCAGCACGTAATGATCATCAACCTTTTCGCACCGCAGCTCAGGCATCGGCACCGGATCCATCTTGGGCGGTGCCGGCTGGCCACTGCGCAGCAGTTTGCGCGTGTTCTTGCAGCCATCGCCGGTACAGCCGAAGTATTTGCCAAAGCGCCCCGTTTTGAGCTGCATTTCGGCGCCGCACTTGTCGCACTCAATGACCGGACCGTCATAGCCCTTGAGCTTGAACTGTCCCTCTTCCACCTGATAACCCGGGCAATCCGGGTTATTGCCGCAGACATGCAGCTTGCGGCGCTCATCGATCAGGTAGCTGTCCATGGCGGTGTTACAAAGCTGGCAGCGGTGTTTGCTGCGCAGCAGCAGCGATTCGCGCTCGCCATCGTCGCCACTGTCGACCTGCACCACCTCATCGCCCGGAATCAGGTTGATGGTGGCCTTGCAGCGCTCCTTGGGCGGCAGAGCATAGCCTGAACAGCCCAGGAAAACGCCGGTGCTGGCGGTCCGGATCTGCATCGGCCGGCCGCAATCCGGACAGGGAATATCCGTCGCCGTCGGCTGATTTTCCCGCATGCTGCCGTTGCTGCTCTGCGCTTTTTCCAGCTTGACGCTGAAGTCGGCATAGAAGTCGTCCAGCAGCTGTTTCCAGTTCTTGCGGCCACTGGCAACTTCGTCGAGCGCAGCTTCCATGTTGGCCGTAAACCCGTAATCGAGCAGATCGCTGAAGCTCTCAACCAGCCGGTTGGTGACGATATCGCCCATTTTCTCGGCGTAGAAGCGGCGGTTCTCGACCCGTACGTAACCCCGCTCCTGAATGGTCGAAATAATCGAAGCATAGGTCGAGGGGCGGCCGATACCGCGCTTTTCGAGCTCCTTGACCAGCGACGCCTCGGTGTAGCGGGGCGCCGGCTTGGTGAAGTGCTGGCTCGGCTCGAGCTTCAGCAGCTGCAATGTCTCGCCTTTGCGAATATCGGGCAGTTCGACGTCTTCGTCTTTTTTCGAGAGCAGCGGCAGTACGCGCGTAAAGCCGTCGAACCGGATCACGCGGCCCCGGGTCCGCAGCTCGAAATCGCCAGCCTGGACCACGATAGAGGTCGAAGTGAACTGTGCCGGCGTCATCTGACAGGCGACGAACTGGCGCCAGATCAGTTCGTAGAGGCGTACGGCGTCGCGCTCCATACTTGCAAGAGCATCCGGGCGCACCCGTACATCCGAAGGCCGGATGGCCTCGTGGGCTTCCTGGGCCCCCTCTTTGCTGCCGTAGCGGTTCGGCGCCTCAGGCAGGTAACGTTCGCCAAACTCCTCGCCGATGAATTCGCGCACACCCTCGACTGCCTCAGCGCTGAGGTTGGTCGAATCGGTACGCATGTAGGTGATGTAACCCGCTTCGTAAAGCCGCTGCGCCAGCGTCATGGTCTTCTTGACGCCAAAGCCCAGCCGCGTGCTGGCGGCCTGCTGCAGGGTTGAGGTGATGAACGGCGCGCCGGGCCTGGTCTGCGTGGGCTTGTCCTCACGCTCGGTGACGACATAGCTGGCCTGCTGCAGCAGCGCCTGCGCCGCTTTTGCTTCCGCTTCGCTGACCGGGCGGAACGTCTGCTCGCCCTGGCGCTTGACCTCAAGCCGCAGCTGCCCTTTGGCACCACTCACATCGGCGTGAATCTGCCAGAACTCTTCGGGCACAAAGGCGCGGATCTCGCGCTCGCGCTCGACAATCAGCCGCACGGCCACCGATTGCACCCGGCCTGCCGAGAGACCGCGGGCGATCTTGGCCCACAGCAGCGGCGACACCATGTACCCGACCACCCGGTCCAGGAAGCGCCGCGCCTGCTGGGCATTGACCTTGTCAATGTCCAGCGACATCGGGTTTTCGAAGGCTTCTTTGATGGCGTTGCGCGTAATCTCGTTGAACACCACGCGCCGATAGCGGCTTTCGTCACCGCCAATGGCTTCCCGCAGGTGCCAGGCAATGGCCTCCCCTTCGCGGTCAAGGTCGGTCGCGAGATAGACGTTGTCGGCTTCGGCGGCGAGTTTGCGCAGTTCGGCGACGACCTTCTCCTTGCCCGGCAGGATTTCATATTCGGCCTGCCAGCCGTTCTCGGGGTCAACGCCCATGCGGTTGATCAGCTGCTCACGGGCACGCTGACGCCGCCGCGCCTCTTTCTCAGCGGGTGCCAGCTTGCGGGTCTCCGCAGCAATTTTGGCGCGCTCACGGGTATCGACTTCGCGGGCCTGGCCACTGGTTGGCAGATCCCGAATGTGGCCGATACTCGACTTGACGATATAATCCTTGCCTAGAAATTTGTTGATCGTCTTGGCCTTGGCGGGTGACTCGACGATAACCAGCGATTTGCCCATTCTCACCTTCTGTTGGCGCAACCTGCGCATTTGGCCGGCCTCCGCCGGCGAAGAGGCGACATATATAAGTCCTCACCGATGGGTGGTCAAGTCGGGCCCGGCGCGGCTCCGGCCCGGCGTTCCGGTGGCAAAAGGGTGTTCAAGCCCTGCTTTTGAGCGCTAGCCGACGCTCAAAACGGGCCGATCTCCCCACTTCCGCCCTGACGAACTTGTTAGACTGAAGTCCCACCATCAGGGACAAAGGGGTACGGTATGGATTCGAATATGCTCACACTGATCGGGCTGGTCGCCGTGAGCTTTGTGATCGCTGCGCTGGCAGCCATTGCTGTCAGCAGCCTGTTCCGGCAGCGACGCAAGCGCTTGCTGGGCCTCCAGCGAGCGGTGCAGCTGCGGCGCTCGGCCGAACATATTCATCTGGTGGCACAGGCATGTCATTACCATACCGGCAACGCAGCCATTGGCCGCGTCCTGCTGCAACTGGCAATCCGTACGCTGGAGGAAGCGCATGCGCTGGCTCCGCAGGATGCGGAACTGGAGCGTCTGTTGTCCGAGTATCAGGAGCAGGAGGCCCGCAATACCACCGCCGTCCCGCAGACACCCGCCAGTGACCTCAGCGAAAACGAGGCTGCCTTGTCGCGTGCCCGGCTGCTGCTGACCGAAGCACTGCGACTGTTGTCTCAGATTGAACGCGACGGGTGGGTGCCGGCCGCTGAGATCCGGCAGATGCGGGACAATGTGCAGCAGGCCCGTCGCGCCACTGAACTACGCCTGCGGCTGAGGCATGCTGCACAGGCCGAGCCTGTCGCAGCCAGCGCCAGCCGGCCCACACCGGAGGAGCAGACGGCGCCGCTGCCTGACTCCAAACCGCTCGCCCATTAATCTCCCTTCTATTTATTACTCCGCGACGGTCTCGGGCTGCCCTGACGCGGCTCTCGAGACAGTCTCCGCCTCAGTACCTGCCCTTCCGCGCCGCTGAGCTTGCCTGCTCTGCTGGGTAGCCGCCCGCCTATGCCCGCACGGTCGCCCCTCTTCTTTGATGCCTACGCGTTAAATCGCGTTAATGATGTTGAAGCATGGAGTTGATCGGGACTAATATCGGCAGACGTCGTTGTATTTTAGCGCTAGCGGCCGATTGCTTACGAGGAGAACCCATGGAAATTGTCTTTCCCGATATTCCGCTGTACCGCGGCTGGGGTGCACCGCTGCGGGTTGAATCAGACATTCGCGGCCTGGAGCTGATCGAAGGTGCCATTCCTGCCGACCTCAACGGTACCTGGTACCGCGCCGGCCCCGACCGCCAGTACCCGCCGATGACCGGTGAAGACATCTTCATTGATGGCGAAGGCATGGTGCACCGCATTCATTTTGACAATGGCCATGTCGACTACCGTAGCCGCTGGGTACGCACCCGGCGCTTTGAGCTGCAGGAGCAGGCGCGCCGCTCGCTGTTCGGTCGCTATCGCAATCGTTATACCAGTGACCCCAGCGTACGCGATGTCTCCATGGGCACGGCGAACACCAACGCTATCTACCATGGCGGCAAGCTGCTGGTGCTGAAAGAGGATGACCTGCCCTATCAGTGCGATCCGGTTACGCTCGACACCATTGGGCCCTGGGACTTCGAGGGAGCCGTCACCGCACAGGCGCTGTCAGCCCATCCCAAGATCGACTGGCATCGCAACGAACTGCTGACCTATTCGCATCAGGCGCGTGGCGATGGCACTACCGACATGGCGTTCTACATCATGAATGCCGACGGCAAGGTCGATCACGAGGTCTGGTTCCACGCACCGTATCCCGGCGTAGTGCATGATTTCGCGGTGACCGACACCCATGTCATCTTCCCTTTTTTCCCACTGATAACCGATCTCAACCACCTCAAGGAAGGCGGGACCTTCTATCGCTGGTACCCCAATGAAAAGGCGCACTTCGCTGTCATGCCGCGACGGGGAACCGCCGACCAGATTCAGTGGTTCAGCGGCCCTGCCTGCAGCGCCGGCCACATGATGAACGCCTTCAATGAGGGATCGCAGCTGCATCTCGACATCGTGCTCTATGACGGCAACTGCTTCCCGTTCTTCCCCAGCATCGACAATTCGCCGTGTGAGCCCTGCCCGCCGCTACTCACCCGGCTGAGCTTCGACCTGGCTGCCGGGCGTGACGATTACGAGCGTCGCGTCATCTGTCAGGTGCCGGGTGAAATGCCGCGTACCGATGACCGCTTCCAGGGCAAGCCCTACAACTATGGTTTCATGATCTGTGGTCGCAAGGAGGACGGGACCAGCGGTATCGGTCGGGTCGACCCGCAAACCGGTGCGTTGTCGATCTGGCACCCGGGCCCGGCATCTGCCTGTCAGGAGCCGCAATTTGTGCCGCGCTCCCTCGATGCGCCCGAAGGCGACGGCTATCTGCTGACCATCGTCAACCGGCTTGACCAGAACCGCAGCGATATCGCCATACTGGATGCGCGGGATTTCGAGCGTGGCCCGGTGGCGCTGCTCAAGCTGCCGGTGCGTGTGCGGTCTACTTTCCATGGCACCTGGGTGCCTCAATCGGTGCTTGCTAACGGCCGATTCGAATGGTGAAGCCTGCCTCTGGAAAAGCTTTTCAGGATGAGCGAATGAGCGAAACCCATCTGACCGAAACGGTAAACAAGCTGGCTGAGCGAGTGGCGCAACTGGAGGCGCGACTCGCCATCCAGGAGCTGCAGTCCAGATACACCCACTACCTGCTCAAACAGGACTTTGAGCGCATTGTCGATGAGCTGTTTGCCAAATCGGCGGAAATCTCGGTCGAGTTCTCGGATAGTGGCGTGTATCGCGGGGTGGAAAGCGTGCGCGGTCTTTACCAGGCATTCGCTGCCACCCGTGAACTGCCGGGCTGGTTCATCATGCACACCACTACCAACTGCGTGATCGAGCTGAGTGAGGACTGCCAGAGTGCCACTGCGCACTGGCTCTCACCCGGCGCCTCCGGCAGCGATGTCAGCGCCTCGTGGATCTGGGGGCTCTTCTACGTCGACTACGTGCGTGAGGACGGCCAGTGGTTCATCCAGCGCTCGGTATTCTGCCCCATCTTCCGCAATCGTTACGAAGAGAGCTGGGCGCGGGCCGCCGATCATGGCACCGTCAGGATTCTGCAGGCGCAACCGGATGCACCACCAACACTTTATCGCGATTACGCCCAGGCCAAGAAAGAGCCGCAAATTCTGAAGCATCACCCGCAGCTCCCACCGCGCCGTAAGTAGTGTGATGACGGACCCGAAAGATCAGCTGTCGGCGTTCACGCAGCCCCTATCGCGCGACGCGTCCAGCCTCGACGCTAACCCGGCGCCGCTGCGCTTTCTCTATTCGCGTCTGCCGTTTCTGCTAAAGCGCTCCGATCAGATCGTGCATGCGCTTCATGCGACCATCGATACGGCCGGCGTCACGCTACCGCAGGCCGAACTGTTGTGGTTGCTCGCGGGTTGCGCGCCCTGCTCTCAGATCGAACTTGCCCGCGAAGGCGGTTTCGACAAATCGACTGCCGCGCTGATCGTCGCTAACCTGGTCGCAGCCGGCTGGTGCAGTCGCAGCCAGGATGGCAGCGACCGCCGGCGCAAGCTGATCGCGCTGCAGCCAGCCGGACAGGATCTTATTGGAACGCTGGCGGCGCAGTTCAGCGACTTGCAACAACAGCTGACAGCAGAACTTGGCAGCGACCAGCGGCACCGTCTGGCACGGCTGCTCAGCCGGCTGGCCGCCTTCGAAACTCAGGCTGCCCCTCCCTGGCTGCCGCGCCGCGAACCAGCAGCAGCGGCGTGGCACAGCCAGCGGCTGTTCGCCCTTCCCAGCTTTCTGATCAGGCGCAGCCTGCAGATCGCCGACGGACTGATGCAGCGCCGCTGTGCGCCGTGGGGCATCACTGCCGCGCAGTACGCTGCCCTGTTTATCGTGGACCAGTACCCTGGCATCACTCAGATCGGCGTTGCCCGTGCCCTCGGCTGGGATGCCTCAACCACGGCGCTGGTTCTCGGCAAGCTGTCCCGCCGCGAACTGCTTGTCAGCCGGCGCTGCGAGGCAGACCGGCGGCAGAAGCGCTTTGACCTGACCATGCCGGCGCACACTGTCCTGAGCGGCGTGACACCGCAGGTGGCTAGCCTGGAGTCGGAGCTGCACCTGCTATTTACATCTGCTGAGTTAGACTTCATCATCCATTGTCTGAACAACGTTATGACAACTCACAATGAAGTTGTCCAGGTTCCATTGACTTACTGTGGAGGTAACTTGATGGGCTAAGCCCAACACTGAACGACACGCGTTCCATTCCAAGCAGCTATATATAACGCTCGTTAAATAGATAACCAATGCGCAGCTGGAGAAACACGATGTTGAAAAGAAAATTTCCGATCGTCCCATCGATGCTGGCGGTGATGGTCGGCGTCGCCCCCGACGTGCTGGCGCAGGCCGGCCGGCTCGAAGAGGTGATTATCACGGCAAGCCGCCGCATGGAAACGTCGCAGGACACCGCTCTGGCGATGTCTGTTTTTACGGGCGAGCAGCTTTCAAGACAGGGCGTTGCTTCTGCCGTTGACCTGCAGACTGCAGTGCCTGGCCTGACTATCAGTTCCGGTGGCGCCAACACGAGCGCCTTCATTCGCGGGGTCGGCAGCCTTGGCGTGGATGCCAACGCATCTTCCGCCATTGCCTGGAATATAAACGGTGTGCCGATCGGTCGTCCTTCTGCCATCGGACCGATTTTCTTCGACCTGCAACGGGTTGAGGTGCTCAAAGGCCCTCAGGGCACCCTGTATGGAAAGAACGCTTCAGGCGGCGCCATCAACCTCATCACCAACATGCCGTCGTTCACCTTCGGCGGTAATTTCTCGGTCGACCTCGGCAACTATGATCTGCGGCGGTTCAGCGGAGCGGTGGACGTGCCGGTCAGCGAGACTTTTGCGTTGCGCGCTGCAACGCAGATCACCCGCCGGGACGGCTATCTGTCGGACGGCTATAACGACCAGGAAACCGATTCGTTCCGTCTGATCGGTCTGTGGGAAGCGACCGACAAGCTGTCGGTGTCGGTCACCACGGAATGGGCCGAGATTGATGGCATGGGGCAGGCCACTGTGCCCTCCTCCGACTTCCAGTCGATCCCGGGCGCCCCGTGGACCGGCCCCAGCCGATCGGCGATTCAGCCGCCGGGGTTCACCCCCATCGAGGACAACGGCTACATCGACAACACCATCTGGGCGGTGTCGGCCGAGATCAACTACGAGATGGACTGGGCCACGATGACCTTCATCCCGGCCTACCGCGATCTCGACTCACGTCTGCTCACCTGGACCGGTGGCTTCCACTTCGATACTGACGAAACCTCGGAGCAGCAAACCTATGAGCTGCGCTTCAGTGGCGAAATCGGCGACCAGCTGGAGTGGGTGACGGGCTATTTCTTCCTCAAAGAGCGGCAGAGCCAGCATTACGAGATGATCTCGCGGCCGTTCCAGTACAGCGTCAACGATGTCACGCTGGATACTGAGAGTCATGCCGTTTTCGGTGAGGTGCGATACAGCCTGACCGACGACTTCCGCCTGATCGGTGGTCTGCGCTACACGCATGACGACAAGGGTCAGCGTGGCATTCAGCTTGCCCGTAACCCGATGGCTGGTTTCATCACCGCGACCAACGATAACTACGGTAAGCGGGTCGATGAAGAGGTCAGCTGGAAAATTGGTGCCGAGTGGGATGTCGGCCTCGACAGCATGATCTACGCGACCATCGCAACCGGCTATCAGTCCGGCGGTTTCTTCCCGAGCGTTCCGCACCCGGACAACAGCTACGAGCCGGAACAGATGAAAGCGTTCACGCTGGGCTCGAAGAACCAGTTCCTGAACAACTCGCTGCAAGCCAACTTCGAACTGTTCTACTGGGAGTATGACGACAAGCACGAACGCTTCCTTGGCGCCACACAGACTGGCTCCACCGGTCTGCTGACTACCAACGCCGGTGCCGCAACGCTGCACGGTATCGAGGTCGACCTGATCTGGCAGGCCACGGCGAACGATCGACTGTCGTTCAACGCCACCTGGATGAACAGCGAGTACGACGAGTTTGAGTACACCGCTTTCATCCCGCGCTCAGCGAGTCACGGCATCTATTCGGGCTGTAAGCTGGGCACGCCCCAGGTGCTCAATCCAACTGATCCCGACTCGCCGGGTTCGCAATTCGTGGATTGCTCCGGCAACGATCTGGTGCGTGCACCCGACTGGTCCGGTACCGCCAGCTATCAGCGCATCTTCCCGCTCAACGCTGGCATGGATCTGGTGTTCGACGTCTCTGCACAGTTCGCCAGTGAGCAGTTCCTGACGCCGGACTTTATCGACAGCGTCAAACAGGACAGCTATGTCACCTGGGATGCCAGTCTGACGCTTAATCAGAGTGACCGCTGGCATCTCACCCTGTGGGGCCGCAACCTCACCGACGAAGAGGTGTACACCGGCGGTAACAAATTCCCCTTCAGCTCACCGCTGGCTCTCGGTGGCGATCCCTCGCTGGCGTATCTCGACATCCGGCCGCCGCGCACGTACGGCGTGACCTTCGGCATGAACTTCTGAGTAATTGCCGAACGACAGCCGCCGACGGCGGCTACTGCAGAGGGGCCTCACCGGGCCCCTTTTTTATTCAGCAGATCGAACGTTCAGATACCGAACAAGGAAGCGCGCAGCACAGAGAAAGCCATTCTGATTACCCGCAAAACAATCAGGATCAGAGGCTAACCCCTCGCGGCTGCAGCTGTACTGTCAGGCTTTCATGTCGTGCCGCACTGAGCGCGCTACGGCAAAATAGGTCAGCGAGGCCGCTACAAAGGCAAGGGAACAGGTGACTGCCGCCCATTTGAGCCCCAGTGTCGAGGCCTGTGCACACGCAGCGCCAATCCCCGCCGCACTGTCGGGCGCAGCCACACCGCCGGGACAGAGCTGAGCGTAATCGCCCAGCGAAAATGCCGATGCTGCGTAGACATCGCTGATGAAACCGAGAAACAGCGGACCCACGCCCATGCCAATAATGTTCATCATGAACAGCAGAATCGCCGAGGCTGAAGCGCGCATGCGCGGCTCGACCAGGTTCTGGGCGACGGCAAAAGTCGGCGCGTAGTTCATCATCGCGAAAATGTTGCCGATAAAGATCAGTACCACCGCCAGCGTCAGCGACGGCACCAGAAAGCCGGCTGCGTACAGCGGTGCCGACAGCGCAAAGCCGAAGCCCGGTACCCAGCCGTACCAGCGCGCATCGCGGCGTCCGCCCCAATCGGCCACAAACCCACCGGCAGCATTGCCGATGAAAGCACCGATGCCGCTCATCAGCCCGAACAGCATGCCGGCCTGTGCGTAATCCACGCCGTAGTTGCGAATCAGAAAGATCGGAATGAACATCGAAATGCCATAGGTGGCGAAGGCGCCCACGGCAACACCGATGCAGAGACGTCCGAACGTCACTTTTTCCCGCAGCCGGCGAATAACGGTACTGAAGGGAGGCACCTCGTCGTCACTGGCGGCCTGCGGCTCCGACAGTCCACGAGGCGGTTCGCGCAGCGTCGCGACCACCACCAGCCCGAGCAGAACCCCGGGCAGACCGAGAATATAAAACGCTTCGCGCCAGCCGATGTTCTCGACAATCCAGCCGCCAACGACTGCCCCCAGGCCAGCGCCGATGGGCACTCCCAGTGCGAACAGCGCCAGCGCGGAGGCACGCTTCTCACGTGCAAAATGGTCGCTGATCAGTGAGTGCGACGCCGGCGTACAGCCGCCTTCGCCAATGCCGACACCCATGCGACAGAGCAGCAACTGCCAGAAGTTCTGCGCCATCCCACACAGCGCCGTCATCGCCGACCATGCGATGACGCAGATCGCGATGATCCTGACCCGGCTGAAGCGCTCTGCGAGCCGGGCGATCGGGATACCTACCCCGGTGTAGAACACGGCGAATGCGAGGCCGCCAAGCAGCCCCAGCTGAAAGTCGCTCAGCTGCAGCTCTTCCTTCACCGCCTGCCCGACCGTGGCCATGATAATGCGGTCCATAAAGCTTGAGGCCGAGACCAGTACCAGCAACAGCAGCAGCCACGCCTTGTAACCGCCGGAAAATGAAGGCGCCTGCGAGGGCGAAACTGCAACTGACTGAAGTGATGAACTATTCGACATGACATCTCCGGCGGGCCGACCACTGCCGCACTGTTATCGTTGTTCTGACAACTATAACAGTGGTTACTAGCACGGTCGACAGCCTCAATATCAAGCGCTCAGGCAGACCTTTTCAGGGCTCTTCCTCAGCATCCGTGCGACCGCGCAGCTCCGCGGCGAGCGGCTTGAGCAGTGCCGCCAGCTGCCGCACTGTCTCTTCATTGCCCTGCTCACGCCAGTAGATTGCAGGGCCGCGCGCACCCAGCTCGAACGCGCAGACGCTTCGGGGCAACTGCTCCAGCACTGCGTCCAGCCGCGCCGACCACTCCAGCGGCGGCTCACCCTCCCTGACCCAGGGAGCGTCGGGCGCTTCCCGCACCCAGCGCACCAGCGGCACCGGTACAGCGGGCTTTTGCAGCAGTGGCGCACGGTAAAGCATGCCCCGCTGCGTCTCCTCCAGCCGCACCCGCTGGCGCCGCGTCTGGGGCAGCTCCACATCGGCCAGCTCCAGCCCGAGCTTTGCCGCTGTGCTGCGCAGCTCCGCCAGCCGCCGGTCGCGCGCCGACGGCATGATCCAGAAGATCGGCCCGATCACCAGCAGCGCCCCCAGCACTATCACTATCCACGCCATCTTTGATCTACCTCATCCCCGGTTGAAATGTGCTGCACCAGACTCTACCTGACGATAGCTCTGATCGTCTGTGCTGTGGCACTATCGTGGCGACTGCCATATGTTGTCACCAACGCTCGCTGGTGACTGCATCTGCCAGAGGCAATGCTTCCCACTATCCATGGACATGTGACGAGGAATGCGATGAATAACTACAACACCATTCTGGTCGCGGTTGACCTGACCGCAGAAGCCGAGCAGGTCATGGCTCGGGCTGCCGCAGTCGCGGGTCAGAACGGCACCAGCAACCTGCATGTGGTGCACGTGATCGAGCCGCTGAGCTTTGCCTATGGCGGTGATATTCCGATCGATTTCTCAGCCATCCAGGACGAGATCCAGAAGCAGGCCGAGTCGCACCTGCGCACCCTGTGTGAAAAGTACGGGGTGGCTGCAGAACACCAGCATCTTGTCACCGGCAGCCCCGAAAAAGAGATTCAGGCGCTGGCCGAAGAACTTGGTACCGATCTGGTGGTGCTCGGCAGTCACGGTCGTCACGGCTTCGGCCTGCTGCTGATGGGTTCGACAGCGAACGGCATCCTGCACGGGGCCAAGATGGACGTGCTGGCGGTTCGGGTCGGCACCTGAGCCTCAGCCCTCGCTGAGCACCAGCCAGCGCTCGTAGAGCTCGTCCAGCTCCGATTGCAGCGTCGCCAGCCGCTCCAGAGTGGCTGTCACCTCTTCCTGGGGTCGCTGGTAGAAATCGGCTGCTGATGCGGTCTCATTGAGCGCTGCGATCTGCTGCTCGGCCTGCTCGATGGCAGCCGGCAGCGCGTCGAGTTCACGCTGCTCCTTATAGCTCAGCTTGCGCGGTTTGGCAGGTGCGCTGGCCGCCTTCGGCTCTGCCGCTTTATCGCCAGCACTGCTCTCTGCCTGCCGGCCTGCGCTCTTTGCCGGCACGGGCTCGGCCGGCCGCTGACGCAGCCAGTCGCTGTAGCCCCCGACGTACTCCTCCACCCGTCCGTTGCCGGCAAATACCAGCGAGCTGGTCACCACGTTATCGAGAAACTCGCGGTCGTGGCTGACCAGCAGGATGGTGCCGTCGAACTCCAGCAATAGCTGCTCGAGCAGCTCCAGACTCTCCACGTCGAGATCATTGGTCGGCTCATCCAGCACCAGTACATTGACCGGCAGACTGAACAGCCGCGCCAGCTGCAGGCGGGCCCGCTCTCCACCGGAGAGATAACGTGCCGAACGGCGGGACTGGTCGGGCCGGAACAGAAACTCTTCGAGATAACCGATGATGTGCTTGCGGGCACCATTGATCTCGATGAAATCGCGCCCGTGGCCGACGATGTCGACCAGAGTGGCGTCGAGATCAAGCTGATCGCGCAGTTGGTCAAAATAGGCGATTTCCAGCCGCTCGCCGCGCCGGATGGTACCCGCCGTCGGCTCCAGCTCCCCCAGGATCAGGCGCAGCAGCGTCGATTTGCCAACGCCATTGGGGCCGATCAGGCCGACGCGGTCACCACGCTGCACCAGCAGATCGAGTTCATCGATCAGCAGCTTGTCATCGATCCGGTAGCTGACCTCGCTGAGCTCCGCGACAAGCTTGCCCGAACGTTCCGCGGCCTCGAGGCTGAAGCGGGCGTCACCGATGCGCTCGCGCCGCTGCGCCCGCTCAGTACGCAGCCGCTTCAGGGCCCGCACCCGGCCCTCATTGCGCGTGCGGCGCGCCTTAATGCCCTGCCGGATCCAGCGCTCTTCCTCGGCCAGTCGTTTGTCGAACAGCGCATTTTCGCGCTCCTCGATCTCCAGCCGATGCTCACGCTGGGTGAGATAACTGTCATAACTGCCTTCATAGCTGTGCAGCAGCCCGCGATCCAGCTCGATCACGCGGGTTGCCAGCCGCCGCGCCAGCGCCCGGTCATGGGTGATGAACAACAACGCGCCGTTGAACTGCAGCAGCTCACTTTCGAGCCAGCTGATGGTTTCGATATCGAGGTGGTTGGTAGGCTCATCGAGCAACAGCAGCTGCGGCTCTACCACCAGCGCGCGCGCCAGTGCCACCCGCCGCAGCCAGCCGCCCGACAGGGCCGCCAGCGATTCGTCGCCATCCAGGCCAAGGCGCGAAAGCACAGTGTCGATCCGCTGCTGGTAACGCCACGCATCCGCCGCATCCAGTTCGCGCTGTACGGCCTCCAGCTGACGGATCGCACTCTCATCATGGAGCGCATGCGTCAGGCGATGAAAGCGGGTCAGCAGCTCGGCCACATCCGCCAGCCCGGCCGCCACCTCGTCATATACGGTGCGGTCGCCGCTGGCGCGCGGCTCCTGCTCGAGACGCGCCACTCGCAGCCCCGGCTGGTGCCAGCAGTCGCCGCTGTCCGGCTTGATGGCGCCCTCGATCAGCCGCATGAACGTCGACTTGCCGACGCCGTTGCGGCCGACCAGGCAGATGCGCTCGCCAGCCTCTACCTGCAGCGAGACGCGGTCCAGCAGAACCTGCTCTCCGTAATGCAGGGATACATCGTTGAGACGTAGCAAGGACATTAAAATACTCCAGTAACAGCTTGGGACGCCGTTCTCCATTCGCTAAACTCGGGCGTCAGCGCGACATTGTAACCCCCGCCCCCTGTCCCGGGGGCAACGTGAGATTCTTCGCAGGACCTCTGATATGACGAGTTGCATTAAAGCCGCGCTATGGGTGTTGCTGTGCCTGGCACCGGTTGCGGTGGCCAAGAGCATGCCAGCCCAGCCGGCGCTGCCGCAGGAGCCCGACGCCCTGCTGCAGCAGCGCGAACTGTTCACCAAAGCGCGGCAGCAGTTCCGTGCCGGCAAGACTGCAGAAGCACGCCAGCTGATGAGCCAGCTGCGCGACTATCCGCTTTATCGCTATCTTGAGCTGGCTGATCTCCGCACCCGCCTGCGCGCCCTGCCGTTTGCCGAGGTCGATGACTTCTTTGCGCGTTACCCTGATTCGGTGGTCGCTGACCAGCTCCGTGAAGTATGGCTTGCCAGCCTCGCCTTCCAGAATCGCTGGCGCGACTATCTCCGCTATTACGAGGATCGCTTTGGCACTACCTATCGCTGCTGGCATATCGAGGCGCTGCATCACAGCGGCCAGACCACCGCTGCGCTGGACCTGACCGAGCGGGTCTGGCTAACCGGCCGCAGCCTGCCCGATCAGTGCGATCCGGGCATCGCCCGCTGGCTCAGCAGCAAGCGCGACACCCAGCCGCTGATCTGGTCCCGGCTGATGCTCGCCCTGGAACAGGGTCAGTCCGGCCTGGCACGCTACCTCGCCAGCAAGTTGCGAGGCGATCTGCAGCAACAGGCTCAGGCAGCTCTGCAGCTCGCCGCCGATCCCCGTACGCTGCGCACGCATTTTGGCGAGGTCAGCCAGCGTCTGCAGGCCGGAGACGTGCTGGTGTTCGCCCTCAAACGGCTGGCGCGGCGCGATACTGCCCGAGCCGAAGCGCTGTGGGAGCGGGCAGTCGGCGCGAAGCTGCTGAGCCCCGGCCAGAACAGCATGGTGCGGCGCGAGATCGGCCGTCTGCGAATTGCGGCTGATGGCAGCGCCGCCCTGCCCTGGCTGCTGCGGCATGATCCCGAAGGCCAGGACGAATATCTGCTGGAGTGGCGCATTCGCCTGGGACTGCGCACTGGAAAATGGGACGACATCCTGCGCTGGACGGCACAGCTGCCGCAGGAACTGGCCGCGTCGCCGCGCTGGCAGTACTGGCGCGCCCGTGCCTTGCTGGAACAACCCGATGCTGCCAGTCAGCAGCGGGGGCGCGAGCTGCTGGCCGCGCTGAGCAAGGAGCGCAACTACTACGGCTTTCTGGCGGCCGACCGGCTCGGCCAGCCGTATGCGCTGAACCACCAGCCCATGCAGCCCTCGCTGAGCCCGGCTGAGGTGGCGCAGCTGCCGGCGCTGCAGCGCGTACGCGAACTCTACCGGCTCGGCGAGCGCATCAGTGCCGCGCGCGAATGGTCACGCAGCTTCGCTGACCTGACCGAGCCACAGCGCCAGGCGGCAACGCTGCTGGCCCAGCAGTGGGGCTGGCATATCCAGGCCATCAGGGCGGCGGCAGACGCAGGCGGCTGGAACGATCTCAGCGTGCGCTTCCCGCTCGCCTATGAGCGCGAGATCAGGGCTGGCGCCAGCGCAGCGGCTATTCCGCTGGAGTGGCTGTTCGCAGTGGCACGGCAGGAGAGCGCGTTCATCCCCGACGCCCGCTCGCACGCCGGCGCCATCGGCCTGGTGCAGTTGTTGCCGGGCACTGCGCGCCAGGTGGCCACCAGGCTCGGCATCCGCATGAAGGAGTCACAGCTGGTCGACCCTGCAGTCAGCACCCGGCTGGGTGCTGCCTACCTGCAGGAGCTGCTGGAGCGTTATCAGGGCAACCGCATCCTCGCCACTGCTGGCTATAACGCCGGCCCCGGCCGCATCAGCCGCTGGCTGCGTGAGCAGCCGGAGCAGGTGCCGGCCGACGTCTGGATCGAATCGCTCCCCTATCGCGAAACCCGCGATTATGTGCAGAACGTGCTCACCTACGCCGTCATTTACGGTGCACATCTGCACAACGAACGCCAGTTGCTTGCCGCGCACGAACAGACGATCGGACTCGAATTGACGCAGATCAGTCGCGACGAGCCGGAACAGCGGTAAGCTCTTCTCTGCGGCGACAAGGACGTCGGCGCTGCCTTGCATCGAAACGATTTGGCGACCGCACCAGAAACTCACTACCCTGTAGTGACCAGCTGTAATGGGACAGGCCCCGAACTACCGATGGATGGCATTCTCCTCGCCCGACAGGCGATCTATAACCGTGATCTGGCCATCCACGCCTGGGAGTTGCTGTTTCGTGCGCCGCGCTCGGAAAAGGCTGAGTTCGCTAACGGCGACCACGCCACCTCAGCTGTCCTGCTGAATGCTTTCAATGCGTTGCCAGTAGCCGATATCCTTGAAGGTAAGCCCGCCTTCGTCAATTTCACCCGCAAGCTGCTGGATTTCACTCCGCCCGTCGATACACACCAGCTGGTCGTCGAGGTGCTGGAAGATGTCCCCATCAACAGCAGCACCATCGCCGCGCTGCGACGGCTGAAAGAGCTCGGCTACACGATCGCCCTCGACGATTACGTCTATGTGGAGGGCCATCACGAGCTGCTGGCTCTGGCGGATATCGTCAAGATCGACGTACTCGCCCATCCGCGTGACAAGCTGGGCGAGCTGACGGCTCATTTCCGCCCCTGGCAGAAAGTGCTGCTAGCCGAAAAAGTTGAAACCATGGCGGTATACGAGCAGTGCCGCGAACTCGGCTTCGAGCTGTTTCAGGGCTATTTCCTGTCGCGCCCTGAACTGGTCCGCGGCCAGGCTCTCAAGAACGATCAGCGCACCGTCCTGCAACTGCTGTCCCTGCTGCGCAACAACGAGATCAGCTTCGGCGATATCGAGCGCGTGGTGCAGACGGACTCAACTCTCACCTACAAAGTGCTGCGGATGGTCAACTCTGCCTATTTCGGACTGCAGCGCCGCATCCGTACCATTCGTCAGGCGCTGACCATTCTCGGCATGGATCGCATCCGCAGCTGGATTCAGCTGCTGGCACTCTCCAGTCTGGAAGAAAAGCCGGTCGGCCTCTATATCACCGCGATTGTCCGGGCTCGCATGGGGCAGCTGCTGGCGAAGGCGGCCGCGACCAATACGGTGGACGCCGATACCCAGTTTACCGTCGGCCTGCTGTCGACGCTGGATGCCTTCATGGGTACGGACCTGGAGACGATTCTCGACACGGTTTCACTCTCCAGCGAGATTCGTGATGCCCTGCTATGGCGCAAGGGCGATGCCGGCCTGCTGCTGACGACAACTGAGCGCTATGAGAAAGGCGAGTTCGACAGTATCGACTGGCTGGCGCTGGCCCGCCTGCGCATCGACGAGCTCACCGTGCGCCAGGCTTATCTCGACAGCGTCACCTGGGCTGACGACCTGCTGCAGTTTCTGCGCTAGCCGGCCGCGTGGGCCGGCGCGCCCAGCCAGGCGGCTACCGCGTCTGCGTCGAAGGGCCAGCCCAGCTCGGCGCCATCGGCGACCCGTTGCAGGACCGGAATGCGCACACCGTAGCGCTCGACAAGCGCATCGTCGCCGGCGATATCCCGCACTTCCAGCGCGCGGTCGGGGTGTGGGAACCAGGCGCTCAGCAATGCCTCCGCCTCTTCGCAGAGGTGACAACCCACGGTGCTGTACAGCAGATAATGCGCCATCACAATCTCTCAAACCGGTATACCGGAACAATTGTAACGTTCTGTCCGGGTGCTGCCAGCGCTTTCCAGCTGCGGCTGCCAGCCGGTTTCGCCGGCGGGTCGGCTATACTGGCCGGATCGCTATTTCACCGCTCCCAAAAAAAGAACAGCTGTCAATGCAAAAAATCGACCTGATCCGGATCTACCAGCGCAAGACAGCGCTGGTCATCGATGATTTCACCGATATGCGTGGAACGATCCGGCGCATGCTGAGCAATTTCGGTCTGGCGGCGATCGACGTGGCCGGCACCGGCGAAGAAGCGATCGCCAGATGTGAGCAGCGTCATTACGACATCATTCTCTCCGACTACAACCTTGGCGAAGGCAAGAACGGACAGCAGATTCTGGAAGAGCTGCGGCACCGCGAACTGCTGCGGCACGGTGCCATATACGTGATGGTCACGGCCGAGACCACCCGCGCCATGGTGTTTGGCGCACTTGAATACCAGCCCGACGACTACCTCACCAAGCCCTTCACTCAGCCGGTGCTGCAGCAGCGGCTTGATCGTCTGGTTATTGAAAAAGAAACGCTGCGAGAGGTGAACGAGGCGCTGGACCGGAAGGACTACCGCGCTGCCATCGGCCATTGCGATGACCATATTGTCGCTCGCGATCGCTACGCTCAGCGCTGTCTCCATCTGAAGGCGATCTGCTACGAGAAGCTGCGTGATTTTGCCGCTGCCGAGACCATCTATCAGGCCGCCCAGGCGGAGCGGCCCCTGGAATGGGCGCGCATTGGTCTGGGCAAATGCCTGCTGGCGCGCGGCGCTCTGAATGAGGCGGAGCAGATTTTTCAGACGCTGATCGACGAGCGCTCGCTCTGTCTGGAGGTGTACGACAACCTGGCAGAAATCAAATGCCGGCGGGGCGATGTTGCTACCGCCCAGCAGCTGCTGGAGCACGCCAGCGACATCTCTCCCAATGCCATCCTGCGGCAGCAGATGCTGGCCGAGATCAGCGAGGCCAATGGCGACTGGGAGCGTGCCGAAAAAGCGCACCGCAGGGTGCTGCGACTGGAGGCCAACTCCTGCTACGAGTCGCCTGAGAACTTCCTGAAGATGGCACGTTGCATCTCCACTGCCATGCGCGCCACCGGCGACCGCCTGCGGCTGAAGGAAGTCAAAGAAGTTCTGGAGCGGGGCCAGCGCCGCTACCGCGACAATCCCGAAGTCACCCTGCAGAGCGCCATCATTCTGGCCGCTGCCCGGGCTGACGCCGGCAATGAGACGCAGGCGCGCAGCTCACTGGAGACCATCGCCAGCAAGATCGCGGCGGCGGCCGAATCCCCGAGCCCGGCGGTTATCCTGGAGCTGGCGCGAGCATGGCAGACCGTTGGCGAAGCTGCGGTTGCCCAGCAGCTGCTGGCCGATCTGGCTGCGCGCTTTCCTGAGGACCAGGCCCTGCTGGAAGTGATTGACCGCACGGCGGATGAGCCGCTCAGCAATGAGGGCAAAGAGCGGGCCGTTGCACTCAACGGCGAGGGCCGCAAGCTGCTGGCCGACTCGCAGTTTGCCAAAGCGGTACAGCTGTTCGGGGAGGCACTGCGCATCTTTCCCAACAACAATGCCCTCAAACTCAACCTGCTGCTGGCGCTGATCCAGGAGATGACCACCAATGGGGTGCGCCCGGAGCTGCTGCAGCGCGCCGATGCCACAGCGGCCGCTGTCAAAGGACTGGGCGCGGATCATCCGCTGCATGACCGGCTGGCACTGCTGCGCGCCCATCTCGACCGCCTGCGGGCAGCGGCCTGATATGAGCACTCCTGACGAAGCCCCCTTCGCGATGCTGCTGGCATCGTCGATCCACGACATCAAAAATTCGCTGGGCATGCTGATGGAAAGGCTGGCGGCGGTGATCGAAACCATCCCCGCGGACAGCCAGCAGCAGCGCCAGTTCGCCACTGTCCAGGGCGAAGCCGCACGCATCAACAACGATCTGATGTACCTGCTGGGCCTCTATCGCCTGCAGCAGCAGAGCCTGCCGCTGCGGATCGAAGAAGTGTGGCTTGACGAGTTTCTGCAGGAGCAGGTCGCACAGCAGAGCCTGCTGTTTTTACTGCGCAATACCACTTGTCAGATCAGCTGCGATCCATCGCTCTCCGGTTACTTCGATCGCAACCTGATCGCCGGCGTTCTCAACAACGTGCTGGTCAACGGCGCCCGCTACGCCCGCCAGTCGCTGCACCTCAGCGCCTTCGCACAGGACGGCGGCATCATCGTACAGGTCGCGGATGACGGGCCCGGCTTTCCCGAACCATTGCTGACACTTGGTCAGGCCCATGCCGGGTCCATCGATTTCACTACTGGCAGTTCGAGCCTCGGCCTCCATTTCGCGCGCGAAGTTGCGGCCCTGCACCGGCGTGGCGAATTGCAAGGCCGGATCGAGCTGGCCAATCCGGCCAGTGGCGGCGGACTGTTCACCCTGTTTCTGCCCTGATGGGCGGTCGGAGCAAGGTCGGTCAGTTGACAGTGCTGCCGGCGCGCT
>JAJUJZ010000122.1 GCA_029265075.1 Gammaproteobacteria bacterium | reverse complement strand
TCCGGCAGCTCGCCCTGCAGCCAGTTGAACAACGTTTCTCGTACCCGATCCGGACTCGGACGCAGCCCGTGGGTGGCGGGGAAGCGCAGCTTGCGGCCGCGCCAGTTGCCGCCGATGATGCGCAGTTCGCCTTCGCTGGCCGGCGCTACGGTTTTTCGCAGTCTGGTCACTTTAGCTCGGTTAACAGCAGGCGGAATGGTAGGATTGCGGCTCTGTCGCACTCCAGGGAAGGGGCCAACTTTAGCATGAGCACACTCTCACACCGATGAAGTTTTTCGATCGCTTCCGCAAGAAAAAGGATGAAGATCAACGGCCTCAGTCCGCGCCGCCGGCGCCGGACGAGCCCGCTGTGCCTGTCGCCCCGACCGACGAAGACGAGCGTCCGGCCACAGCCGCTGCCGCCGCGGCCGATATCGATGCTGCGCCGGCCCCGGTAGCGGCGCACACCGAAACGGCAGCCCAGGACGCTGCCGAGCTGCCGCCAGCGTCAGAAGAGACTGCAGCCGTTGAGCCACCACCGGCGGCGCCGGCCGCTGCTGCCGGAACCGCGCCGCAGCCAGAGCCCGTCGAACCGGAGCCGGAGCAGAAGAATGGCTGGTTCGCGCGCCTGCGCGCCGGTCTTAAACGCACCAGCGATAGCTTTGCCGAAGGCATGGGCAATCTCTTTCTGGGCAAGAAGGAGATCGACGACGAGCTGCTCGAGGAGCTGGAGACACAGCTGCTGGTCGCAGATGTCGGAATAGAAGCGACCCAGCATGTGATCGGCAACCTGACACGGCGCGTCTCACGCAAGGAGCTGGCCGACGCCGATGCGCTTTACAGCGCGCTGCAGGAGGAGCTGGAGGCGCTGCTGGAGCCCGCCACCGCGCCGCTGGAGATCGACACCAGTCGCCGCCCCTTCGTCATCCTCATGGTCGGCGTCAACGGCGTCGGCAAGACCACCACCATCGGCAAGCTGGCCCGTCGCTACATGGCCGAGGGCCGCAGCGTGATGCTGGCAGCCGGTGACACCTTCCGCGCCGCCGCGGTAGAGCAGCTGCAGGTGTGGGGTGATCGGAACAAGGTGCCGGTCGTCGCCCAGCACACCGGCGCCGACAGCGCTTCGGTTATCTTCGATGCGCTGCAGGCTGCGCAGGCGCGCAATACCGATGTGCTGATCGCCGATACCGCCGGCCGGCTGCACAACAAGGAGCACCTCATGGAGGAGCTCAAGAAGGTGGTACGGGTGATGCGCAAACTCGACCCGACCGCGCCCCACGAAGTGATGCTGGTGCTGGATGCGGGCACCGGTCAGAACGCGCTGTCGCAGGCGCGTCACTTTCAGGAGGCGGTCGGCGTCACAGGCATTACCCTTACCAAGCTCGACGGCACCGCCAAAGGTGGCATCATCTTCGGCATCAGCCGCCAGTGCCAGCTGCCCATCCGCTTTATCGGCGTGGGTGAGCAGGCTGAGGATCTGCGTCCCTTTGTGGCGCACGATTTCGTCAAGGCGCTGTTTGACCGGGAGCCCGGCTGAGGTGGCAGCAGTGCCGAGTCTGATGGCGGCGGAGCCTCCGGCCGGCGCACAGCTATTACATAAATGATGACGATCGCCTCTGAATGATCGAGTTTGCTGACGTTTCCAAACGCTATCCCGGCGGCCACGAAGCGCTGAAAGAGGTCTCGCTCGAGATTCCGCGCGGCGAGATGATGTTCCTGACCGGCCGCAGCGGCGCCGGCAAGAGCACGCTGCTGAAACTGGTGATGGCGATGGAGCGGCCCAGCAGCGGCACCCTGGTCGTCAATGGACACGACATCGGCAAGCTCTCCTCGCGCGGCATCCCGTTCCTGCGTCGCGAAATCGGCGTCGTGTTCCAGAACCACCAGCTGCTGTTCGATCGCACCGTTTTCGACAACGTCGCGCTGCCGCTGGTGATCCACGGCTACCAGCCACGGGAGATGGCGCGCCGGGTGCGGGCTGCGCTCGACAAGGTGGGCCTGCTGGGCAAGGAGCGGAGCTATCCGATCCAGCTCTCCGGCGGGGAGCAGCAGCGGGTCGGCATCGCGCGTGCCGTGGTGCACAAGCCGCCGATCCTGCTGGCCGACGAACCTACTGGCAACCTCGATCCCGAACTGGCGGGGGAAATCATGCGGCTCTTTGCCCAGTTCAATCAGGTCGGTGTCACAGTACTGATTGCCAGCCACGATCTCAGCCTGATTGCGCGGTTGCCCTACCGCATGCTGACCCTGCGTGACGGGCGCCTGATCCAGGGCGTTGGCCGGCTGGCGGAGCACGATCATGCCTGACGACGCTTTGCGCGCCGATGTGCGCCGCGCGGACGGCCGCCGCGTCGAGGGTCGCCGAAGCGCTGCAACGTCCCGGCGCGTCAGCCGTAGCGACCGGCTGGCGAGCTACTGGAGTCATCACCGCGAGGTGAGCGCCGACAGCTTCCGTCGGCTGCTGCGCCATCCCATCGCCAGTCTCGCTACCTGGTTGGTAATCGGCATTGCGCTGGCGCTGCCCGGGGCACTCTATGTGGCGCTCGACAATCTCGAAAAACTGGGGCGGGGCTGGGAAGGCGCGACCCGCATCTCGCTATTTCTCGATCTTGCGGTTGACGATGCTCGCGGCCGCGCGCTCAGTGAGAAATTGCGGCAGCGTGCCGATATCAGTGCGGTCAGCTTCATCTCCCGCACGGAGGCCCTGGCCGAATTTCGTCAGGTCTCCGGCTTCGGCGAGGTGCTGGACCATCTGGATGCTAACCCGCTGCCCGCTGTCATTCTGGTGACACCGCGCGGCGAGGCGCTCGATCCCGAACAGGCGCGAACGCTGCTGGATGAGCTGCGGGCACTGCCGGAAGTGGAGCGGGCGGTCCTTGATCTGGAGTGGCTGCAGCGCCTGTTCGCCATGCTCGAGCTGGGGCAGCGCATGGCGCTGGCACTGGCGCTGCTGCTGGGTGCCGGGGTGCTGCTGATTATCGGCAACACCATGCGGATGGCAATTGCTGCGCGCCGTGACGAAATCCTGGTGGTGAAGCTGGTCGGCGGTACCAATGCCTTCGTGCGGCGTCCGTTTCTCTATACCGGTCTCTGGTATGGGCTCGGTGGTGGCGTGATCGCGGTAGCCCTGCTGCTGGCGGGTTTTGTCTGGATCGGCAGCTCGGCAGCAGTGCTCGCCGATCTCTATCAGAGCGACTTCGCGCTCGGCGGGCTGAGTGTCGGCCAGGGCGCGTTGCTGCTGGCGGGCGGTGCCTTGCTGGGGTGGGCTGGTGCCTGGCTGTCAGTGGGCCGCTATCTGCGCGAAATCGAGCCGCAATAACAGCATAAAGGTCCTCCAATCAATAACTTATTGCTGCTGAGGTGGAACTTTTTCAATCTTGGCAGTCTAACGGCCCGACTGCTAAACTTGAGTTGCACTGACTGCCGAGGACGGTAGTCACAGCACAGCTTCACCGGAGGATACCCATGACAAACAGTGTCATCCCTGTTCAGCAGCTGCTGCCGGGAGGGAATCTCACTGCTTACATTCAGGCTGTGAATGCCATCCCGGTGCTGAGCGCCGAGCGAGAGCGCGAGCTTGCTGAAGATTTCTTTTACAACGACAACGTGGAAGCTGCACGTGAGCTGGTAATGGCTCATCTGCGGTTCGTCGTGCACATAGCCCGCAGCTACATGGGCTACGGCCTGCCGCTGGCTGATCTGGTGCAGGAGGGCAACGTCGGCCTGATGAAGGCTGTCAAGCGGTTCGACCCCCGCAAGGAAGTGCGGCTGGTGTCGTTTGCCGTGCACTGGATCAAAGCCGAGATGCACGAATATGTGCTGCGCAACTGGCGGATCGTGAAGGTCGCCACCACGAAGGCGCAGCGCAAGCTGTTCTTTAATCTGCGCAGCGCCAAAAAGCGGCTTGCGTGGCTGACCAATGACGAAGCCGAGGCGGTGGCTGCGGATCTTGGCGTCGATGTGCGTGACGTCCGCCAGATGGAAGGACGGCTGGCCGCTTCCGACATGACCTTCGATCTGCCAGTCGATGACGAAGACGGTTTCGCGCCGGCGTACTATCTCGAGGATCGGCGTGCCGACCCTGCCCTGCAGCTGGAAGAGCAGGACTGGGAGGAGAGCAGCCAGGCACAGCTCATGGCGGCGCTGGGTCAGCTCGACGACCGTAGTCGCGACATCATTGCCAGTCGCTGGCTGGATGAAGACAACAAGGCCACCCTGCAGGACCTGGCCGATCGTTATGGCGTCTCCGCTGAGCGCATTCGCCAGCTTGAGAAGAACGCCATGAACAAGGTGAAGGCGATGATCACGGCGTAACACCGCCGTCGGTCCCAACGGTGGCGGTCAGCGGCCGCCCCGCCTTGCATCCGCCTGCCCGCTCTGCGCAACGGTTCTGTCTGCGTGCCAAAGTCCGTAGAATCGTCCGCTTACCATCCACGGACTGTTACGAATGCCTAAAAGCTATCTCATCGCCGCCGCCTTCAGTGGCATGGCGGCGGTGATCCTCGGCGCCTTCGGGGCCCACGGCCTGCGCGGGCACCTGTCGCCGGAACTGATGACGATCTATCAGACGGGTGTCCAGTACCACTTTTATCACACGCTGGGCCTGCTCGCGGTGGCGGTGATGCTGCGGCAGTGGCCTGGCTCGAAAGCGTTGCGCTGGAGCGGCAATCTGTTCCTGATTGGCATCATCATCTTCAGTGGTTCGCTCTACCTGCTGTCATTCACCGGCATGCGCTGGTTTGGCGCCATCACTCCCATTGGCGGACTCGCGTTCATCGTGGCGTGGCTGATGATGCTGGTCGCGGTCTGGCGCGATAGCAATGGCGGAGGCAAGCGCCCGTCATGAGTGAACACGAACCCACCCTGCGACGTATCCGCAGTTTTGTGCTGCGTCAGGGCCGCATGACACCGGGGCAGCAGCGCGCCTTCGAGCAGCAATGGCCGCAGTTCGGACTGGAAATGGCGGCGGGTGAGCCCGACTGGACAGCAGTGTTCGGTCGCGATGCGCCGCGCGTGCTGGAGATCGGCTTTGGCATGGGTCAGTCACTGGCAGCCATGGCGCAGGCCGAGCCGGAGAAGGATTTCATCGGCATCGAGGTGCACCGTCCCGGCGTCGGCAAACTGCTGGCCACCATGGCCGAAGCCGGCATCACCAATCTGCGTGTTTACAACGACGACGCGGTCGAAGTGCTGCAGCGCTGCATTGCCGATCAGTCGCTGGCACGCGTGCAGATTTACTTCCCCGATCCCTGGCACAAGAAGAAGCACCACAAACGGCGTCTGATTCAGCCCGGCTTCGTGCGCCTGCTGTGCAGCAAACTGGCGCCGGACGGACTACTCCATCTGGCGACGGACTGGGAGGATTACGCCCAGCAGATGCTGGAGGTACTCAGCGCCGAGCCGCTGCTGCACAACGAGTGCGATGGCTTCGCGGAGCGTCCCGCCTTCCGGCCGATCACCAAATTCGAGCAGCGCGGCGAGCGCCTCGGTCACGGCGTCTGGGATCTGCTGTTCCGGCGTGTCTGACGGTGCGCCTTAGCGGCGGGTCACTCATGGCGAGTGAACTTGTCCAGCATGCCCATTCCGAATGCCGATACCACGAAGGTGATATGGATCAGCACGTACCACATCAGCTTGTCGTTGTCGGTATTGGGCGTGTTCATGAAGATCTTGAGCAGGTGGATCGACGAGATCGCCACGATCGATGACGCCACCTTGTTCTTGAGGCTGGTGTAATCCATCTTGCCCAGCCAGCCGAGCTTTTCGTTGTGATCGTCCATGTCGAGCCGCGACACGAAGCTTTCATAGCTCGACAGCATCACCATCACGATCAGACCGCCCACCAGCGCCAGATCGATCAGCGACAACACCACCAGCACCAGATCCGCTTCCGCCATCTCGAAGATGATCGGCAGAACGTGGAAGATCTCCTGAAAGAATTTCAGGCCGAGTGCGAGCAGGGCCAGACTGAGACCGAGATAGATAGGCGCGAGGATCCAGCGGGCTGAATACATCATGCGCTCGATGGCTTTCTCAATCACGGGGAAGGCTCCAGCGGAAAAGCGCCTATTGTAGAGAGGCGGCAGAGCCGTCCGTAACCCTTACCAATAAAATTTGTCACGCGAGCAGTTGAATACATAACTCATCCGGATCGCGCAGGCGTTCTCGAATATTCAGGCGTCGATACTCCCTTTCACCTTGCCGCCAATAGTATCGGCAACATGCTTGAGACTGCCGTCTCCATAAATTTTCGGAAAATTTGCGAAGGCAACAGAGAAGCGAGGAACAACCAGCGAACGATCCTTATTCATGGTGGGTGAGGCATGATGAAATGCGCAATGCAGAGTCGCGCGATGCCTTTTATTGTCAATGCAGTCGCGGCAGCCATGATCTGAAGATACGCGTTTTCGTTAAATCCAGGCCGCCACGCCCCTGCCTTATGAAGCCGACGGCGGCCTATGTTCGCTCGTTGCCACTGCGCACGCGGTCTCGACGTTGCTCTGCAGGTGCGCCGGATTGATGGTGCCGACAATGGCACTGCTGACACCGGGATGGCCGAGCACCAGCTCCAGACTGGCGTGCACGGGATCCTGGCCGGTCACGGCCAGGTGGCCCGACGCCAGCGCTTTCTTGATGAGGACACCCTTGGCATTGGCGGCGCAGTAATCGAGCACTGGCCG
>JAJUJZ010000148.1 GCA_029265075.1 Gammaproteobacteria bacterium | reverse complement strand
TTAGCCATGATGAATGCTTCAGTGAAATGGATCGGCGGCGCCGCTTTTGTTGGCGAGGCCGGCAGTGGCCACGCGGTGGTCATGGACGGGCCGGCTGATCACGGCGGGCGCAATATCGGTGTGCGCCCGATGGAGATGATGCTGCTCGGCATCGGCGGCTGCTCTGCCATTGATGTTGTTCACATTCTCGAGAAAGGGCGCCAGGACGTGACCGACTGTCTGGTCGAGCTGCAGGCCGAACGCGCCGACGAGGTGCCGGCAGTGTTCACGCGCATCAACCTCCACTTCAAAGTGTCAGGGCGCGCCCTGCGTGAAGCACAGGTGAAGCGTGCTGTTGAACTGTCGGCTGAGAAATACTGCTCCGGCTCGATCATGATGCAGCGTGCCGGCGTCGAAGTGAGCCACAGTTACGAAATCATCGATATCGGGTAACGACGATGAGTTCAGCCACCGCAAGCCAGCGGCCGCCAGCAACCGGGGGCCTGCGTCACCTCGCGCTATTTGTCGCCGAATGGGAAGCGACCGTCCACTTCTACACCGAGCTGCTCGGCATGGCCATCGAGTGGCAGCCCGATACTGACAACATCTATCTCTGTTCGGGCGTGGACAACCTCGCTCTGCATCGCTATCGCGGCGCACCGCGGGATCCGGCTCAGCAGCGGCTTGATCACCTGGGCTTCGTGCTCAACAGCCCGGACCATGTCGATGCCTGGCACGATTTCCTCAGCCAGCACGGCGTCCGTATTCTGCAGGCACCCAGGACCCATCGGGACGGCGCCCGCAGCTTCTACTGCGCCGATCCGGACGGTAATGCGGTGCAGATGATCCATCATCCGCCCATCAGCGGTATCCGTTTTTCCGCACCATAGCCCCCCGTTGCTCCTGCAGGAGCCTGGCTGCCGGCGAACTGGCTCTGGAGTGTATGCGTTCGCCAGTGATCAGATCCGGTAGGTGGTCCGGGTCATTGCCTTCGACGTTTTTGTCATCAGCCGTTTTAACCAGCTTGGGAAACGCTTGCCGCCGGCATCCAGTGCCTGGTTGGCGTGCTTCGCTTCATCGGTGAGCATGGTTTCGACGATCGCCCGACTGCGCTGGTCGTGCGCCGGCAGCTGCTGCAGGTGGCTCTCAAGATGGCGGCAGACCTGATCTTCGGTGGCTGCGACGAAGCCGAGGCTCCACTTGTCGCCTGCCAGCCCAGCCGCGGCGCCGAGTCCGAAAGAGGCGCTGTAGAACAGCGGGTTGAGCAGGCTGGGGCGGCTCTGCAGCTCAGCCAGTCGCTGGTCGCACCAGGCGAGATGATCCTCCTCCTCGGCGGCCGCCTGCTCCATCTGCGCCCGTACCTCGCCCAGCCGGGCAGTGAGTGCCTGGCCATGATAAAGGCCCTGCGCGCACACTTCGCCTGTATGGTTGACCCGCATCAGGCCCGCCGCGTGGCGCCGCTCGCGCTCTGAGAGCTCGGCTTCGGGCAGGTTGCTGGCCGGGTTGGGGCGCAGCGGTCGCACCCGCCGGCGGGCCAGCGTGCCAAGCATCTGGTCGAACTGAAGAATGGCGCGGTCCGCCATGGAATAGTTTCGCTGCATGACGTGCTCCTGAATGGCTTGATCAGTCAACGGCTCTGACGAGGCCGGTCAGCGGCCCGTCAGTCTAAGCAGCAGCGCAGCAAACGGCCAGCTCGACTTATTGCAGCACCTTGCCGGTCCAGCGCTCGATCAGCGCCCGCAGTTCGCTGAGATTGATTGGCTTCACGAGGTGCGCGTCCATCACCGAACGCCGCGCCCGCTCACCCAGCTCCTCGATGGTATTGGCAGTCAGGGCGATGATGGGCGTGAGCGCGGCACCACGTGCCTGCTGGCTGTCGCGGATTCGGCTGGCAGCTTCCCAGCCGTCCATGATCGGCATGTCGCCGTCCATCAGAACGAGATCGAAATCCTGCCGCTGGCACGCCTCCACGGCCTGCTGGCCATTGGTGACAGCGGTGTATTGCACACCCAGTTTTTCCAGCATGCTGACCAGGACCTGGGTGGCAATGAGATTGTCCTCCGCCACCAGACACTGGACCGGACGATCCGGCGTGCTGCTGCGATGCTGATGACGGCTCTGGCTGCGGTAGTTGAGCTCCTCCGCCACTGTGATCTTGAGTGTTGCATGGTTGATCGGCTTGAGCAGGACCCGGCGCACCCCCAGCCGCTGCAGCCGGTTACGATCCTCCAGCTCCAGACGGCTCGCCAGCAGAATGATGACCGGCTGCACCTCGCCCTCGCGGCCGAGCCGTTCCAGCCACTCGGTGTCGACCACCTCGGGCATGTCGGCATCGAGCAGCAGCACATCAACCGGCTGCGCCAGCAGGTCACGGTTACGCAGCCAGGCGAGCGCTTCGGTCGCGCTGCTGGCGGCATGCACCTGCATGCCCCAGGTGCTGGCCTGCCGGCGCAGCACTTCGCAGAAGGTGGAATTGTCGTCGACCAGCAGCAGCTGCTTGCCTCGCAGCCACTGCTCAAAGCCCAGTTCGGTGGCGATGCCGCCGGTGCCGGGCAGCGGCAGCTCCACCCGGATCTGCATCTGCCCCGGCGTCCGGTCATCGATTTGCAGCTTGCCCCCCAGCGTGGCGACCAGCTGGCGGGCAATGGCCAGCCGCAGCGTGTCGGAGCCGGGCGGATGGATGCGGCGTTCCATGTCGCTGCGCGGCCGCGAGCGTTCGCTGCGCTCGCCCTGGGCTCGCAGTTCGAACGCCAGGCCGGCACTGGCAACCGGCGCCAGCCGTAAAACGATCTCACCGTTTTCGAACCGGCCCACCAGCAGCTGCAGCAACTGCAGCAGGATCTGCCGCAGACGGGTGGGGTCGCCGCTGACAAAGGCGGGCAGTTCCGGAGCCGGGTCGGTGATGAGCTCCAGCGAACGGGCTTTGGCCAGACTCCGGAAACCATCGACGCACTCCGCCACCAGCACTTCCGGGTCGAACGTGCTCTGCTGCAGCTCATGCGACAGCTTCTGGGTGAGCGCGATATCGTTGAGTTCCTCAATGGCATTGAGCAGCTCGTTGCCAGCCCGCTGCGCGGTACTGAGGTAGTCGCGCTGGGTTGGCGACAGCGGTGAGTCCTGCAGGATTTCCAGCATGCCGAGGACACCACTGGCCGGGGTGCGGATGCGGTGGCCCACCTCAGCGATCACCTCGGTGCGCGAACGGCTCTCGGCTTCCGCTACCGCAACCTGCCGCTCACGCTGTGCCGCATCGGCCTGTTTGTTGAGCTGACGTCCCATCAGGAGCAGCAGCAGACCGCCGGTCTCTATACAACCCGCCAGCAGTACCAGCACCGGCGCGGCATAGAGATCGATGCCCGCGTTGTGCCGTGCCGACAGTCCGACCAGCAGCATCAGCAGCAGCACGACCCGCAGCAGTGCGTAACTGATCGCCGCCCGGCTGTGGTGACGCATGAAGGTGTGCAGCGCGACGCCGCCACCGACCAGCATCGCCGAAATCAGCGCGCTGGTGATGATGCCGAGATGGATGCGCGACGGCGCCAGCACCAGCACCGGCAGCAGGCTGACGCAAATGCCGAAGCAGCTCCACAGCGCGACCGGCGCCCAGCGGCTGCCGCGAGGCACCAGCGGGAATTTCAGCAGCAGCAAAACGTTGGCCAGCACTCCCAGTGCCAGCGCGACAGCCAGCGCCAGATGGCGCCAGAGGGGACCACCGGCACCCACCGCAGCCAGTTCGCCCTGCAGCACGGACTGGGTCAGGGCAAAGAGAATGCCAAGCCCGGCCGGCAGCAGAAACAGACTCTGGCGATGCAGCAGGAACAGGGTGAGGGAAACGCCAGCCAGCGCCAGCAGAACTCCCAGCGCGACGCCGGTAAAGCGTTCCTGCTTGCCCTGCACCGTGAGGTACCGTTCGACGCTGTAGAGCTGGAGGTCGGGTCGGTGCAGGGTGTCGTTATGGATCTGCAGGTAGTAGAGCTGCGTCGTGTTGGCGGGGATCTGCAGAGTCAGCTCCGGGGCCGGCGCCTGCCGGGGCCGGACGTGCTCCGCTTCCTCGACCCGCTGGGTGGCATCGTAGGCCGCGGGCGGCAGTGACGGGTCGGTCTGGCCCGCACGATAAAGGGTGAGGGCGGCCAGATCGGCCGGGCGCACCTGCAGAATGAAGGAGCGCGCCTGATTTTCGGGATTATGCAGCGCGAACCGGAACCAGAGACCGGTCAGACGACCGCTGAGCTGCAGTTCGCTGGGCGTGGTGGGGCGGAATTCATAGCGCAGCGGGGCGGCGGTCACTTCCTGGAAGTTGAGATCACCGCCCGGATCCTCCAGCAGGTCGACATAACCGGCCAGATTGGTTTCACGGAATTCGGCTTCGAGTACCAGCGTGGGGGCAGCGAATGACGCCGGTGCGGTCGCTGTCAGCAGGATCAGTAACAGGCAGCGCAGCCAGATCCCGGCCGCGCTGCCGAGGAGCAGGCGGAGATCAGCTGCGCGAAATAGCGCGATAACCGATGTCACGACGGCAGAATGCTCCTTCCCAGTGGATCTGATCGACGCGCTGATAGGCGCGCTCCTGCGCCTCTGCCACCGTGGCGCCCAGCGCCGTCACACACAGCACCCGACCGCCGTGGGTGAGCGTCTC
>JAJUJZ010000080.1 GCA_029265075.1 Gammaproteobacteria bacterium | reverse complement strand
GGGAGCGGG
Organism: Gammaproteobacteria bacterium; assembly: GCA_029265075.1. Taxonomy (GTDB): domain Bacteria; phylum Pseudomonadota; class Gammaproteobacteria; order Pseudomonadales; family CAMLJR01; genus CAMLJR01. The sequence goes on along the minus strand of JAJUJZ010000080.1, from coordinate 12,087 downwards.
CGTTGCCAACCATTTTTCACTCCTCTGCCCGCTTGCCTCGTGCGTCGTACCGCATCTCTTCCGGCACGGGCGGATCGCCGAGCGGCTGCGGCGCACGACCCTCCCCTTTGCGCCATGCCTTGAGCTGGAAGACATACGCCAGCACCTGCGCCACGGCCAGATAGAGCTGCGACGGAATTTCGTGATCGACTTCGGTGGTGAAATAGATGGCCCGCGCCAGCTGGGGTGCTGGCAGCAGGTAGATATCGTGCGCTTTGGCCACTTCGCGAATTTTGAGTGCCAGATGATCGACGCCTTTGGCCAGCACCACCGGTGCCCCGCCCTTGTCGGGGTCATACCGCAAGGCGACGGAAAAATGCTCGGGGTTGGTGATGACCACATCGGCCTGTGGCACTGCCTCCATCATCCGTCGCCGCGCCATCTCGCGCTGCAATTGCCGGATGCGGCCTTTCACCTCCGGTTTCCCTTCGGTGTCTTTCATCTCCTCCTTGACTTCCTGGAAGCTCATCTTGAGCTTCTTTTTATGCTCGAACAGCTGCCACGGCACATCGATGGCAGCGATCAGGATCATGCCGCAACTCACCCCCAGCACCGCCCACGCTGCTGCCTGCCAGGCGGCTGCCAGGGCCGGCTCCAGCGCCTGCAGCCCCATGGCGAGCAGCCGCTGTTCCAGCCCGGTAATGATCACCACCGCCAGCCCGGCCAGCAGCAGAAACTTGGCGATCGCCTTGAGCAGCTCGACCAGCGCGTTCATCGAAAACATGCGCTTGAAACCGGACAGCGGATTGATGCGGTTACCCTTGGGCATCAGCGCCTTGCTGCTGAACAGCACCCCGCCCATCACCAGCGGTGCGGCGATACCGGCCAGCGCCAGCAATACCAGCAGCGGCATCAGCGCCCATGCCGCCGCACTGACAGAAGCGCCCAGATGCGCGACCGCCAGACTGGTATCAAAGGCGACGTCGCGCGACAGGGAAAAGTTGAAACGCATCTGATCGGCCAGCGCCCTGCCCAGTCCGGGACCAAAACCGATCAGACCACTGACGCCGCCCAGCAGCACGAATGCCGTGGCCAGCTCGCGGGAACGCGCAACCTGCCCCTCCTCGCGCGCCTTCTCAAGGCGTCGGGGAGTGGCCTCTTCGGTACGTTCCTGACCGTTCTCGTTCTCTGCCATTAACCAGCACCCAGCAACTCAGCCCCGTCAATAACGCGACGGGTTCATGACACTGGGTAGCTGGGAGCAAGAGCCGTGCCGCCGGCTGCTGCTCAGTGCCGCTGCGCATAGCGCTGCGCCAGCGCCACACAGAACAGCAGCTGCAGCTGGTGGTAGAGAATCAGCGGCAGCAGAATCATCGAAAGGCCTGGCCAGCCGGCGAACAGAATATTGGCGATCGGTGCACCGTTGGCGAGGCTTTTCTGGGTGCCGCAGAACAGCGCGACGATTTCGTCTTCGGTGGAGAAACCGAGTTTGCAAGCCACGGCCCGGTTGTAGGCAAGGGCCGCAACCAGCCACAGCACCACCAGCATACCGACCGCCAGCACCACCCATACCCCGGCCGTTGCCCAGACGCGCGCCTGCGCCGAGTTGCAGAAAGCGACATAAACAATCAGCACCACCACGCCCCGCTCGATAATGCTGACCACACGTTTGTGCCTTGTCAGAGTCGCACCGATCCACGGCCGCAGCAGATGGCCTATGGCAAACGGCAGCAATAGCGTCAGGAACACATCGACAATGGCGCTCAGCACATCCAGCTCAGTGCCCCCCGTCGCCACGACCACGCCCACCAGCGCGGGCGTCAGCACCATGCCGATCAGACCGGAAATCGTGGCGTTGAAAATCGCCGCCGGCAGATTGCCGCGCGCAATCATGGTGACTGCGATCGAGCCGGCAATGGTCGATGGCACCGCGCTCAGGAAGAAAAGCCCCAGTCGAAGATCGGGCGTCAGCAAGCCGTTCTCCGTCAGCCAGCCAGGCGCTGTCAGGAAGTAGATGGCAAAGCCCGCCAGCGGGAATACCAGAAACGTCGAACTCTGCACCAGCAGGTGCAACCGCCAGCTGCGCAGGCCATCGACCAGCGACTGGCGCGACAACGCCGCCCCGTGCAGAAAAAACACCAGCCCGATGCCGTAGTGAGTGACCGTATCGAGGTAAAGAGGCCCGCCGCTGGCACCGAGGGGTGGATAGATAAAGGCGAGGGCGATGGCCACCGCCATCGCCTGCAGCAGCGGGTCGATCTTGAACTTCATAACATTCTTCCAAAAGGCCGGTCGCGGGCGAGCGACAGTGAAACCGGAGCTTCCTGACGGATGCGCTGGCGCCACCAACCTGAGCCAGTGCCCTGATGATGCCAGGAGTGCGCCCCGCCCTGCTCAGATGGCGCCGGTCCAGGCGCGCATTGCGGACAGCGCCTGCGCACTGTAGCGCTCAAACTGTGGCATCGTCATCGCCAGGCTGACCCACAAAATGCAGAGTCCCAGCGTCAGCATCAGCGGAAAACCGATGGCAAAAATATTGAGCTGCGGCGCTGCGCGTGTGATGACACCCAGCGTGCAGTTGATAATGAGCAGTGCAGTGACGGCCGGCAGTGCCATCAGCACAGCGGCAGCAAACATCCATGAGCCCCACTGCACCAGCTCCAGAAACCGGGCGCCACCGAGCTCGGCGCCGACCGGCATCACCGCGAAGCTTTCCACCAGAATCTCAATCATCACCAGGTGGCCGTTGAACGCCAGGAACAGCAGCGTCACCATCACCAGATAAAATTGACTCACCACCGTGACGATGACGCCGTTGGCCGGATCGTTCATCGAAGCAAAGCCCAGGCCCATTTTGGTGGCAACAATCTGGCCGGACATGACGAAGATGTGAATCAGCAGCTGCAGAAAAAAACCGAGCGCCAGCCCGATCAGCAGTTGCTGGGCGACCAGCACCACGCTGAGCGGCGAGAGCGGATCGACGGTCGGCATGGGACCCAGCTGCGGCGCGATGGCGATCACCAGTAACAGCGTCAGGATGATGCGAATGCGCGCGGTGACAACCTGTGTGCCGATGATCGGCGCCACCATAAAAAACGCGCCCACCCGGATCAGCGGCCAGAGAAACTGCCCGACCCAGGCCTGCAATGAGGCGATATCAAACTGCAGCATGGTGCGCTTCGCTCATCCGCTTGCTCACACTGCGCTAGCCGATGAAGCGCGGCAGCTCCATGATCAGGGTGCGGGTGAAGTCAGTGATGCGGGTGAGCAACCATGGCCCCGCGATCATCAGCGCCACCAGCGTGACCACCAGCCGCGGCAGGAAACTGAGTGTCTGTTCGTTGATCTGGGTTGCCGCCTGGAAGGTGGCGATCACCAGCCCCACCAGCAGCCCCGGCACCACCAGCACACACACCATCATGATGACCAGTAGCAGCGCCTGCGCAAAGAGATCAATGACCACTTCCGGCGACATGTGTCACCTCCCCTAACCGAAACTGGCAGCGAGACTGCCGATGATCAGCGCCCAGCCATCTACCAGTACAAACAGCATGATTTTGAACGGCAGCGAGATGATGATTGGCGACAGCATCATCATACCCATCGCCATCAGGACGCTGGCCACCACGAGGTCGATGATAAGGAAAGGAACGAACAGCACGAAGCCTATCTGAAACGCCGTTTTGAGTTCGCTCGTAAGGAAAGCCGGCGCCAGCACGAAGAACGGCACTTCCGCCGGCGTCGCCACAGGTGGCGTGTCAGCAATGCGCATGAAGAGATCGAGATCCGACTCCCGCGTCTGCGACAGCATGAACCGGTGGACCGGCTCGCGTGCCCGTTCGAGCGCTGTACCCGGGGCAATCTCTTCAGCCAGATAAGGCTGCAGCGCCTGTACGTTCACCTCGTCGAACACCGGGCGCATAATGAAAATTGTCAGAAACAGCGCCAGCCCCAGCAGTACCTGGTTGGAGGGTGTGGTCTGCAGACCCAGCGCCTGCCGCAGAATGGCGAACACAATGATGATGCGGGTGAACCCCGTCATCATCATCAGGAATGCCGGGAGCAGTGTCAGCGCCGTCATCAGCGCCAGAATCTGCAGCGTCACGGTGTACTGCTGCCCGCCATCGGGACTGGTGGTCACGGTGACGGCCGGGATACCCGGCAGCGCATTGCTCACGCCACTGGCGGGATCAGTCTGCGCCAGCGCCACGGCCGGCAGCATCAGCAGCAGTATTAACCCCGCAGCCCGTGCTGCCCCACGCAGCAACAGCGTCATCGATTCAGTCCCTGTTGCAGCAGCTGGCGCATGCGGGCGGCAAAATCATCGCCCTGTCCGCCGCTTGTGATCACCGGAGTCTCGAAGCGATGCAGCAGGGTGACGCGCCCGGGCGCCACGCCCAGCGCCCACTGTTCACCGCCGATGTCGGCGATCACAACGCGCTCGCGCGCACCCACCGGCAGGGAAGCGAGAACTCGCAGCCCACGGTTGCCGGCCCCGGGCAGCCCGCCAAGGCGCCGCACCAGCCACCACGCGCCCACCACCAGCGCCAGCAGGAACAGCAGGCCCAGAACCATGCTCCAGGGATTGCCCACGGTGGCCGCACCGTTACCCGGTCGCTGGGTGGCGACCGGCGCCGGCTGGAAGGCCGGGCCGGACACACCCGCGTTGTTACCGGACGTCGCAGGCTGACCACCTACGCTCTCCACCGGCACGGCCGGCGGCGGTGCCGATTCGGCCATTACCGAGGTAGCGCATGTCAGCAGCAGCGCACAGAGCAGATGTCTCATCATTGGACCAACTCGCTTCTTCGGAGAGCGGCGATTCTAACAGCGCTGCCCGCCGGTCGCGCCCGCTCTCACCACAGCCTCAGCGCAACTTCTTGATGCGCTCGGACGGGCTGATCACATCGGTCATGCGAATACCGAATTTTTCGTTGACCACTACCACTTCGCCATGCGCGATCAGCGTGCCGTTAACCAGCACGTCGAGTGGCTCGCCCGCCAGCCGGTCGAGCTCGATCACCGAGCCCTGATTGAGCTGCAGCAGGTTACGAATGGTGATTTCGGTGTTGCCGACCTCCATGGAGATCCGCACCGGAATATCGAGAATGACATCGAGATCAGGCGTGCCGTTGCTCTTTGCACCGCGCTCCGCCGGCTGAAACTCATCCAGCGTCATCCGCTCGGGAGCCGGCTCGCTGCTGCCGCTCTCGTTCAGGAGCGCGTCGATATCATCCTGCGAAGCATCGTCCTGCTCGGCCATCGCTGCGGCCCACTCTGCCGCCATTTTGTCCTGATCCAGATCTTCGTCGCTCATGGAACCTCCGCCCCGGCCAGTGGCCGTGCTAAACAAACAGAAACAGAAACAGCGCTAAACGTTACGTTCGAAACGTCCGAGAATCTGCAGTGCCAGATTGCCGCGGGAACGACCGAGCCGAGCGTGCAGAATCGGCACGCCGTTAGCCGTCAGCACCACCGAATCCGGCATCTCGACCGGCACCACGTCACCCGGCTCGAGATCAATGATGTCGCGCAGCGTCACCGTATGCTCGACCACCGTGCCGTTCATCACTACCGTGGCGTCCATGATGTCTTCCCGGAGCGACCGCACCCAGCGCTCGTCCACATCGTCGACATCACTCTGCATGCCCGCGTCCAGAGTCTCGCGGATTGGCTCGATCATGGCGTAGGGCAGCGTGATATGCATGTCACCACCGCCACCATCGAGCTCAACATGGAAGGTGCTTACTACCACCACTTCACTAGGGCTGACGATGTTGGCCATCGCCGGGTTGACCTCCGAGTTCACGAACTCGAACTCGATCGGCATGATGGTCTTCCAGGCTTCCTGCAGATCCTTGAAGGCCTGCTGCAGCACCATCTCGACCACGCGCTGTTCGGTCGGCGTGAACTCACGACCTTCGATCTTGGCGTGGCGGCCATCACCGCCGAAGAAGTTGTCGACCAGCTTGAACACCAGCTTGGCATCGAGAATGATCAGGCCGGTGCCGCGCAGCGGTCGCAGCTTCACCATGTTGAGGCTGGTCGGAACGTACAGTGTGTGGACGTACTCGCCGAACTTCTGAATCTGGATGCCACCGACCGCGACATCGGCGCTGCGCCGCAGAAGGTTGAACAGGCTGATGCGGGTGTAACGGGCGAAACGCTCGTTGATCATCTCGAGCGTGGGCATGCGCCCGCGGACAATCCGGTCCTGACTGGTCAGATCGTAGGCGCGCGCTTCGCCCGGCGCATAGTCGGGCTCGATATCGACCGCACCGTCGTCGACGCCATGCAACAGCGCGTCGATTTCCTCCTGGGATAACAGGTCCTGCACTTTCGCTACCTCGGCAATCGAGACCGCGGCCTGGCAGTGCCAGGCCAACCGTCGCTACGGCTGAATGTCACTGCATCACATAGTTGGTGAACAGGAGCTGCTCCACACCGGGCCGGCCCAGCTCCTGCTCGATTGTCTCCTGCACCGCTTTCAGCATCGCCTGCTGCAGCTGCTCCCGCCCTTCGGCGGTCTGCAGCGTCTCGAACTCCTGACCACCCAGCAGCATGACGATACGGTTGCGCACCAGCGGCATGTGTTTCTGCAAGGTATCGATCACCACCTGGTCACGCGCCATCGCGGTCACGGAAAGCTGCAGGTAACGCATCCGCCCATGTACGGTGTAGTTGGTCAGAAATGCCGGCTCCAGCGGCAGGTAGATTGCCTGCGCCGGCGTCTGAGGTGCATTTGCAGTGGCGGCCGGCTCGCCTGAGCCAGTGGTCCCCAGATTCAGCAGCAGCGCCGACCCGCCAGCTGCCAGCAGCAACAGCAACACCAGCCCGCTGATGACAAGGATCTTCTTCTTTGTCGACGCCTGAGCGCCCTTACCACGTTGCTGTCCCGCCATGCCAAATATCCGACGCTTACTTCTTCACCAGGTGCTGGCAGCAAAAGCTATGCCATGCGTTAAAGATGCGACGGGACAATGGCTTGAGCGCCGCCCGTCAGGGAAAGCGCCCAGTGTAGTGCAGAGTGCCAGAAAACGGGGAGTCCGAACGCCCTGGCCGGCGGGCGCTCGGGAGTGAGAAGGGATATCAGGCGTAGGCGTCGACCAGACCGAGCGACGGCCGCCCGGTCAGCAGCGTCTCGCCAGCCGGCTCCTCGTCGCTGTGTCCGTCAGCGGCATTGCCGTTGTCGTCGCCCGCTTCCTGCTGGGCGGCTGCCCGCTGCTCCGCGAAGCTGTGCTCGCCAACACCGGCGTCACTGAGCTGCAGCCCCTGATTTTCGAACAGCTCCCGCAGGCGCGGCAACGCCTGATCGAGCGCCTCCCGTACCTGCGCATGCTGGCTGCTGAAGTAGACGCTGGCCTGCTCGTTCTGCGTAGTTACGCGCACCTGCATCGGCCCCAGCTCGGGAGGACTGAGCTGAATTTCTGCGCTGCTCAGCTGCTGCGAGCTGAACCACATCACCTTGTCGAACACTGCCTGGCTCCAGCCAGGCTTGCCCACCGGAATCTGGACCACTGCAGCCGCCCCCGGCTGCGCTGTGCTGCGAGAGCTCGCGTCGCGCACACTGCTGCCCGGTACCGCCTGCTCAATCCCCGGGTCGCCGTCCAGCGCTCCCTGCTCGACCAGCTCGCCCGCCCGCGCCGCCGCTTCCGACGCCACCATCGTCGCTGCCAGCTGCGGCCCGGTCTGCAGCTGCGATGCCGGCTGTTCGCCGGTCGCAACCTGTGCCTGCCCGAGCGCTGCCGCCAGCGGGGTCAGTTGCGGGGTCTGCGCGGAGCTAGTGGAGCGCTGAGCAGGTATGCCGCTCCGGGCAGCGGCGTCCGTGGCGGCTTTATCGAGTGCCGCTGTTCGCGCCGCCAGCCAGCTGCTCAGATCATCCGAGGTTTCAGACGGCTCCGCGCTGAGCTGCTCGGTCACCGGCACACCGGCGGGCGGGCTGGTCGTTTCGCCGCGGCGTAGCGCGGCCACGACGCCCTGCAGGCCGGTGGATGCATCGCCGCCGCGGATCACCTCAGCCGCCGCCAGGGTGCCCGGTGCTCTCAGCGCCGGCTCGCCCGGTGAGAGCAGCAGACCAACCGGCCAGTTACTGCTGTCGGTCAGAGCCGCGTCTGCTTCTGTTTCCCGCGCAACCTCTTCGGCCTCGGCGGCAAGCGGCAGCATCATGCCGGGCAGCGGCAAGCCGTTGCCTGCCGGCAAGGGTTCGGCCGTCGCTTCCAGCGGCAACGGCGGGGTGATATCTGCCGGCAATGCCAGCTGCACCCCGGCTGCCTGCAATGACGCCAGCAGTGGCTGAAAGGCCGACGAATCAACGGCTTCGGCCGCACCGGAGGTCAGCGCGGCACCATTTCCGCCAGCGGTAGCATTGGGCGCAAAAGGAAGAGAACTGATAGACATTGAGGGCCTCGGCAAACTGTTCCTGCCGAGGCTGTTGCAAGATAGCGGCCAACCTGAGCGACACTAGCCGGCAGCGGCAAGCAGCGTTTCCAGCTGAGCGCGTGCGCGGCTGTATTCCTGTTGCAGGGCCGGCAGCAGTGGCTGGGCTGCATCGACGCGACCATCGCGGCCGTATTCTTCGAGCTGACGACAGAGTTCGCTCAGACCGGCGGCACCCAGGTTGGCGGCACTGCCCTTGAAGCTGTGTGCGGCACGCCGCAAAGCCTCGGGATCCTGCTGCTGCAGCGCGGCCTCGATCGCGGCAATCCGCTGTTCGCTGTCGGTGAGAAAGGTGTTGACGAGCATGCCGAAGTCGCCGCCCATCAGCGCCTGCAGCTCCCCGACAATCTCCCGGTCCAGCGCCGGCTGCTCACTCCCCATGACATATCCTCCATGCACGGGTGTGACCCCGTTTAGTTCGATTCTGTTCGTGTTGTGAATGGCGCGGGCCATTCGCCCCAGGGAAACCGCAGCCGCACGCGGTTACCCGGTGGAAAATAGGTCAGCTCGAAGCCCAGCCGCTCCAGCAGTCGAATGCCGCGACCAGCATACGCTGTCGAGCCGGCCAGTGCGGTTATTCTGTGTCTGGTCGTGATGGCGTCGAAGCCAGCGCCACTATCCTGCAGCTCCACCTCCAGCAAACCACCGCGACAGTCGCCCTCATAAGCGAGCTGCAGTACGACGCTGCCCTCTTCCAGCTGGGCCAGGCGCCGATCGCGCTCCGCATAATACTGACTGAAACCCGCCCCGGTGCTCTTCAGGGAAGAATCCAGCCGCAGCAGACCATGCTCCAGCGCATTGGCATAGAGCTCCGACAGAGCAGTAAAGAGCCGACTACTGTACGGGCGCAGCCCCGGCACTTCCATCAGAATATGGAGCAGCAACGGTAGCGGGTTGAGACTGCGGAGCGAAGCTGGCAGCAGCGTAAAGCTCAGCTGCCACTGCTGGGGCTCGGCACTGCCACCCCGTGCCGCAGCAACCAGCGCTGGCTCCAGTTCCCGCGGGTCCGGCACCGTGATTTCCAGCAGCGACACATCGTCCCCACGGTCGCCAGTGCCGGCGAAGGCTTCGACATCCCGCAGCAAGGCGTCGAACCAGGACAGTGGCGCTTCCTGCCCGATCAGCGCCAGCAGACGCGCCTCACCGTAGCGCTCTCCTGCCGCATTGGCCGCTTCCAGAATGCCATCTGACCACAGCAGCAGCCGATCACCCGGGGTGAGCACGATTCGCTCACAGCGGTCATCAAACTGCTCCGGCGGCCGGATCCCGAGCGGCAGATGGCGCGATCTCAGTCGCAGCCGGGCCCCGTCAGCGACGCGATACATCACCCCTTCCGGCAGGCCGCCACTCCAGTAGTGAAGCGCACTTTCATTGCTGTCGAAATCGATCGCGGTAGCGCAGCAGAACACGCCCGGTGGCAGCACGGCGTGCAGTTTCAGGTTGAGTTCGCGAATGATGTCCCGCAGCCGGAAGCCTTTCTCCGCCATGGCGTAGAACGTCTGTGCCAGCGGCATGGCACCGATCGCTGCAGCGAGTCCGTGCCCGGTAAAATCACCCAGCAGGACCAGCAGATTGCCAGTCGGCCCACGTGCTGCCAGCAAGACGTCACCGTTGAACAGCGCCAGCGGCGACTGCAGATAGCGAATATGGGGCAGGTCGAGATCGCCGTGGTGCGCCACTTTGTCATACACCACTTTCGCTACCTCCTGCTCCTGCAACAGGCGTTCGTTGTGGCGGGCAATCTCATCGCGCTGGCGCTGGAGCTGCCGCTGCATCTCCGCCATGCGCAGGAATACGCCGAGCTTCGCTTTCAGGATGATGTCGTGGTACGGCTTGGTGAGGAAATCGACGCCGCCCGCATCCAGACAGCGCGCCAGCGCTGCCGGCTCCTGCAGGGCCGTCAGAAAAATAATTGGTACGAAGCGGCGCCGTGCTGCGTCGCAGATGACGCGCGCCACCTCAATGCCGTCCATGCCCGGCATAATCACATCCAGCAGGACGAGATCGGGTCTGGCCGCTTCGAACTGCGCGATGGCAGCTGGCCCGTCCGCTGCCTCGATCACGCTGTAACCCTGGCGCCGCAGCAACGCCGTCAGCAGCATGCGGTCGGCGCGGCTGTCCTCCACCACCAGAATGCGGGCTTTCTGCCGGCTCACCGTCAGCTCAGTTTAAACAGCTGGTCGAAGTTGGAGACCGTCAGCACCTTGAGGATCTCCTCGTTGCTGTTGACGATGCTGATATCGGCATTGTCACCGCCGGCATGATCACGCAGCAGCAACAGCATCCCCAGTGCCGAACTGTCGAGATAGGTGGCACGCGCCAGATCGACAACATAGCTCCGGGGCGTGTCTGGCGCCTCTTCGTAGGCGCGTCTGAATGCCTGGTGCACACTGAAATCGAAGCGCCCCTCAACCGCGATGGTCAGCTCGTCGCCCTCGGCCGACCACGATGCAGTGACAGTCATCTCCCTGACCCTCCTCGGCCAGACCAGCTCGGCTGATAGCTGCCGGGGTGGTGCTTATCGATTCGTGGCCAAGGCCTGATCATGGTTCAGAGACCAGGTGGCCGCGTTTATTCACTGTTGAAACGTGGTCGATCATCCAGTTCCCGCTGTAAGCGCTTTTCCTGCTCGAGTTGTTCTCTGGCCAGACGCTGCTGCCGGATGCGCTCCAGCAGCTGAATCCGTGTATACGCCTCCAGCCAGCGCTGGCGCGCTGCTTCCTGCTCTGTGGACCGCTGCTGCACGGTCTGCTCCTGCTGAGTCTGGATAGCTGATAATTGACCGAAGAATCCGTGGAAGTTCAGCAGCTGACTGGCAGAAAGCGGGGTGTCGATGGTGCGGAAGGCCTGTTCGTACTCACGGCCGTAGTTCTCTAACTGATCGGCCTGCTGCCGTGCCTGCTCCAGCTTCGCATTGCTACTGGCGAAGGCGCGAGCAGCATTCTGCTCCCTGAGAGCCGCGAGCTTCAGCAGCGTGGCGATACGGGCCGAGGCCTTGCGTTTCACTGCGTCCTGCCTGTGAGTTGCTGCAACATGCTGGTGCTCTGCTCAAAGGAGAACGACTCGCCGAGATCCTGTCGCAGGAACTGCCGGATGGCCGGCAACTGCTGGATCGCCTCATCGGTTTCGGGGTCGCTGCCGGGCACGTAGGCGCCCACGGCGATCAGGTCACGGCTCTGCTGGTAGCGCGAATAGAGGTGCTTGAGCCGCTGCGCCGCTTTCAGATGCTCCGGGCTGACAACGTTAGGCATGGCGCGGCTGATCGACGCCTCAATATCGATGGCGGGATAGTGCCCTTCGTCGGCCAGCTGCCGGCTCAGCACCACGTGGCCGTCGAGAATGGCGCGCGCCGAGTCGGCAACTGGATCCTGGAGATCGTCGCCTTCGGTCAGGACCGTATAGAACGCGGTAATAGAGCCGCGTCCGGTCGCGTCATTGCCCGCCCGCTCCACCAGCGCGGGCAGTTTGGCGAACACCGATGGTGGATAACCCTTGGTCGCGGGGGGCTCTCCGACGGCCAGCGCGATCTCGCGCTGCGCCTGCGCATAGCGCGTCAGTGAATCCATCAGCAGCAGCACCTGCTTGCCCTGATCGCGGAAATATTCGGCAACGCGGGAGGTCAGCATGGCGGCGCGCAGCCGCATCAGCGGAGCTTCGTCAGCTGGCGCGGCG
>JAJUJZ010000062.1 GCA_029265075.1 Gammaproteobacteria bacterium | reverse complement strand
TGCGGCCCGAGCCAACGCCGCGGATGTTGATCAGGTCTGTGCCAGATCCCTCCACCAGCTTGACCGTAGGCACGCGCGTGGCAATGTCCTGCAGGTTGAGCAGGTTCTCACGGACCAGCGCATCGCCGCCAATAACCGAGATCGAAATCGGTACGTCATGCAGCGACTGCGAACGACGTTGCGCTGACACGACAACCTCTTCCAGCGCCAGGCTTTCGCCAACTGGGGTGACAGCAGCAAGGGCGGTTGCAGCCAGGAGCCCCCTTTTGCGATTCGATGCCCTCATGCCGTCGCTTTCATCCTTATTGGAAATTATGATCACACCCCGCGCAGTCACATGACCGACCAGATCACTCCCTTCAAACAGCTGTTCCAGGGCCTCACTCAGCGTGAGTCTGCCGTTGACCGTCGGTGTATGGACAGCATCGATCTCGGCAGCACGAAACAGCAGCGCGTGGTCGGTCTGGTAAGCAAGCGCCCGCAGCGCAGAGCTCGCATTGCCAGCGGGGATCTCCAGCTCATAGCGCTGACCGGCTGCAGGCTCCGCCACCGACATCCTCGGCAAAACCACCATCAGTGCGAACAACTGCAACCAGAACACTCCCAGCCAGCGGCCTGCGAGCGCTCGCATGCAGTGCGAATTCAGCTGCGCTTCATAACTTGTTAGTACTTTCATGAAGAAAAACCCGCCAGTACTGGCAACAGCTTTGAAACTCGACTCGCAGCCGGCACGCGGTCTCGCGGACTGAACGCGGCGCTGAGATAGCGCCTCAGCCTGCTGCGCTGACGAAGGGACAAAAGGAGTCGATCGGTTGAGGGCCTGCGCCCCGGCATGCGTTATTGTTTGAGCGTCCGGGTACACGTGTCAGGCACCCGCGTTCAGGCAGTCTGAGCCAATCAGCGAACCACTGGCTCATCCAGCGATTGGACTGTGGCTCTGCGGCTGAGTCTGATGTGGCGTTCGTCCAGATACTCGACTTCGACATCGAAACTGGTTTCGAGCGCGTGAAACAGTGAGGTGAGATCGTTCACGCGAAAGATGCCACCGAATTCGACCGACCGCAGTTCCGGGTCGACGATTTCGATCGTGAGCGGCGTGTAACGCCCGATATCTTCTATGACGCGCTGCAGCGGGGCATTGGCGAACTCAATGAAACCTGCCTGCCAGGCGAGCCGGCGCTCGATTTCTCGCTGCGACACGGTAGTAACTGGCGATCGTTCAGTATCCCGGTACGTCACCTGCTGCCCTGCTTTCAGCAGCAGCCCGTCAGCCGTCGATTCAGCGGAAGCACGCCCCTTGGTGCGCTGGTCATTCCAAGCATCTGTCAGGCTTACCCGTCCCTCCGTGACCAGCACTTCGAACGCGCGAGGCAGCAGCGTGAGCGCGAACGCTGTGCCTACCGCCGTTACGGAACGGCCGTGCGCATCGACGACAAAAGGCCGGCTCTGGTTATGAGCGACGATGAACAACGCTTCACCCTTGAGCAGACGCACCCGGCGGTACCTGGTGTCGAACGCGACTTCTACGGCGGTATCAGTGTTCAGCTTGATGACAGATCCATCCGGCAGGGTGGTTTCCCGGACCTCGCCAACTTCCGTTGCAATCAGCATCGGAGCATCACCACCCTGCATGAACAGGGTGTTCAGCAACACGCCACAAAAAACCAGCACTGTTGCCAGCGCCGCACCAATAACTGGCCACCGCCACCCTTTTTGCATCGTGGCGCGCCGCCTGCGCTCTTCGCGATGGGCTCGCGCCAGCGGCTCGGCGAGTACGGAGAGTGAGTTGAGCTGTTGTGAAAGGCGGGCGAGACGTCGAATCTCCGCACGGTGAGCCGGGCTTCTGTTCATCCATTCTTTCAGGGCGGCCAGATCCCCCGCCGTCATGGCGCCGGTTTCGAGCTGGGCGATCCAGGCACACGCTTCCGCAGTGACCTCTCGCGCCAGATGGGAGCTGGACTCTTTCGTATTCATGATTTCTGGATTCCGCTTACTGGAACTTCGACGACTTCCCCCTTCGATTTCCGCCTCATGTAATCATCACAGCGCCGCAGGCCCTCGGCGGCATGTTTCTCGACGGTACTTTCCGAAATGCCGAGGCGGCGCGCAATCTCCTTGTGCGAGTAGCCATAAACCCTTTTCAGAACAAATACTTTCTGACAACGAGCCGGCAATGCGGCGACGGCATCGCAGAACATCTGAAACCGGACCTGACTATCCAGCTGTTCACCCAGCTCCGGCTCATCAGATAAGTACTCCTGGCCCGCCAAATCCTCTATAAGATCGATGACCGAACGTGATTTTTTTTCGAGTTCGCGCCGCGCCACATTTTTTGCCACCCCGAAAATGAAGGCATAAGGCTCGTGGATCTCTTTTTCGCGCTCAGCGGCAAGGACACGCGCAATGGTTTCCTGCGTCATATCCTCGATATCGTTCAGGTCAGACGTATAGCGCCGCAGGAAGCGCCGCAACAACGACTCCCTGGCCTGAAAAACCTCGAACACCCTGGATCGCAGCCCCATCCTGGCGGCTGTTTTCTTGTTATGCATGGTGAGTGTACTCCCCCATCCGGGATGCACTGCCCCGGGGTTTTTAATTGAGATTGACCCAGATCAATCACGGGCGCAACCCGCGCATGCGCCGAACCAGAGTGGCCATGCCAGAAATTACAGTTTGATCACATTGCTTGCCTGGACATCAATTTATGGTTTTCATTGCAGCCACTGACCAGTAATGCGTTCCAGCTGGAGGCGGGTGGTGTCGCGTGCAGTAATTACAACGATCGTGACTGCTATGGCGCTGCTGTTATCACCTGCCGTGACCTCGGCGCAGGCCGCGAGGTCAGCTGCCGGGCTGGAGGTCACCTGGTTCGCCATTCCACCGCCCGCCAGCGGTCCGACCACGCTGGCGCTTGGAAATGACGATACCGTCTGGTTCACCCTCGGCAGTGGCAATGCCATCGGCCATCTCGATGCCGCCAGCGGCAGCATGCGCATTTTCCCGCTGCCACATCCAGACAGTGGTCCACGGGTCATTTCGCTCGGCAGCGATGGCGCGCTCTGGTTCTCCGAGCATGAGGGCAATCGCATCGGCCGTATAACGGCTGACGGCACTGTCAGCGAGTTTCCTCTGCCGACACCCGGCAGTCAGCCACGCGCTGTGGCTCTGGGCGCAGACAGCAATATCTGGGTCGGGTTGTTCGGTGTCAGCATGCTTGCCCGCATCACGCCCGACGGGATCATCACCGAGTTTTCCTTGCCGACCGCTGACAGTGGTCCCCGCGCCATTGCCGCTGGCGCCGATGGCGCCATCTGGTACTCAGCATTCCGAGCCGACAGGATCGGACGCATCGCCACCAGCGGCGAAGTGACCGAGTTTCCGCTGCCACAGCCGGGGAGCGGACCCGGCGACATGACTGTCGACGGCGATGGCAACATCTGGTTTCTGCAGCTCGCCGGTGAGATGGATGGCCGGCGCGTGACCGGTAACCGCATCGGGCGCATCACCCCGGCCGGCGCATTGCGCGAATACACACTGCCGACAGCTGGCCCCTCTCCCATCAATATTGCGATGGGACCGGACCGCAACATCTGGTATACCCGTGGCAACCGGCTGGGCCGCGTGACGCCAGCTGGTGAGATCACCGAGTTCGAAGTCGCCAAGCGGGCTTTCACCGTCGGCCTCACTGCCGGCAGCGACCGGCAGCCGCCGCAGCGTCTGCGTGACCGGCTGTGGTTCACCGATGTCCTCAATAACCGCATCGGCTTCATCCGCATCGACTGATCCCCCGATTGCAGACCCGGCCCGACCTCAGCCGCTGCAGCGCTCGCCCCTGCCCTATTGCGTTATAGTGCCGCGCCATGTTTGCGCTGGACCTCTTAGCAATGCCTGAAGCCTGGCTGCCAGGCGCAGTATCGCCCGCCCTGGCAGCGGGTCTGGTGCTGCTTTCTCTGGTTACTTCGATGATGACCGCTGGCCTGGGCGCTGGTGGCGGCATCCTGCTGCTGGCGGTACTGTCGATCGCGCTGCCTCCACAGGCCATCATTCCGGTGCACGGCATGATTCAGCTGGGCGCCAACGCGAGCCGCTCGCTGATGGCGTTTCGCTATATCGACTGGGTAACGATCCGCTGGTTTATGCCGGGCCTGCTGGTCGGTGCTCTGGTGGGCTCGGCCGTGCTGGTGCAGCTGCCACCAGCAGTATTTCAGCTGGTCATCGCGCTCTTTGTGCTCTATCTCTGCTGGGGCCCCGCCCTGCCTGAACGCTCACTGGGTCGCGGCGGCATCCTCATCCTGTCGACCGTCACCACCTTCCTCACGCTCTTTGTCGGTGCTACCGGCCCCTTACTGACAGCCTTCCTCAAGCGGCTTTATGAGCAGCGCTTCGTGACCGTTGCCACCATCGCTGCCGCCACGCTGCTGCAGCATCTGGTCAAGGTCGTCGTATTCGGACTGGCCGGCTTCGAGTTCAGCCAGTGGTTGCCGCTGATCGGGGTCATGATCGCCGCCGGCGCAGTAGGTACCCGCCTCGGCCTGGCCCTGCTCGACCGCACCTCGGACAGCGCGTTCCAGCGTTACCTGAACCTGCTGCTGACGCTGCTGGCGCTGCGACTGCTCTGGCAGGCCATGAAGGGCCTGCTGGGTTGACGAGAGTGGCACGCCGGCCTCGCGGTCAGTTGCCAAGCGGCGTCATCTGCAGTATTCCATCAGCCGTCTTTCACTGCGGAGTCATTCATGAGTCTGTCGAATTCGTTCTGGCGGCAGCTGCCGTGGTTGCTGCTGGCGCTGATCGGCGCGTGTGCGCTGGGCGTGGTAGCGCTGCGCCGCGGCGAAGCGGTCAATGCCATCTGGCTCGTCATGGCAGCCGTTTCCCTCTACCTCGTCGCCTATCGCTATTACAGTCTTTTCATTGCGCGCCGGGTGATGCAGCTCGACCCGTTGCGGGCAACACCGGCAGTGACCCATAACGACGGTCTCGACTATGTGCCGACCAACAAGCATGTGCTGTTCGGTCATCATTTCGCCGCCATCGCCGGCGCCGGGCCGCTGGTGGGACCGGTGCTGGCCGCGCAGATGGGGTACCTGCCCGGCACGCTCTGGCTGATTGCCGGTGTGGTGCTGGCTGGCGCCGTGCAGGATTTCATGGTGCTGTTCATCTCGACGCGCCGCGACGGCCGCTCCCTGGGCGAAATCGTGCGCGAGGAGATGGGGCCTGTCGCCGGCACTATCGCGCTCTTCGGCTGTTTTCTGATCATGGTGATCATTCTCGCCGTCCTGTCGCTGATTGTCGTGAAAGCACTGGCCGACAGCCCGTGGGGAATGTTCACGGTGATTGCCACCGTTCCGATCGCGACCTTCATGGGGCTCTACATGCGCTACCTGCGCCCCGGTCGCATCGGCGAAATTTCGCTGATCGGAGTCGTGCTGCTGCTCGGTTCGATCTGGCTCGGAGGCGCGATAGCCGCCGACTCTTACTGGGCAGAAGTGTTCACCTTCAGCGGCGTGCAGATCACCTGGATGCTGATCGGCTACGGTTTTGTCGCGGCCGTACTGCCGGTCTGGCTGATCCTCGCGCCTCGTGACTACCTCTCCACTTTCCTCAAGATCGGCACCATCGTAGCGCTGGCGATCGGCATCATCATTGTGATGCCGGAGCTGAAGATGCCGGCCACTACCCAGTTCATCGATGGGAACGGACCGGTATGGAAAGGCTCGCTGTTTCCATTTCTCTTCATCACCATCGCCTGTGGTGCAGTCTCCGGCTTTCACGCACTGATCGCCTCCGGCACCACTCCGAAGCTGCTCGCCAGCGAAGGGCACATGCGCTACATCGGTTACGGCGGCATGCTGATGGAATCGTTCGTCGCCATCATGGCGATGGTGGCGGCGGCAGTAATCGAACCCGGCATCTATTTTGCGATGAACAGTCCGGCGGCCATCGTCGGCGCCGATGCCGTCAGCGTCGCGGCCACGGTCAGCAGCTGGGGCTTTGTGATCACCCCGGAAGCACTCGAAAGCGTCGCCCGGGACATTGGCGAAACCACCATCCTGGCCAGGGCCGGCGGCGCCCCGACGCTGGCGGTGGGCATTGCGCAGATCCTGCACAGCGCCCTGCCGTCGTTCAATTCGATGGCCTTCTGGTATCACTTCGCCATCCTGTTCGAAGCGCTTTTCATCCTCACTGCCGTGGATGCCGGCACGCGGGCGGGACGCTTCATGCTGCAGGATCTGCTGGGCAACTTCGCGCCGGCACTGCGCCGCACCGACTCCTGGCTCGCCAACATACTGGCTACCGCAGGCTGTGTAGCACTGTGGGGTTATCTGCTCTATCAGGGAGTGGTCGACCCGCTCGGCGGCATCAACACCCTGTGGCCGCTGTTCGGTATTTCCAACCAGATGCTGGCCGCCATCGCACTGATGCTGGCGACGGTGGTACTGATCAAGATGAAGCGGCAGCAGTACATCTGGGTTACGCTGCTGCCCACGCTGTGGCTGCTGCTCTGCACCACGGTGGCGAGTCTGCAGAAAATCTTCCATACCGACCCCGGCATCGGCTTCGTAGCTCTGGCCAGCCGCTACCAGACAGCGCTGGAGAAGGGCCAGCTGCTGGCGCCGGCCAGCTCCAGCAGCGAGATGCAGCACATCATCTTCAACGCCTGGACCAACACCGCGCTGAGCGTCCTGTTTCTGCTGGTGGTGTTCAGCATCCTCTTCTATGCGCTCAGAACCGGGCTCCACGCCTGGCGCAGCCCGGTCCGCAGCGACCGCGAAACGCCCCCCATCCCTTTACCGGCGGAGACAGCGTCATGATCTGGGAACGTATCGTCCGAACCGGCCGGCTGCTGCGTCAGGCGGCCCACCTGATGGTGGGTCAGCCAGATTACGACACCTATGTCGCACATATGCGGGCGCAACATCCCGACCGCGAACCGATGAGCTACGAGGCCTTCTTCCGTGAGCGCCAGCAGGCGCGGTACGGCGGCGGCAAGGGACGGCCGGTGCGCTGCTGCTGATGCGCACGAGCAGGAATTCAGCAACCGGGGTGTCTGACCTCGTTGCGCGGCACCTAGCCCGCCTTCGAGTCGGGCTGGAAGATCCCGAACGTGTTGCCCGCAGGGTCAAGGTAATAGGCATGCCAGCAGACGCCCGGAATGGCGAACTTCGGCAAAGCTACGATGCCGCCCTGCGCCTCGATCTGCGCCCCAGTGGCGTCAATGTCGGCCACCTCGATCGAACAGACGAACGCATTGGTGCCGCACTGCTGAGGCGGTGTTTCGGCGGGTCGCTGCAGCAGACCGCCGTGGATGCCGCTGGTCTCGATGCGCCAGTAAGGAATGGGCAGATGCTCGTCCTTACTGAATCGCCAGTTGAAAATCGCTTCGTAAAACCGAACGGTCGCCTCCGGGTCGGCGGCCTGGATTTCAAAGTAGGCAATCGCGTTCATAGCACTCCCCGCTGAGGTCCTCTGGTCACTAGTCGAATCACCCCCACCGAAATCGACAGCGTACGTCGGGTTAACGCGGACTGCTTACTGCTACTGCTGACCAGTGACCCGCCGGATACGGTGCGGACCGGGTCCAGCCCCCACCCCAGTATGATCACGAGACGCCTTCGCGCTCCTGTTCGATGAGCTTGTCCAGCACCCGCCGGGCGCGGATGGCCGGCGCATCGCCCGGTAGCAGCACCGGCTTGAGGCGCCAGAAGTCAGCGTCGCCCATCGCCTTCTGCACTGCTTCCAGCATCGGCAGATCCTCCTGCTCAAAGGGGCCGCGCACATCGCTGGTCGCCTTGAGTGCGGCCTCTTCCATATGCGGACCAGCCGCTTTGGGAAAGCCGAAGCTGAAGAGGTAATGGGTGGTGGTATCGGTCTCCGGTGCGAACAGATGGGCACTCCAGGTTTCGGTCTCCTTGCCGTCAATCCGGGCACGGCCGCCAGTCGGCACCACACCGATGACGAGGCTCATGCTGGCAGGGGCGTCCCAGCGCGTATCGAGCCAGCGGTCGACCCGCACTTCAGGCCCCAGTCCGAAAGCTTCCTGCATGAACGGCGACAGCTCTTCGTTGCGCACCAGGCGCTTTGACCAGACGGTATTCCCCTCCTGCACCATCTCAAGGTCGGCCTTGGCCACCTGCTCGCTGGCGAAGAACGGGTGCAGAAACTGGATATGCGAAAGGTCGAGGATGTTGTCGGTCTCCAGCACGTAGTTGCTCTTCACATGTAGGTAGCCCTCACCGGCGTAATGCGTTTCCGGATCGAGAAAGGGGAACGGCGGGATCAGTGAGACATCGGCCCTGGCAGGATCGCCCATCCAGATCCAGAGGAGGCGATAGCGCTCTGCCAGCGGATAACTGTGGACACGCGCTGCGGCCGGAATCTTGCCATCGCCATGCGGATTGTAGACACAGGCCCCGGAAGCCCCGAATTCGAGTCCATGATAAGGACACTGCACTGCATCCCCTTTCTGCTTGCCCATGCTGAGCGGAGCGAAGCGGTGCGGGCAGCGATTCTGCAGCGCTACCGGCTCTCCCGCAGCCGTCCGATAGAAGACTATCGACTCGTTCAGCAACGTCCGTTCAAACAGCTCACCGTGTCTGACCTCGCTCGCCCAGGTGGCCGGGTACCAGACGTTCCGCAGAAATGCCATGACGTTAATCTCCTCTCTATCGTTATGCGCCGGCCACTGACACGCCCCCACGGCTCGGCCCATGGGTAAAACCATAGCCCGCCTCAGCTGGCGCTGAAAGACCGAAAGGTCCATACTTTCGGACAAATAATCCGGAGCACTCATGGACCTGCTCAGTGATGTGCTGCTCGCTCTGCGGGTGCAATCCACCATCATTTCGCGCTGGGACCTGACTGCGCCGTGGGGCGTGGCAATCGGCGAATTCGAACCTGCGTGGAGTATCTGTGTACTGGAAGGGGAGCTGTGGGTGGCGGCAGACGGGCAGTGCCAGCGGCTTGGCGCAGGTGACGCCCTGCTGGCGCCTCGCACCGCCAATTGCACACTCGCTTCGGACGAAGAGCCGGCAGACTCCCCTGCCACGCTGGGGGAGTTGTGGCGCGGTCACCGCTTTGAAGGGTTTGGCGGAGCGGTCACGCAGGCACCGGTTCAGCTGGAATGGGGCGGCGGCGGTCCGCGCACGCGCGTGCTGGTGTTTGCCTTCGACTTCCAGCAAACCTCGCCCCTGAAACTGCTCGAACAGCTGCCCGAGCTGATCGTTATTCGTCAGGATGCAACCGCACTGTTTCCGTCGATGCGTCCCGCCTTCGACGTGCTGATGCAGACCACCGGCGCCACCCGGCCGGGGTATCTGGCCATCGCCAACCAGCTGGCGGAGCTGATCTTCCTCTCTCTGCTGCGCGCCCATATCCTGACGCAGCCTCAGCAACAGCGCGGCTGGCTGCGCGGCCTCACCGATCCGCGAATCGGCAAGGCGCTCACCGCCATCCATACCGAACCTGCTCACCCGTGGAGCCTGACGCAGCTGGCTGCGCATGCCGGGATGTCGCGCTCCGCTTTTGCCGACCGCTTCACCCGGCTGGTGGAGCGCACACCGGCTGATTATCTTAATGAATGGCGCACCCGGCTCGCCGCCGACGCGCTGCGCAACTCGAATGAACCGCTGCCGCTGATCGCGGAGCGGTTCGGGTTTGAGTCGGACCGGACGTTCCGCCGCAATTTCAGGCGCTATATGGGGGTGTCGCCGTTGCGCTACCGGCGCAGCAGCGCCAATGGGTAGAGGAAGGTGTCAAGTCTCAGGCCGCCACGTCCGGGACGTCACCCGGCCCCTGCGGGTTGGAGGGCAGCGGCGGCAGGCCATGCAGAGCCCGCGCGCGCTGGCAGTCGGGGCTCTCCTGCCCGTTTTCGCCGTGGAATGGAAATTCCCGGCAGGTGCTGGAGCGTTTCTCATAGATGGTGCAACGCACTGCACTGCCCACCTCTCCCATCAGCGCGACACAGCGCGGCTGCGGCTGGCTGGTCCCGCGCATGCAGCTCAGATGAGGAGTGACCTTCTCGGTCAGCTGAGCGGGGACCAGGCCGCCCGGCGCTGCGTCACTTTCACCCCAGTAGAAGGAAACCCGGAACGTAGAACAGCAGGCACCACAACTCAGACAGGGCGAAGTGTCGCTCATCGCATAGCAATCCTCACAGAAATTTTGGCGGATTCTATATCGCGCTGCGGCGGCTGCAAACTGGGCAGTCAGGCGCCCGTCTGAGCTTCAGACTCCGCCATTCGTGGGCTGCAGCGTCGAACAGCTGCAGCCGGCTCACCGCCGGCCGGCCGTAGCCGGAGAGCAGCTTGATGGCCTCCAGCGCCTCCAGGGTGCCAATGACGCCGACCAGTGGGGAGAGCACGCCACTTTCCGAACAGGTCAGCTGACTGCCGGTCACGCTTTCATCATAAAGGCAGCGGTAGCAGGCCGAGTCAGGATCGCGTGGATCGATCACCAGCAGCTGTCCCTCACCGCGAATGGCAGCGCCGGAAACCAGCGGCTTGCGAAACTCCCAGCAGGCGGTATTGAGCGCGAAGCGAACCGTAAAATTGTCCGTGCAGTCCAGAACCAGATCCACGCTGGCCACGGCTTCACGCAGCCGTTCACCCTCCAGCTTGTCGGTGATGCAATGAAGGACTGTTTCGCCATTGAGCGCAGAAAGCTTGGCAGCGGCCGATTCGACCTTGAGACGCCCCACATCAGCATCGAAGTGGACAATCTGACGCTGCAGGTTGGTGACATCGACACTATCGAAATCGGCCAGGGTCAGCGTACCCACCCCGGCTGCCGTCAGATAAAACGCCGCCGGCGCACCCAGACCGCCGAGTCCGACAATCAGCACATGTGCCGCCAGCAACCGCTCCTGCCCGTCGATATCGAAGCCGGGCAGCATGATCTGGCGACTGTAACGAAGGAGCTGGTCGTCATTCATCATCTGAGTGGTCCTCAGTCTGCTGGCCACGGCGACCGCCGGTCACGCGCTCGCGGTCGCCGTAATCTCGCCAGGTCTGCACGCTGGAATACCCGCTGCCAGTCAGCAGCGAGCGCACCGCGTCTCCCTGCGTCGCGCCGTGCTCCAGCAGCAGCCAGCCACCGGGCTCGAGATAAGCCGGTGCAGCGCGGACGATATGGGCGATATCGGCGAGCCCGCGATCGGCAGCGACCAGCGCACTGCGCGGCTCGAACCGGACGTCACCCTCCTGCAGATGGGGATCGTCGGCATCAATGTAAGGGGGGTTACTGACGATGGTGTGAAACCGCTCACCACGCGGCAGTGCAGCGAACCAGTTCGACTGCACCAGCTCCACATTGCCGAGCGCCAGCGCAGCGCGATTGCGTTTGGCCAGCGCCAGTGCTGCCGGCTCCTGCTCAACGCCGACCAGCTTCCACGCAGGCCGCTCACTCGCTAACGCCATCGCTATGGCGCCAGTGCCCGTCCCCAGATCGAGCACGCGCACCTGCTGCCTTGAGGCGGCGACGGTCATCCTGTCGGTACACTGCAGCGCCAGCTCCACCAGCCGCTCCGTTTCCGGGCGGGGAATCAGTGTACTGGCATCAACCATCAGGGGCAGCGACCAGAACTCGCGACTGCCGATCAGGTGCGCCACCGGCTCGCCTGCCAGGCGACGCGCCAGCAGCGCACGGTAATGCGAGACCTCAGCCACGCCCGGCTCGCGCTCCGGCCAGGCAAACAGATAGCTGCGCGGTTTGCCCAGTACAAAGGCCAGCAGCAGCTCGGCATCGAGCTTCGCGGTGTCACTCACGTTCCTGAGCGCCAGGCCTTGCGCCAGCAGCTCGCTGATGGTGGCCATCGATCACTCCGCAAACGCTGCCGGGATCGCCGCCGATACAGCGGCCAGAATTTCTCGTTTCGAATGCACGCGGGCAACCCCAGCGACCGTCACGCCTCGCCCATCGCCGCGAGTTGCTCTGCCTGGTGCTCCTGCAGCAGCGCATCGATCACTGGCGACAGATCTCCCTCCATCACTTCATCGAGCGAATAGAGCGTCAGGTTGATCCGGTGATCGGTGATCCGCCCCTGCGGGAAGTTGTAAGTGCGAATGCGCTCGGAGCGATCGCCGGAGCCAACCAGACTCTTGCGCTCTTCGGCCACTGCCTGTTCCTGTTTGCTGCGCGCCTGCGCCAGCAGCTTCGACGCCAGCAGCGACATTGCCCGGGCACGGTTTTTGTGCTGGGAACGCTCGTCCTGACACTCTACAACGATGCCGGACGGCAAGTGCGTAATGCGGATGGCAGAGTCGGTACGGTTGACGTGCTGGCCGCCCGCACCGCTGGCGCGGAAGGTATCGATGCGCAGATCAGCCTTGTTGATATCGACCGCTTCTACCTCATCGACTTCGGGCATCACCGCCACCGTGCAGGCCGAGGTATGCACCCGCCCCTGCGATTCGGTTTTCGGCACCCGCTGCACCCGATGCCCACCCGATTCAAACTTGAGGCGGCCGTAAACATCGCGTCCCTCGATGCGCGCAATGATCTCCTTGTAGCCGCCATGCTCGCCTTCGTGCTGGCTGACCACCTCCACGCGCCAGCCGCAGCGTTCGGCGTAACGGCTGTACATGCGGAACAGATCCCCGGCAAAGATGGCGGCCTCGTCACCGCCGGCGCCGGCACGCAGTTCGAGGAAGACGTTGCGCTGGTCGTCCGGGTCGCGTGGCAGCAGCAGCGTCTGCAACTCCGCCGCCAGCCTTTCAAGCTGCTGTTCCGCAGCAACGATCTCGTCCTGCGCCAGCGCGCGGAGCTCGGCATCGTCCTCCTTCAGCATCTCGCGGGCAGTGGCCAGATCCTCCTGCGCCTGCTTGTAGCGGCGATAGGCTGCCACCACATCCTCAATGTCGGAAAATTCCTTGGAGAGCGTGCGAAAGCGCTCCTGATCGCTGATGGTCTCGGCATCGCTGAGCAGCGCCGACAGCTCCTCGTGACGATCGAGCAGCTGCTCGAGCCTGGCAACTACGGAAGCTTTCATCAGCTATTGCTGTCCTCGTCTGGGGATAGGGTGGGTTGCAGTTCAAACAGCTCCTGCGACCAGGCGACCAGATCCATCCGGCCCTCAGCACTGGCCCGTCGCAGCTGGGCGCTGGGGCTATGCATGAACTTGTTGGCAAGACTGCGGGCGAACTGCTGCAGTACCCGCTCCGGTGCCTCGCCTGCGGCCAGTGCGCGCTGCGCGCGCTGCAGCTCGGCATCGCGCCAGCCCTCAACCTTCTGCCGCAGCGCCCGTACGGTGCTCACCGCATCAAGGGCGCGCAGCTGCTGATAATACTCCTCGACCCCGGCAGCAATGATCTCATCCGCCTTGCGCGCTTCGCTCTCGCGGCTGCGACGGTTTTCTTCCACGATCTCGCGCAGATCGTCGACGGTATAGAGATAGACATCGCTGAGGTCACCCACCTCGGCCTCGATATCACGCGGCACAGCGATATCGACCATCAGCATCGGTTTGTGCTTGCGCTGCTTGAGTGCGCTTTCGACGGCGCCTTTGCCCAGCAGCGGCAACTGACTCGCGGTCGAGGTAATGACGATGTCCGCCCGCGGCAACTGCTCGGGGATTTCCGACAGCAGTATCGCCTCCGCCTGGAACTGCTCGGCCAGGTCGCGCGCGCGCTCCAGTGTCCGGTTGGCCACGATCATATGGCCGACGTTGCGCTCTTTGAGATGGCGCGCCACCAGCTCAATGGTCTCCCCGGCCCCGACCAGCAGGGCGGTGGTCTGAGCGAGGCTGGTAAAGATGTGCTGGGTGAGATGGACCGCCGCATAGGCGACCGACACCGGGTTTTCGCCAATGGCGGTATCAGTACGGACGCGCTTGGCCGTGTTGAACACCTGCGCGAACACCCGCCCGAGTTCGGTGCCGACACTGCCGGCCTCAACCGCGACCGCATAGGCAGACTTCATCTGGCCGAGGATCTGCGGCTCGCCGAGCACCAGCGAGTCGAGCCCGCTGGCGACCTGCATCATGTGACGCAGTGCTTCCTGGTCGACATGAGTGTAGGCGTGTGCATCGAGCGCGGACACTTCGAAAGCGTGGTATTTGCCCAGCCACTCCAGCGTCTGCCGTCGCGCGGCCTCTGCCTCGGGCGCGACTGCGACCAGCTCGGTGCGGTTGCAGGTCGAGAGGATGACCAGCTCGTCCAGGCCAGCGGAAGCCCGACCGTCAGCCAGCGCCTCCTCAACCTTTTCGGGCGCGAACGCCACGCGTTCCCGCACTGTCAGCGGCGCAGAATTGTGGTTGATGCCAATGATCAGCAGGCTCATCAGGTGCCCAAGAGAGGTTCAGACTGCAGCGCGTCGCGGCGACGCTCGCCATGACGCAAAGCGCACAATTCTAGCAAGTCACAGCCATTTCAGCCTAACGGCCGCTTTCGGAAGAGCTGAACCGCACTGTGGAACGGTGCACCCATGGTAGACTGGCTGACCGCTGAAAACTGCCGGCAGCCGCGGGCCGGCGGCGGTTAGCGAGCAGTCCGGCCTGGCCTTCAGGCCGGAACATGGCGACCACTTCTGGGCAGACGGGAAGCATCGCGCGTGATGAGACGACTCTTGAGTCTGGCGATCCTTGGCAGCGCACTGCTGACGGGCTGTCAGACATTGGACCGGCCCGCTGAAACCCAGCCGGCAGCAGCGCCCGCGCAGCCATCTCGGGAGGCGCAGGCCGCACCCGCCCCATCGCCGGCTGCAACCACTCGCCCGTTCCCCAGCGACACCTTCTATGACCTGCTGGTGGCGGAGGTCGCCCTGCGACGTGGTGCCTATGAGCTGTCGCTCGACAACTATCTGCAACAGGCGCGCCGCACCCGTGATCCTCAGGTCACCGCTCGCGCCGCGCGGCTGGCGCAGTTTCTGCGGGCGGACCGCGCGGCCGCAGAGATTGCCGCTCTCTGGGTGGAGCTGCAGCCGGATGACCTCGAAGCCAATTTCACGCATGCCATGCAGCTGGCCAAGCAGGAGCGACCGCTGGACGCGATGCATTATATGGTGAAAGTGCTGGAAGGTGGCGCCCAGGCCAACTTTGCAGCGATTGCGGCCAGCGCTACGCAGCAGTCCGAAGCGGACCAGGCGCAACTGCTGGCACAGCTGCGGGCGCTGCAGGCACGCTATCCCGACAACGCCGAACTGCTCACCGGTCAGGCGCTGTTGCTGCAGCAGCAGGGTCAGCGCGACCAGGCGCTGGAGCTGGTGCGCGCGGTGCTGCGCGACAACCCGACCGCCACCCACGCGCTGCTGATCGAGACGCGCCTGCTGCAGGATATGGGACGCGAACAGGAGGCATTCGCCCGCCTCGAACAGGTCGTGACACAGAATCCGTACAACCGCCGCCTGCGGCTGCAGTACGCGCGACTACTGACTAACCAGGATCTGGAACAGGCACGCCAGCAGTTTGAAATCCTGGTCCAGCAGTCGCCCTTCGACGCCGACCTGTTGCTGTCGCTCGCGCTCATCAGCCGCGAAACCGGCGCACTGGAAGAGGCCCGCCGC
>JAJUJZ010000155.1 GCA_029265075.1 Gammaproteobacteria bacterium | reverse complement strand
GTAACCGCCGGGACTGCGGTGCCAGCAGAGGCGGCGTCGCCGCCAGTGGCGGAGGCAGAAGCGCCCGCGCAGCGGGGCCCCGCCGAGTGGCAGAACGGACGTCCTTCATGGGCGCAGGATCCGTTCGAGGTCTTACTGTTCACCGTGGGTGGTCTCAAACTGGCGGTGCCGCTGGTCGAGCTGGGTGCCATCCAGCCGCTGGCGCCTGAGGCGGTGACGCCGCTCTTTGGTCAGGCGGAATGGTTCATGGGCATGACCACTGTCAACGGCGCGGCGCTGAGAGTGGTCGACACCGCGCGGGTCGTGATGCCCGAGCGTTACCAGCCGGAGATGCGCAACAATTATCGCTACGTGGTGTCGCTGCACGACAGCGACTGGGCGCTGGCAGTTGATGACGTGGCGGATGCGATGCCACTCGGGCCGGAGCAGGTGCGCTGGCGTACGGCACGTGCGCAGCGGCTCTGGCTGGCTGGTACGGTAGTGGAGCATATGTGCGCCTTGCTGGATCCGGCACAGCTGAGCTGGACTTTTCAGCAGCAGGACCGGCGGCGCCAGGGTGGCGGGCCGTCGTCGCGGACACTATAGTTAGCCGCATTCAGCCCGGTGCGGCAGGGGGCGGCATCAGCAGTCAGAGTGACCCTGCCCCGGCTGGTCGATTGGAAAAGGACGAGAGCGATGTCTTCTAAAGTGGCGGTAAGCGCCGATGATACAGTGTTGCAGTGGGTGACTTTCCGGCTGGCCGGAGAGACCTACGGGATCAACGTCATGCAGGTGCAGGAAGTGCTGCGCTACAGCGAAATAGCACCGGTGCCGGGCGCACCTTCCTACGTGCTCGGCATCGTCAACCTGCGTGGTAATGTGGTTACTGTACTCGATACCCGCGCCCGCTTCGGGCTGCCGCCGGCGGAGGTGACAGACCAGACGCGTATCGTCATCATTGAGGCTGACAAGCATGTCATCGGCATCCTGGTGGATGCAGTTGCCGAGGTTGTCTATCTGCGGCAATCGGAAATCGAGTCTGCCCCGAACGTCGGCAATGCCGAGAGTGCGAAATTCATTCAGGGCGTTTGCAACAAGAATGGGGAACTGCTCATTCTCGTCGAACTGAACAAACTTCTGACGGACGAAGAGTGGGCTGATCTGGAAGAACTCTGATGGTATCGCTCTGGCCACTGCTAGCACTGACCGCGCTGGTACTGGCAGTGGCCTCCCTGGCGCTGCTGATGTTCAGTCGCAGCCAGGTGGCGGAATTGCAGGCCGGCAACGAGCAGCTCGAAGCGCGCCTGGCAACCACCCAGGAGCAGGCGCGGCTGGAACTGCTGGCGATGGGTCAGCGCGTCATCGAAGCAGAAAAACAGGTACGGCGCCTGAGTGATCGAGTGGAAGCACTCGAAGCGCTGAGTGCCCCGACCGAGCGCTATGGCCAGCTGGATCCGCTACTGGCGGCGCGTCCCCCGGCTGAACCCGGCTCACCCACTGAACCCACCGGCGAAGCGCGCCTGCGCTCGCTGTTGCAGAATCCGGGACAGCCGCCCAAGACGTCCTGACAAGACGCCCGCGTTGGCATAGCCCGGGCGGCGAACAGCTCAGCTTCCCGGTGGCCTCTCCGGGAGAACTCTCTCTGACAGGGGCTGGCGGTTTTCTACAGCGCCAGTCCGGCAGCCTGCCGCACGATTCCGCCGGCAGCCAGTCCCGATACCACCACCAGGGCCCAGGTGCTGAACTGGTAAACAGGTTGAGGCCATCTGCCGGCCAGAAAGCTTTCGATCAGACGACCAGGCGCATTGAACAGCTGCATGGCAAAACTTCCATAATGTCGCGCTTAAGCGCATCCGTTAGGATGCAAACCGATTTGGGCCACGGGCGTGGCAGTGGCCGGCTCGCGGGAGCGGCCTCAGAACAAAAAATGAACGAAATAAAGATAGCAGAGATCCACGCTGCAGGCACGACGTGGTTGAGCGAAATTCTGGGGGTATAATCGCGCGCTTTGCCCGCGTCATCGGCCGGGCAGCTGCAGAGGGGAGATTCCATGACATCCAGCACGATCGCCATTATCGGTGGCACGGGGCTCAATCAGATGGCGGAGCTGGCGCCGCTGGATGAGCGTCGCCCGGTAACACCTTATGGCGAAACCTCGGCCCCGCTGCAGCTGCTGCAACGCGACGGCGTGGCGTTCTGGTTTCTGGCCCGGCACGGGCAGCCGCATCGTATTCCGCCGCATCGCGTCAATTATCGCGCCAACCTGTGGGCGTTGCGCGATGCAGGAGTCCGTGAAGTGATCGCCGTGAACGCGGTCGGCGGCATCACCGAACGGGCGGCCACCGGAGCGGTGGTAGTCCCTGACCAGATTGTCGATTACACCTACGGCCGCGAGCACACCTTTTACGATGGCGTGGTCGGGCTGCGGAGCGATATGGCTCAGCACGGGGTGACTTGCGCAGCAGCACTCGAGCATGTCGATTTCGGCGAACCCTACAGCGCTGGCTTGCGCCAGCGTCTGCTGGAAGCCGCGCAAGCTGCCGGCGTCGCCGCGGTCGATGGTGGTGTGTATGGCGCTACGCAGGGGCCACGGCTGGAAACCGCCGCTGAAATTCGCCGTATGGAGCGGGATGGCTGCGACCTTGTGGGCATGACCGGCATGCCCGAAGCGGCGCTGGCGCGCGAGCTCGGACTGGCGTACGCAGCGCTCTGTCTGGTGGTCAATCCCGCGGCAGGCAAGGCGCCCGGCGAGATCACCATGGCCGATATTCAGCGGGTGCTGGAACAGGGCATGGGGCAGGTAACGGCAGTGCTGAGCAGTTTCCTCAAGCGGTAGGCGCCGGCGCCGGCCTTGCCGGCGAACAGGGCAGCGCTCAGGACTCTTCTGCCGGCACCTCGGGATCGATTGCCGTAACCTGCACGATGGCACCGAACTGCGGGTGATCCAGATAATGGAGCTCGCCAAACTTCACGCGCCGACGCTGCTCCAGCACGATTACCTGGCGCGGCAGCAGCGGCTCTGCCGGTGCCGGAGTCCATGTCTCCAGCTCTGATTCCGGCGCCTCCTCAAACAGCAGCGACTGCATACTGATTGCGGACGGCGGCTCCGGCAATTCCGGAGGGGTTGGCAGAAAGATCCCTGCCGGCTGCGGGCGCCGGCTGACAGCGAATTCCTCTTCTTCATCCGGCGTGGATACCGCAGCCGTGCCGGTGAAGTCGCTCAGCCACAGGTTCGCCTGGAAATGCAGCAGACGTCCGACCTGCAGGCGGACAAAGCCTTCAAGTTCGTGGTGCTCTCCGTAGCGTTCCCCTCCGCGTACCGCGATCGGTACGGCGCGGCCATCGACCTGGGCGGGCTGAACCCAGCGTTCATGCAGCAGCATCCGGTACTCGCTGCGCCGGGCAAGTGCGTTTGCGACGCCGCTCAGGGCGTAGGTATCGCGTCCCAGCGACTGCAGCAGAGGGGGGGTGGCAGCTGCAGCAGGCTCAGCCGCTGACTCGTTAAGTTCAGCAGCCGGCGTTTCCGACTCAACGCCCGCTTCTGCGCTTTCTGCCAGCATCTGATCAAACCCTTCGGGCGCGAGCGGTCGCGCGTGCGGCGGGTAGTGCAGTGCTACATCATCCGGCCACACCTCTTCGAAGCTCGCCGCTTCCCGGCTGAAGACGATCAGCTCGACCGCATAGAGACGTTCGCTGGCCGCGGCCAGGCTGCTCGCTGCGAGCAGTACGGCCGTATGCAGAGTGGTCAGCAGCAGTCCGGAAAGACGAACCGGGAAGGTGCGGGTGCGATTCATGTTGCGTCCTGTATGGGTTGAGTCGCCGGCCCACCATGACGGTCGCGAAGACCTGTCGCGAAGGACAGGGCGTTCGCGCATATCACTGGTGGTCCGGTGCCAGTGCCGTGATCAGCCGTTCGACGAAGTCGATCCGCTGCGTGGGCTCTTCCAAGTCTGCTGTGAAGGATAGCGCGGCTGCGCCGGCAAGCCGATAGCTGTCGGGTTTGCTCTGCACCAGCTGAATCAGCCGGATCGGTTCGATGCTGGGCTGAGCATCAAACTCGAACTTGCCGCCACGCGGTCCCGCTTCGATCTTGCGGATGCCGAGTGCCTGCGCCCGCTGCTTGATGGCAGTGATGCGGAACAGCGTCTTCAGCGGCTCCGGCAGCAGCCCGAAACGGTCGATCATCTCGACCTGCAGTTCGCGCAGGGTGTCGGCATCGGGCGCATTGGCGATGCGCTTGTAAAGGATGAGCCGTGCCTGCACATCCGGCAGATAATC
>JAJUJZ010000082.1 GCA_029265075.1 Gammaproteobacteria bacterium | reverse complement strand
TGCGAGATTGGCTTCGCGCGGCGGCGCATGCAGATAGCGCAATGCGTCGGCCAGATGCATGGGGGCATCCGGCAACGGTACCGGCTCCGGCAGCAGGTCCTGCAGTGCACCCCGGTCCAGCTCGGCCAGGGCTGCAGCGCAGAGCTTGCGCCAGCTCGCCTGCTGCAGTCCTTCGGTGGAGGGATAGACCGGCGTCAGCCGTTCGCTGACCGGCGCCGCCGCATCGCCGAGCCGATATTCCGGGTGATAGAACTCGAGACCACTGGTGCCACGCCGCGCTTCGCCATAACAGCGCAGCTGCGTCCCGGGCGCGAGCTGGGCGCGCTGCGCGGCACTGAAATGGAAGAATCGTAGCGTCGCCGTGCCGGTGCCGTCCTGAATGCGGCAGACCAGGCTGCGGCGCCGACCGAAAACCACATCAGCCACCCGAATCTCCCCTTCGATCACGGCATCCTGACCGGGGACGAGCGCGCCGATAGGCGTGATGCGGGTGCGGTCCTGATAGCGTAGTGGCAGGTGAAACAGGACGTCCTGCACCGTGGTGATGCCGAGTGCGGCCAGCTTTGCCGCCAGTTTCGGACCGACCCCGCGCAGCGCCGTGACCGGGCGCTGTTCGAGCGGCGGTGCCGTCGTCAGGCTGCGCTGATCGAGCACTGACGGATGGACCGGCTGACCACGTCGATCGCCTGCGGACGCGGAAAACTGGCGCGCCACGCCAGCGCCACTGTGCGCGTCGGCTGCGGGTCGGTGAATGGCCGGGTGGTCATCACGCCTTCGCCATAGGTGCCGAGCTGTGCTGCCGAGGCGGGCAGGATGGTGAGGCCCAGCCCGGAGGCGACCATGTATTTCAGCGTCTCCAGCGAGCTGCCTTCCACCACCGACTGCAGCGGCTCGGCGCTGCTGTGAAGATTGCGGCCCAGCCCGGGGCATGCTTCCAGCACCTGATCGCGGAAACAGTGTCCCTCACCCAGCAGCAGGACGGTTTCGCGCTCCAGCTGCTGCGGCTCGATGGCCTCCTGCTTCGTCAGTGGATGATCAGCCGGCATCAGCACCACGAACGGCTCATCATAAAGTGGCAGGGTAACGACGTCGGGCTCGGTGAATGGCAGGGCCACGATGATCACATCCAGCTCGCCGCTGCGCAGTTTTTCCCGCAGGGCGGCCGTGAAATTCTCCTCCACGTACAGTGGCATATTGGGCGCGCCCTGCTGCAGGCCGGGAATGAAACAGGGAAACAGGTAGGGCCCGACCGTGAAAATGGCGCCCACCGCCAGCCGGCTGCCCAGCGGATCCTTGCCTGCTTCGGCCAGCTCGTGAATGACCTGTACCTGCTCCAGCACCTGCTGTGCCTGCTGGATGATGCGCTGGCCGATCGGCGTGGCCCGCACCTGATTGCGACTGCGTTCGAACAGCGCCACATCGAGCTCGTCTTCCAGCTTCTTGATGGCGATACTGAGCGTCGGCTGACTGACATGGCAGCGCTCCGCCGCCCGGCCGAAATGGCCGGTCTGATGGAGCGCGACGATGTAGCGAAGTTCGGTGAGCGTCATGGGAACGTACTGCCCAGGATAGAGGTTGGCTATCTTCTTACGCATTCTGCAATAAGGAGTCAATGATGATCCGGACACCTGGAAGCCCTTCGCTCCTGATTGTCGGCTGCGGAGATCTGGGGGCCGCCGTCGGGACGCAGCTGATCGCCACCGGCTGGCAGGTGTGGGGACTGCGTCGCCGGCCGGAGAGCTTGCCGGCCGGAATAACGCCTGTGACTGGCGACGTCACGACGCCGGACACGCTGGCGGCAGCTGCCGGGCTGCGTCCGGATCTGGTGCTGGTGACGCTGACGCCCGCTGCCTTTGACGACCCCGGCTACCGCCAGACCTACGTGGCGGGTGCGCGCCACCTGTTGCAAGTCCTGCCCCGCCCGCAACGACTGCTGTGGGTGTCGAGCACCAGCGTCTACCCGCAGGATGACGGCAGCTGGGTCAACGAGCAGACCCCCTGTAAACCGGCCAGCTTTTCCGGTCAGCGGCTGCTGGAAGCGGAGATACTGCTCCAGCAGAGCGGCTGGCCGGTGACAGTGGTGCGGCTGGCCGGCATCTACGGTCCGGGCCGGGACCGGCTGCTGCTGCGCCTGCAGGCCGGGCGTCGCTCGCCACCGACGCCGGTGCGGATCAGCAACCGCATTCATCGCGATGATGCGGCAGGTGTGCTCCGCCTGCTGCTGGAGCGTGCTGCTTCGGGTGAGGCGCTCGATTCGCTTTATCTCGGGGTCGACTGCGAGCCGACGCCCATTCATGAGGTGGAACAGTGGTTCGCTGACTGGTTGCGGTTACCGCCGCCACCCGCTGCGCCGACGGCTGCACCGCTGCGCGGTGGTCATCGTTACTGCTCGAATGCGCGGCTGCGAGCGCTTGGCTACCGCTTTCTCTACCCCAGTTTCCGCGACGGCCTGCCGACACTGCTGAAGCATTGATCCGGAGCACTTGCCTGGCCGCACGCACGGCTGAATAATCAATTGAAAACAAGAGTTACCGGTGCTGCCGGATGGCCCGGTCCCGGCCGATGAACTGACAAGGAAAGCTCATGCGTACTCTCTGCTCCTTTTTTCTACTGCTCACCTCTCTGCTGGTGCCCCTCTCCGCGCTGGCGGAGAGTACTGCGGCGCCGGCCGCGGCCCAGCCCGAAGCGGCGGCACCGCGGCAGTTCGACGATATCCGCAGCAGCGGCATCCTTCGCGTGGGCGTGCATCTGCTTGCGCCGTACGCCATGAAAAGCGCGAATGGCGGGCTGATGGGCTCGGAGATCGACATTACCCGGCGGCTGGCGCAGGACCTCGGTGTCGAGGTCGAGTACCGGATCTACGACTGGGATGCGCTGGTCCCGGCGCTGGAGCGGGGCGATATTGATCTGATCGCTGCCGGACTGTCGGTCACACCTGAGCGGGCTCTGCGCGTCTGGTTCAGTAATCCCTATGCCAGCTCGGGGATCAGCCTCGCCACCAATACCCGGCTGACACGCGATTTCGGCAGTCTCTCCGACATGAACAGCCCCGATGTGGCGATCGCGGTGCTGCGCGATACCGTATCGGAGCAGGTGGCGCGTGAAGTATTCGGCAAAGCGGCCATCAAGACCTTCGCAGATGAAGCTCAGGTAGAAGAGGCGCTGCTGAAAGGGCTGGTGCACGCCTATGTGCGCTCCGAACCGGCGCCCCGGTTCCTGGCACTGAAGCATCCGGACGCCATCGATGTGCCACTCTCCCGGCCGCTGCTCGCCACGCGGGAAGCGTTCGCGCTGCGCAAGGGCGATGCCGACCTGCTCAACTTCCTCAATGCCTGGGTAGTGGCGCGGGAGGCTGATGCGTGGCTCGAGAGCACGCATCAGTACTGGTTTGAAAGTCTGGGCTGGCGTCAGCAGGTAGCGCAGTGATGCGTCGGCTGCTGCTGGGCATCATCGGTCTGTCGCTGACGCTGCCGGCCTGGTCGCAACGACCCGAGCCAGAGGTGCTGCCGGCCAGTGAATATCGCACCAGCCTCGAAGAGGTCGTGGTGCACGGTGCACGGACGCCGGCCTGGCGCGACCGGCTGGAGGAGAAACCGCGCTGGGATCAGCCGCGCTTGCAGATGCCGGAGATGCCGCAGCGTATCGAGTGGCTGCCGGCCTACACCCGGGAAGAGCGGGAGGACTACGAGCAGGTCCGTGACCGCAATGTGCGGGAACCGCGCATCCGGCTGTTCGATATCAGGTTCTGATCGCGGTGAGCAGCGCCCGCGGGGGCGGCTCAGAGGGCAAGAATCACCTCGACCTCGATTGCTGCCCCGCGCGGCAGGGCCGCGACCTGAACGCAGGCGCGCGCCGGATAAGGTTCGCGGAAGAAGCTCTCCATCACTTCGTTGACGCGGGCGAACTCGCCCAGGTCGGTCAGCGAAATATTTACCTTGACGGCGTCATTGAGGCTGCCGCCGGCAGCTTCGGCGACCGCCGCCAGGTTGGCGAACACCTGTCTGGCCTGGGCCGCGACATCGCCGCTCACCATCTCCATGGTCTCGGGATCGAGTGGGATCTGGCCGGACAGAAAGACCAGATTGCCCACCTTGATCGCCTGCGAATAGGGTCCGATGGCTTGCGGAGCACGGCTGGTGGAGATGACGGCGCGGTTGCTGCTCATGGGTTGAGTCCTTGCGAAAAGTAGGAGGGCGCGGTGACCCTCAGCGGCGCACCCGGGTGACGCGGGTCACCGACTTCACGGTACGCAGCCGCTTGATCACGCGCGCCAGATGGATCCGGTTGCGAACGCCCAGTACCAGATGGACGGCGCTGAAGCGGAAGCTCTCCTCGTCCACGTGCATCTTCTTGACGCTCGCTTCGGAGTCGGCGATGCGGGTCGCCAGCACTGCCAGCAGGCCGCGCGTTTTCTCTACTTCGATGCGCAGCTCGGCGGCGAACTCACCTTCAAGGTTGTCAGCCCAGCGCAGCGGCACAAAACGTTCCGGTTTGCTGCGCAGATCGACGATGTTGTGGCACGACTCGATGTGTACCACGATGCCCTTTTCGGCGCTGATGGCACCGGCGATCGGGTCGCCGGGCAGCGGGTAACAGCAGCGGGCAAAACTGACGACGACACCCTCGGTACCCTGGATCACCAGCGGATCGTTGGCTTTGGAGCGTTTGGTCGGCAGCCCTGCCTGAGCCGCCTTGTCCGTGACGCTCAGCAGCTGGCGGGCGG
Organism: Gammaproteobacteria bacterium; assembly: GCA_029265075.1. Classification (GTDB taxonomy): domain Bacteria; phylum Pseudomonadota; class Gammaproteobacteria; order Pseudomonadales; family CAMLJR01; genus CAMLJR01. The sequence goes on along the minus strand of JAJUJZ010000082.1, from coordinate 7,057 downwards.
TGATAAACGACACGCGGGTGCCGAGACCGATCTCCTCCATCAGCTGCTCGAGGCTGTCGGCGCCGGTCTCCCTGAGCACGTGCTCCTTCTGTTCATCGGTCAGCGCATCGATGTTCGAGTCGAAGCTGTTGAGCGCTTTGTCGAGCAGGCGGCGCCCCAGCTGCACTGCTTCCGCCTTGCGCCGGTGCTTGAGGAAGTGGCGCACGGTGGTGCGGGCCTTGGCCGTCACCACGAAGTTGAGCCAGGCCGGGTTGGGCTGGGCGCCCGGCGCGGTAATCACTTCTACGGTCTGGCCGCTCTGCAGCGGCTCCGACAGCGGCGCCAGCCGGCGATTGATGCGGCAGGCAACACAGCTGTTGCCGACATCGGTGTGCACTGAATAAGCAAAATCGACCGCGGTGGCGCCCTGCGGCAGCTCCATGATCTCGCCCTTCGGCGTGAACACGTATACCTCGTCGGGAAACAGGTCGATCTTGACGTTTTCGATGAACTCGAGGCTGTCGCCCGCCTGCTGCTGCATCTCCAGCAGACCCTGCACCCAGCGCCGCGCGCGGGCGTGGCTGCCGCTTTCGGGCTGACCGCTGTTGTTCTTGTAGAGCCAGTGCGCCGCGATACCGTTGCTGGCCATCTCCTCCATCTCTTCCGTGCGGATCTGCACTTCGATGGGAACGCCCTGCCGGCCGATCAGCACAGTGTGCAGTGACTGATAGCCGTTGGCTTTGGGAATGGCGATGTAATCCTTGAACTGGCCGGGCACCGGTTTGTAGAGCCCGTGCACGCAGCCGAGCACCCGGTAACAGGTGTCGACGGTGTCGACAATGATGCGCACCGCGTAGATGTCCATGATTTCGGACAGCGATTTGCGCTTGGTCCGCATCTTTTTATAGATACTGTAGAGGTGCTTTTCGCGCCCGATGACACGTGCGTCATGGCCCTCTTCGCGCAGGAACTCCTCAATGGAGGAGCGAATGCGCTCGAGCGTTTCCCGGCGGTTGCCGTGCGAAGCGCGCAGGGCAGCGCGGATCCGGTCTGCGCGCATCGGGTAGAGCGCAGCAAAGCCGAGATCCTCGAACTCCACGCGCAGATTGTGCATGCCCAGCCGCTGGGCAATGGGTGCGTAGATCTCAAGGGTCTCTTTGGCGATGCGGCGGCGCTTCTCGGGCTTCAGGACACCCAGCGTGCGCATGTTATGCAGGCGGTCGGCCAGTTTCACCAGAATGACGCGGATATCCCGGGCCATGGCCAGCGCCATTTTCTGAAAGTTTTCGGCCTGCGCCTCGGCCTTGGAGCGAAACTCGATCTGGGTCAGCTTGGAGACGCCGTCCACCAGTTCCGCGACCTCCTCGCCGAACTGTTCAGCCAGCTGTTCCTTGGTGGCCCAGGTGTCTTCGATGACATCGTGCAGCATGGCCGCCATCAGACTCTGATGGTCCATGTGCATGTCGGCGAGTACGCCGGCTACGGCCAGCGGATGGGTGACGTAGGGTTCGCCGGAGTGACGCAGCTGCCCTTCATGGGCAACGGCGGCGAAGAAATAGGCACTGCGAACCTGCTCGATCTGGTCCGCAGTCAGGTAGCTGGCCAGCCGTTCGCTCAGCGTGTCGATAGTGCTCTCCGGCTCTGGCGAAGGCGCCACGTCGCGCTGCTGAGGAAAAATGCTGTACTGGAGCATCGGCTGGCTACCCCGCTGATGCTGTGATTCAAAGTTCCTGCGGCTGCTGTTCCTCGTCCAGCATTTCGAGCGCGGCAGCTGCCTCTTCTTCGGCGTTGTCGTCGCTCTCCATGATCTGCTCGGGGGTCAGCAGGCCACCAGCGATTTCACGCAGAGCCAGAACGGTGGGTTTATCCCCTTCTTCGGGTACAAGCGGATCCTTGCCGCCGGTAGCGATCTGGCGGGCACGCTTGCTGGCAACCATGACCAGCTCGAAGCGGTTGTCGACCTTGTCGAGACAATCTTCCACGGTGATGCGGGCCATGTATAACTCCAATTCGTGTCGCAAATGATGAGCTTGCCGGGCAGTGGGCGCGAGAGAGCGCTCGCAAACTGTCCGGGAAGCGGTCGATCAGTGTATCAAAATCGGGCTACAAGCTGCTATATCGCTCAGGATATGAGCAATAAAAGGGTCGTTGGTGCTGCGGGGACGGATGCGCTGATCAGGCATCGCCGGCATCGGCCAGCAGCGCTGCCAGCAACTGCTCATGCCGCTTCTGCTGAGTGTCCATCCGCAGGCGTGCCGCCTGCAGGATTGCCGCCAGCTCCTCGACGGCGTGGTCGAACACGTCATTGACGACCAGATAGTCAGCTTCCGCGTAATGAGACATCTCCTCCACCGCCTGATTCATGCGCCGGCGAATCACCTCGGCATCGTCCTGACCACGCTTGAGAAGTCGCTCTTCCAGTGTTGCCCGTGACGGCGGCAAGATGAAAATGGAGATTGCGCCCGGCATCAGACGGCGCACCTGCTGGGCGCCCTGCCAGTCGATCTCCAGAATCACGTCGACGCCGCTGTCCAGCGTCTCCTGTACCCACTGCTGCGATGTGCCGTAGCAGTTTCCGAATACCTCGGCCGATTCGAGAAAAGCACCTTCGGCCAGCATGGCATCGAACTGAGCGCTATCAATGAAGTGGTAGTTGACGCCATCCTGCTCGCCGGGCCGCGGCGGCCGCGTGGTGTGCGATACCGACACCTGTACGCCGGGCAGACGGCGCAGCAGTGCCGCAACCAGGCTGGTTTTGCCCGCCCCGGAGGGCGCGGAAATGATAAAGAGGGTGCCAGGGGCCGCAGCCATGGATATCTCCGGAGTATTCTTGCCGGCGGCAGTCTGCATGCCGCACTCATACCAAAAAGACCGCCGAGTATAGAGAGCGGAGCCGCTCGCGTCAGTGCTGCCGCTACTCGATGTTCTGGATCTGCTCGCGCATCTGCTCGATCAGCACCTTGAGCGCTACCGCGTGCGCCGTGGTTTCGCTGCTGAGCGACTTGGACGAGAGCGTATTGGCTTCGCGGTTCAGCTCCTGCATCAGGAAGTCGAGACGCCGCCCGCAGGGGGTCGTGTCGGCGAGCGCGCGCCGCACCTCCTGCACATGAGTGGAGAGCCGGTCGAGCTCTTCGGCGACGTCACTCTTGTGCGCCAGTATCACCATCTCCTGCTCCAGCCGCGCCGGGTCGGCCTCCAGCGGCAGCTCGCGCAGCCGCTCGGTGAGGCGCGCACGCTGCTCAGCCATGATTGCGGGCAGCGCAGTGCGCACCGCGGCGACGTATTGCTCCACCTGAGTGAGATGGCTTTCGACGATGTCGCGCAGCGCGGCACCTTCGCGAGCCCGCATCGCCACCAGCTGGTCGAGTGCCTGCTCCAGCAAGGCGAGAATCTCGCTGTCGAGACTGCTGCTTTCCTGCTCCTCGGGTCTGCCGAGGATCCCCGGCCACGCGAGTACAGCCAGCGGGTCAACAGCGGCAGGTCGTGCCAGCCGCGCCTCCACCTGCTGCAGGCAGCTGAGCAGCCGCGCCAGCGCCGGTTCGTTGAGCTCCAGCTGCTCCGCGGCGGGATCCGGCAGCTGGACCCGCAGCGCCGCTTCGACCTTGCCGCGCTGCAGGCGCTTGCGCATGAGATCGCGCAAATTGCCCTCGAGATGACGCTGGTTATCCGGCAGGCGCAGTGTGATCTCGAGATAACGATGATTAACCGAGCGCAGTTCCCACGTCAGTGAGCCGCCCTGCAGTTCGCGGGTGGCGCGTGCAAACGCCGTCATGCTGTGTGTCATGGCAACCCTACTCCTTCGGCCCAGACTGCTTGCCGCGGGCTGCTGCCCTCGGTCGCGTTGAACGGACGGGTCAGATAATAGCCTGATCATGCGATGGCGTCAGGGGCAGTCGGCCAGCTAGGTATATACTGCGCGCCCCGACAGAACAGAGCAGGCGCACCCGACATGATGAGACCCAGCGGACGAGCACCCGATGAGCTGCGTGAAATCACACTGCAGCGACACTTCACCCGTCACGCCGAAGGGTCGGTACTGGTCTGCTTCGGCGATACGCGGGTCATCTGCACTGCTTCGGTAGAAGCCGGTGTGCCGCGCTTTCTGCGTGGCACCGGACAGGGCTGGATTACGGCTGAATACGGCATGCTGCCCCGCTCCACTGGCACCCGCATGGACCGGGAAGCGGCGCGCGGCAAACAGGGCGGGCGTACCGTGGAGATCCAGCGGCTGATCGGCCGCTCCCTGCGTGCCGCAGTCGATCTCAGTCTGCTGGGCGAATACACCATCACCATCGATTGCGACGTCATCCAGGCTGACGGCGGCACGCGCACCGCGGCTATCACGGGTGCCTGCGTTGCGCTGATCGATGCACTGAATGTGCTGCAGCGCAGCGGTCAGCTCACCACTGACCCGCTGATCGGCATGGTGGCGGCGGTATCCGTTGGCGTAGTTGATGGCGTGCCGGTCCTCGATCTCGACTACAGCGAGGATTCCCGGGCCGAAACCGATATGAACGTGGTGATGACCGAAGCCGGCGGTTTCGTCGAGGTGCAGGGTACGGCCGAGACGCAGCCGTTCTCGCCGCAGGAGCTGAATGACATGGTGACACTGGCGCGGCGCGGCATCGAGACGCTGATCGGGCTGCAGCGGCACGCACTGGCGGAAGGGTAACCGGGCACACGCGACAGCTGCACTGGCAGCTGTCGCTGATGACGTGGCTGAGTCCGAAGCCAGATGCGAGAGGTGTGGAAAACTGCTGACGCTACCGTCTGGTGCCTGCGGGCGTGCCGCGCCGGCTGCGGGGTCAGCCGGTGCGGCAGCAGATGTGGTTACCGGGCTCAGAGCTCGTAGTCGTAATCCATGATCAGCGGCGCGTGACTGGAGAACTCCTGGTTCTTATAGATGGCGCCGTACTCCACCCGCGACCGCAGTCCTTCGGAGATCACCTGATAGTCGACGCGCCAGCCGTCTTCGCCGCGGTCGCCGCCCGGCCACCAGGTGTACTCGTCCGGATCCTTGTTCACTTCCCGGAAGGCATCGACGTAGCCCAGCTCGCTGAACAGCCGGTCCATCCACTGCTGCTCTTCGGGCAGGAAGCCGGAGTGGTCGCGGTTGCGAACGGGATCCTGCACGTCTGCGGTCTGATGCGCCATGTTCCAGTTGCCGCAGATGATGAATTCCCGCCGCTTGTTGCGCACCTTGTTGAGATGCGCCTGATACTGCTCGAAAAAGCGGTTCTTCCGCGTCTGCAGTTTGGAATCCTTGGGATAAGCCGTCGGCGCCAGCAGGCTGCCGATACTGATCCGCTCGAAATCCGCCTGAATGTAACGGCCCTCCATGTCGAACTCGGTAAAGCCGAGTCCGGTCATGATCGCTTTGGGCAGCTGGCGTGTATAGATCGCCACGCCATTCTCGTCCCCTTCGGCCGAATCCCAGAAATACGCGTTGTACTCCGGAGGAAAGAACACGGAGTCGCGCAGCTTGTGCTCCTGAATACCAAGATTCTGGATACAAATGAAATCAGCATCCTGCTCCAGGACCCAGTCATAGAATCCCCGCTTTGCAGCATCCTTAATGGAATCCGCACAAAAGCTGATGATACGCATACAAGCCTCGCAAAAATCTGCCCGCTATGATACCCGAGCCGTGCGGAAACGGCGATCCGAATGCAATACAAACGGTTCGGTCGGTGAGTTTGTGGCCCCTTCTCGTTAGAATGGCGCCTTTTCCTGCGTCAACTTTCCGGACGACAGCCCCATGCAGCCCTATCAGCAACGCTTTATCGAACTGGCCCTCTCCCAGGGCGCCCTCAGTTTCGGCGAGTTCACTCTCAAATCAGGTCGGGTCAGTCCCTACTTTTTCAACGCCGGCCGTTTTGCCAGCGGGCGGGCCTTGCTGGAGCTTGGCCGGTGTTATGCCGCGGCGCTGAGTGATGCGACCGCCAGTTTCGACGTATTGTTCGGTCCAGCTTACAAGGGGATCCCACTGGCGGCGGCTACCGCATGTGCGCTGGCGGATCAGTACGACCGCGATGTGCCGTACGTCTACAACCGCAAGGAAGCCAAGGATCACGGCGAAGGCGGTACGCTGGTTGGCGCGCCGCTGCAGGGCCGCGTCATGATTGTCGACGATGTCATTACCGCCGGCACCGCCGTGCGCGAGGTGGTTGAGATCATCCGCGCTGCCGGTGCCGAGCCGGCCGGTGTGGTAATCGGCCTCAATCGTCAGGAGCGCGGCCGGGCGGAGCTCTCCGCCATCCAGGAGGTGGAGCGCGACTATGGCATTCCCGTCTACAGCATCATCAGCCTCGAGCACATTCTCGACTACCTGCGGGCTCAGGGCGCCAGCGAAGACCTCGAGCGGGTCGATCGTTACCGCCAGCAGTACGGCATCTGAACAGTTTCAGCGGCAAAACGGCTGCGGCCCGCTACACTGAAGGGACCAAAGATCTGGAGACGCACGCGTGAACCCGCTGTCTGGTCCCTTTGCCCGCCGCGCGGCTGCCGCGGCACTGCTGCTTGCTGCGGCAGCCGGTGGTAATGCGATCGCCGCTCAGCAGACTTATCGCTATATCGACGACAAGGGTACGGTGGTCCTCGACGACCACGTGCCGCCGGAGTATGTGAAAAACGGCTATACCGTACTGTCGCCCGATGGCAGGGTGGTACGCGAAGTGCCACCGGTACCCACTGGTGAGGAGGGGCGCCGTCAGCGCGAGGCAGCGGCGGAGGCGGAGCGCCTGCGTGCGTGGGATGAATCACTGCTGCGTCGTTACAGCAGCGTTGCAGATATCGAAGCAGCGCGCGACCGGGCAGTGCGCGATTACAACATGCGAATCAGCATCCTGAAAAGCAACCTGCTCAGCATCAAGGGCCAGATCGAGCGCGAGCTTGCCAGAGCGGCCGACATCGAGCGGCGTGGCGGCCAGGTCCCGGCCTCCCTCTCTGATACCATCGCGGCCCTGCGTCAGGAAGTGGAAGAGACCGAAAGCACGCTGCGGCTGCGGGAGCAGGAAGTGGCCGCGGTCGAGGCTCGCTATCAGCGCGACATTGACCGGTTCCGGGAACTCAAGGACGT
>JAJUJZ010000110.1 GCA_029265075.1 Gammaproteobacteria bacterium | reverse complement strand
GGTGGCGGCCGTGAGGCACATCAGCGCGGGGAATGACTGATCGCCGCTCAGGCCGATGAACGGGATATCGCTGCCGTCCTGCGCTTTAAGCGCGCTCTTGACCAGCTCCTGCGATTCCGGCGCGATCAGGTCGATGATCGGCACCAGCTCGACAGCGTCGCCATCGGCATAGCCAAAACGTTCTGCAAACAGCGCCGAGGCGCCGGTGATCATGCCATCGGTGACATAAGCGACAGCATCCGTGGAGCTGTCCAGCAGCAGGGCATTGCGGTGCTCGGCCTCCGCCAGCTGCGCTTCGCGCTCCTGCAGATCGCGCCGGAGCTGCGCATGATCGAGTTCGCGCAGTACTGTGTGGACCAGGCGCGGCTCATCGGCCGGCGCGACCACATCCCGGGCGCCTGCCGCGAACAGCGGTTGCGGATCCTGGCTGTCGCTGAGCACGATAGCGAGCGGCGCAGCTTCGGTGGTGCGCAGCTGCTCGAGCACGGTGGCCGACGACAGGCCGTCGGCGGTCTCGTCCAGTAACACCAGGTCGACCTGCCGATGCAGTGCGGCAGTCAGCGCTTCGGCATCCGGCGCGCAGTCGACGCGCGCGACCCGGCCGGCGCGCCGGAACAGGCTCACCAGCCGCTCGGCATCATTGTCCGAGCCGTTGATCAATAGCAGTTTAATTGTGCTTCTTCTGGCCATGGCACCCGCAAACCAACATCGGTTGAACAGCTCAGAGGATCTCCCAGAGGCTGTCGAAGCTCGAACCGGGAGCTTGTTCCGGTTCGCTCTGCTGGCTGACTGAGACTCCGCCCAGCCGGCTGAATTCAAACTGACTGAACCCTGCCGCTGCCCGCAGACGACGAGTCAGCTGGACGCGCGCCTCATCGTCGCGCAAAGCCAGCTGTACCTTCTGCCCGACCCGAAAGGGCAGGCGCGGTGTAATCAGAGTTGGGGGCAGACGCAACTCGGGCATGGCGGGTAATACCAGTACCCGCAGGTAGTCGCCCGGTGGGCCGCTTTTATGGATCACTCGTCCGCCATAGGCTGTCGCTGTCGGGCTCAGCAGTTCAACACCCCATTGTGGACCAGTTTGGTCCAGCCGCACCCAGCGGACGACGCCTACCCGCCAGATTTTGTGATCTTTCTCACGTATCGCAATGATTTCTCCGGTTTTTACCGGCGCAGCGTGGCCATTCCACTGCAGACAGTAGCCGCCTGCGCTGGTATTGACGGTAGTGGCTTCGACCGCCTGATAACGGGCTTGCTGCTTGCTTTGCTGCTGATGGTGACTTCGCACCTGATAGTCGATCGCTTCTACTGCTTCGGCTTTGAAGCGCGTCTGATAGGCACTGTCCCAGACGTCGCGCGGCCGTTGCGGCACCGGCGACCCGCTCTGTTTGAGGAAAGGATTGCGCTGCGCGGGCTGCAGTCGCTGATGACCGCTGAGACTGAGCAGCAGGTCGAAGTCGGCTTCGCCACTGATGAAGTGGTGGGCCGCAGCAAGACCGAGTGCGACTTCCACCGTGACACTGCACGGCTGTCGTTCCTGGTGGCGCCGCAGGCTGCGTTGCCAGGCCTGCTGCACCAGTGTCAGCGCCTCGCTGCTGAGCTGATCGAGAGCAGTGGTCGTGTCGGCTTCCAGTTCGGTGGCGAGCTGCGCACAGACGGCGCTGGTATCCAGACAGAGCCAGCCAGCGTCAATCGGCACGCTGATCAGCTCCGGCCGGCGCGGCCCCTCGTCGCTGCGCGGGTCCACCAGCAGGCCGTCGCTGCTGCCAGCTGCCGTAAGTGACGCCAGCGACGTCCATGCCGGCAGACGTTGCCAGAGTCGCGCAATTTCGTCCTGCCGCAGCTGGAAGGTGTGGGCGCTGCCGAGCAGCAATGCCCGGATATAGGCTGCCCGCAATGTACCGCTGCCACCGAGCGGGTCAGCTACGCTGACCGCATCCAGCTGCTGACGCTGGGCCCATGAAGCCAGACGGTGCAGCCGCGCCCAGGTGGAACGCCGGGGGTCGCGATAAAGCTGGAAATCACGCAGCAGGTTGAGCGAGGTATCGCTCAATGCGCGGTGGAGGACGGTGGCGAGTGCCTGCGCTGGCGTCCGGAACCCGCTGCCGCGCGGCTGTTGCTGGATCTGCAGCGCCACCCGTACATAGCCCTGTGTCAGTCCTTCCAGCAGGGTGTGCGCCAGCTGGGCGACTTTGAGCGGCTGGTCGGGAAGCGCGAGCGGCTGTCCCAGATAGTGGCGGCTCAGGCCCTGGCAGATAAAGTGAACCACCGGACGCAGCTGCTCCAGCAGCTCCAGCCGCTGGTGCGGTGCCAGAGTTACGCGATTGAGTTCCGTGACGGCCTGAAACAGGGCGCGGCTGCTGTGACCGAGGTTGGTCCGGGGCAGGCTGTCGAGCCATTGCCGGGCCGCAGCCGGCTCGGTCGGCAGCGAAGTCGGCGCGGTGAGATCCTCGGGCGGCAGGCGGAAAAGCGCCGCAAAAGCCATCATCATAACCAGGCTGTCACCGTGTTCAGGGCGCTTGTCGATGGAATTTCTGTCGATGGGAGACAGCCGGCGCGAGCCGCGTCCGCTGTCATCTTGCGACACTGGGAGGGCCGTCACCGGCAGAGGCGGGAGCAGCTGTCAGAACCGCTCCTTTGCGAAGTGTGACCCTGTCCGCAATATAGCACAGGGTAGCCGGCCGGCCCGTTGCACCGGCCCAGGCCTGTTATGGCTCGAGGAACCTGCCCAGTGACTCGCCCATGCAAACCGGGCTCAGCGGCCCCAGTGATTCCCGCCACTGTACGACGTCGCGGGCGAACAGGATTATTACGGTCGAGCCCAGCATGAAACGGCCCATCTCGGCGCCGCGCGCCAGTTCGACCGGTGCCGCCGGTTCGTAGCTGCGCCAGGTCGGGACCCGCGGCGGCGGTGCCACCTGCCCGGCCCAGACCGTCTCAATGCCGGCGACAATCATGGCACCCACCAGCACCATTGCCATCGGCCCATGGGGGGTATCGAACAGGCAGACCAGTCGCTCATTGCGGGCGAACAGATTGGGAACATTGTCGGCAGTCTGCTGGTTGACCGAGAACAGCTGCCCCGGCACATAGAGGGTTCCGGTGAGACGGCCGTCCACCGGCATGTGTACCCGGTGATAGTCTTTGGGCGACAGATACATGGTGGCAAAAGCGCCATCCGCGAACTGCTCCGCGAGTTCAGCTTTACCGCCCAGCAGTTCCCGCGTTGTGTAAGAGTGGCCTTTGGCCTGCAGGATCGAGCCGGCGGTGATGTGGCCGACCTGGCTGATGACGCCATCGGACGGGCAGAGCACCGCGCGGGGATCAGGATCGAGCGGCCGCGCACCGTCGCGCAACGGGCGGGTAAAGAACTCATTGAAGCTGGCATAGGCGCGCGGATCGGGCTCAGCGGCCTCGCTCATGTCAACGCCGTAACGCTTGATGAACCAGTCGATGAAGGTGTTTTTCACCCATGGCGTGCGACTGGCGGCGATGCGGCCTACCAACCGGGACAGCAGATGATGGGGCAGCAGGTACTGGGCAATGATGAACAGCAGTTGCACGGAGCTTCTCGTCAAAAAGGGTTGGAGAGGGTGCGGTCAGACTTCGACAGGTGTGTCGGGACGGTTGCCCCATTCACCCCAGGAGCCGTCGTAGGCACGGATGTCGGGATAGCCGAGCGCCTTCATCGCCAGGTAGCTGAGCCCTGAACGGTGGTGGCTCTGGCAGTGGGTAACTATGCGCTTGTCCGGGGTCAGCCCCAGCTTTTCCAGTCGCGCCCGCAGCTGCTCCTCCGGCAGCAGTCGCAGGTTGCGGGTCCGGTCCATCAGCTCCAGCCAGTCGAGATTGACAGCGCCGGGGATATGGCCGGAGCGCGCCGCGACCTGCCGCTCGCCCCGATATTCGGCGGCCGAGCGTGCGTCCCAGATGGCGAGCTGCGGATCACCGAGTTCGCCCATCAGCTCCTCGGCGGTAACGCGCGGGCGCGGATCCAGCTGCGCCTGGAAGTTGCTGGGCGAAGGCTGCGCCGGCTCGCTCTCCGTCGGGTGGCCCTCGTTCACCCAGGCATGCAGGCCGCCGTTGAGGTAGGAGTAGCGCGCGTGCCCCACCATATCGAGCGTCCAGATCAGCCGCCCAGCCCAGCCGCCGCCCTCGTCGTCATACGCGATCACGTGGCGATCGCCGGTAAGGCCCACGCGGGAAAAAATCAGGCTCAGCGTCTCCACCGGTGGGAGTTTGCCGGGCGCGGGGGCCAGTCCGCACTGCAGAGCGGCAGCGGGCAGATGGATGGCGCCGGGTACATGATGGCGCGCGTAATTGTCGGCGCTGCTGAGATCGATGATCAGCAGGCGGGAGTCGCCCAGCAGTGGTTCGAGCTGATCCGCTTCCAGCAACAGGGGCAGATTGAGTTCCGTCATGGGACACCTCGGCGCGAATAAGGCTCGGATTGTACCGGTTGATGACGGCATTACCAGCAGCGAGCTGGCAGCCGGACTGATGGGGTTCCGCGGCGACCGGCTCAGGTGGCGAGGCTGGAGAGAATGGCGCGATAGCTCTCCATACGCCGCGGGTCGATGTCCCCGTTGGCCAGCGCCTCATGCAGGGCGCAGCCAGGCTCCTGCTCGTGGGCGCAGTCACGGAAGCGGCAGCGGCCGAGCCAGGGGTGAAACTCGACGAAGCCGCGCTCAATCTGGGCTCGATCCAGATGCTCAAGGCCGAACTCGCGGATGCCCGGCGAGTCGATCAGATCGCCGCCGTCAGGCAGATGGAACAGCCGCGCGGTCGTGGTGGTATGACGCCCCTTGCTCTCGGCTTCCGAAAGGGCGCCAATGCGGATATCGACACCCGGCAGCAGCGCGGCGATCAGCGAGGATTTGCCGACGCCCGACTGCCCTACAAGGATGCCGGTACGGTCTCGGAGCGCTGCCCGCAGGGCGTCGAGACCCGAGTCAGCCACCGTGGAGGCCGTCAGTGTGCGGTAGCCGATCCGCTGGTACATGGCGAGCAGGGCCTCGAGCTCGGGCTGCCGCTCAGGGGTGATCAGATCGCTTTTGTTGAGCACGATTACCGGCTCGATGCCGAGCTGCTCCGCTGCCACGAGGTAACGGTCGATCAGATTGGCGAAGGGCGTCGGTTCGGGCGCGATCACTATCAGAATTTCGTCGATATTGGCCGCCACCGGCTTGGGCAGGCCGCTGTGGCTGTCGGGCCGCGTCAGGACCGAGCGCCGTGGCAGCCCGGCGACGACGACACCGCTCGGCTCGTCATCATCCAGAGAGGCCAGTTCCGGCTGCCAGACCACCCGGTCGCCGGTCACCAGCGGCTCCAGATTGGCGCGCATGCGGCAGCGCACGACGGTGCCAGCCAGCGGCTGCTCCAGCGCCTCCACGTCGAGTTCGCGGCCGTAGTGCGCGATGATCAGGCCGGCCTGCTCCGCGCCGAGTTCTGCGGCCGCGGGATCGGGCTGGGCCCGCAGGCTCTGGGCGCGGCGTTGCTGGCGCTCGGCGATACGGCGGCGCTGCTGTTGCGTCAGTCGGCGTTTTGCCATCGGGTTTTCAGTATCTCGTACGACAGAAGGCGCGCCCGGATGGCGCGGCAGTCAGCTATTATTGCCAGACGGTTTTGATACAATCCACCGCCCTCCGCTGCCTGCGAACTCCTCATGCGTGATTTGAACCTGATCTGGATCGACCTCGAAATGACGGGGCTCGATACCAACACCGACCACATCATCGAAATCGCCACCATTGTTACTGATGCCAGCCTGAATACGGTGGCGGAAGGTCCGGTGTTCGCCATCCATCAGCCCGCGGAGGTGATGGCTGCGATGGACGAGTGGAATACCCGCCAGCACGGCCAGTCGGGACTGACTGAACGCGTGCTCAACAGCACTGTCACGCTGGCGGAAGCAGAGCGGGCCACCATCGAATTCCTGCAACAGCACGTCGATCCCGGCAAATCGCCCATGTGCGGCAACAGTATCTGTCAGGACCGTCGTTTCCTCGCCCGTGAGATGCCGGAGCTGGAACGCTTCTTCCACTACCGCAACCTCGATGTCTCCACGCTCAAGGAGCTGATGAAACGGTGGCGTCCCGATCTGGCCGACGGCATTAAAAAGAGTGGTACTCACCTGGCGCTGGACGATATTCGCGAATCGATTGCCGAGCTCAGGTATTACCGCGATCATTTCCTGCGCATGAACCCCTGAGCGGTCGCTCCCGACCCTCAGCCTGCTTACAGATTGAATGAATCGCCGCTGCGTCCCCGACGCCGCGCGGATGGTTGATCCAGATTTTTGTCTGGTGTCTGGTTAAGGATGTGAAATGAGCACAGCAGCACCCCATCGCTGGCAGTTTTTTCGTGCTGGCGGTTTTGAGCAGGCGCAGATCAACACGCCCGCCGATCTGGCGTTCCTGCGATCGCTGGACCGGAAGCTGTGGGCTTCCCTGGCGTGCCCGGTCACCAATCTGCAGCTCGACCGCCGCATGCTGGGCTATATCGACAGCAATGGCGACGGTCGCATCCGCGCTCCCGAGCTGCTCGATGCCATCGACTGGACGCTGACGCGCCTCGGCAATCCGGCGGTACTGTTCCAGCCGGGCCCGTTGCCGCTCCCGGCCATTGTCGCCGGCCCCGAAGGAGACAAGCTGCGCTGTGCCGCTGCTCGCCTGCTCAAGGTGCTGGGCAAGCCGGAGGCTGACAGCGTTGAGTGCAGTGACACGGATGACCTCGCCACCCTGTTCCCGCCGGCTGAGCCCAATGGTGATGGCCTGGTGCCGGCGGCGATGACCAGTGATCCCGAGCTGCAGGCCGCCATTGCCGACATCATTAAAGCGCTGGGGGCCCAGACGGACCGCAGCGGCGAAGCGGCGATCAGCGCGGATCAGATCAATGCTGCCTTTGACCAGGCGGAGGCGGTACTGAGCTGGCATCAGCAGGGCAGCGCCGCCGGTATCGCGCCGTTTGGCGAGGCGACCGCGGCAGCGGTGGCGGCAGTCGAAGCCGTGCGCGCCAAGGTGGACGACTACTTCACCCGGGTTGCGATGGCGCGCTTCGATGCGCGAGCGGCGACGCTGATGAATGCCAGCGAAGAGGAGCTGCTGCGGCTGGCGAGCCTGTCGCTGGCCGACCCCGCGGAGCTCGCGGGTTTGCCGCTCGCCAGCATTGCGCACGGGGATGCGTTGCCGCTCGGAGAGGGGCTCAACCCGGCCTGCGCAGCGGCCATGGCAAAGCTGCACCAGCAGGTGCTGATGCCGTTGTTTGGCACTATCGACAGCCTCACGCAGGCGCAGTGGCAGTCGGTATTACAGCAGTGCGATGCCTATGTTGGCTGGCTGCAGCAGAAGCCCGCTTCGGCGGTGGCAACGGCGCTGCCGCTGGAACGCGTCCTGGAGCTGGCCGGCAGCGATCTTCGTGAGCGCCTGCTGGCCCTGGTGGCGGAAGACCTCGCGGCGGCGGAGGCCAGCGACGGCCTGGTGGATCTCGACAAGCTGATTCGTTTCCACCACGGGCTGGTGACACTGGTGCGCAACTTTGTTTCGTTCCAGAACTTTTACGGACGTCAGGAGAAGGCGATCTTTCAGGCCGGCACACTGTACATCGATGGTCGCAGCTGCGACCTGGTGGTGGAGGTGGGCGATGTCGATGCGCATGCGACAGTGGCGGCCAACAGTGAGAGCTTTCTGCTCTACTGCCGCTGTACCCGCATCGGTCAGCCGGTCAACGGCCGCGAGACGATGCAGATTGTCGCCGCCATTACCAATGGGGACGAAGGTGACCTGATGGTCGGACGTAACGGCCTCTTCTATGACCGCGATGGTAACGACTGGGATGCCACCGTGGTGAAGGTGATCCAGAACGCGGTCAGCGTGCGCGAAGCCTTCTGGTCGCCCTACCGCCGGGTGGCGGGAATGATTTCTGAGCAAATCCAGAAGTTCGCGGCGAACCGTGATGCGGAGATGGTCAGCAAGACCGCGGAGCAGGTGAGCGCCAATGGCGCGGCCGCCGCGCCAGCGCCGTTCGATATCGCACGTTTTGCCGGAATCTTTGCTGCCATCGGCCTGGCCGTGGGTGCGCTTGGCACGGCGCTGGCGGCGATCTTCAGCGGGCTGCTGACGCTGGCCTGGTGGCAGCTGCCGCTGGTGATCGTCGGCGTCATTCTGGCGATC
>JAJUJZ010000173.1 GCA_029265075.1 Gammaproteobacteria bacterium | reverse complement strand
TCGCTGACCGCACACCCGAGTTTACGCAGGAGCGTTCTCAGCTCCCCTTCGCGGTGGGGATCACGCGCCAGATACTTGGGAGATTCAGGCAGCGTGAAAAAGAGCAGCAGCACCAGCAGCATCGGGATGATGCCCTGCACCACGTAGAGCATGCGCCAGTCGAACCAGGTGAGTATGCCGCCCGTCAGCAATGAACACAGGAGCGCCCCCAGCGGCGCACACGCCAGACATAACGCGATAGCCATGCTGCGATTGCGTTGCGGCGTGAACTCCGACACCAGCGCCAGACAGCCCGGAATGGCGCCGCCGATGCCGAGCCCGGCCAGAAAGCGGAACACGCTCAGCGTGGCCGGCCCGGTCGACGCGGCCGACAGCATCGTCATCACCCCGAACAGCAGGACAATCCCCAGCAGTGCCGGGCGCCGACCGTAACGGTCGGCCAGCAATCCGCCAAAGGCGGTACCGATGGCGATAGCCAGCAAGCCCGCCCCGGTCACGATGGCAAAATCCGAACGTTCCAGCCCCCAGTCCTGCATCAGCGCCGGGATCGACATGCTGATGACCTGATTTTCCAGGCCTTCGACCAGCAGCGCCACACACCCGAGTGCTACCACCAGCTTTGCATAGCGACCCCAGGGCGAATCATCAATCAATGCTCCGACTTCGACCACTGTGCCATTCGTAAGGCTTTCATTGTTATTCATGATCGACGCCCGCCTCTCCGTCCCGATGCACATCCACGATGAGCCTCGACTCCATCTCCAGCGCCTTGCCGAGATCCTGTTTGACGAACGGTTTGATCTCGTCGAACCGCTGCGCTCGGACTTTGTTGACCCACTCCGGATCGCTGATCAGGCTGCGGCCCACAGCGACCATGTCGAATTCGCCGTTGTGATAGCGCCGCGCCAGCTCGCGCATGCGTCCTTCACCAGGAAAGTGCCCTTCGATGTTGCCGATCAGCGACTCCATGAAGTCGACGGTCAGGCCGACGCTGCCCACCGCAATGACCAGCGCATCCGTGAACGATTTGATCCAGCCGGCCAACCCCAGGTCGCTGCCGGCCCACTCCGGCGTATCGAAGCGACGCACCGAGGGATGAAAAATGTCGACGCCTGAGTCGCGGAGGATGCTAAGGAACATCTGCAGATCGTCGGGGGTTTCGCAAATCTTCGCCTTGTAATCCACTTCTTTCCATTGCGAAAAGCGGAACGAAATGAGCAGCTCAGCGCCCACAGCATCGCGTACCGCACTCACCAGTTCGGCGGGATAGCGCACACGCTCAGCAATAGTTGCACCGCCGTACCGATCTTCCCGACGGTTAGTCTCCGCCCACAAAAACTGGTCGATGAAATAGCCGTGGCAGCCGTGAATCTCCACGCCGTCGGCGCCCGCCTTCTGAGCGAACCGCGCGGCGCTGACGAATGCATCACGGATCTCCTCGAGTTCCGCGAGCGTCGCCGCCCGGCCGTTGCACCGGTCGCCTTTAAACAGCCCTGAAGGGCTGAGCGCCGGGTAGGGATCGTCGGGCCTGGCCTGCTCGTCCAGCCGGATGGCACCGGGATGGCTCAGTTGCAGAAAAATGCGTCCGCCCGCTTCATGAACTGCGTCGATGGTGCTGGCCCAGGCGTCGTAAGTGTCCGGGTTCAGACGCGGATAGTGCGACTCCCAGCGCGAGGATGGGTGATCGATCAGTGACGCTTCGCCGATCACCAGCCCTACGCCGCCCAGCACGCGCTTGCGGTAATAGTCGTGCATGATGGGCATCGGTCGCCCCTGTTCGCACCAGCCCCGCTGCATGCCCGGCATGACGAAACGGTTCCTGATGGTCACGCCTTTGATATGAATGGGCTCGAACAGGCCCGACAGATCGATCTCCGACAAGGTATACCTCCAGACTTTTCAGCCGTGTCCGAACCCGATGCGTAGCGCACCGAGCCGGACACCTCGCGATATCTGCAAATCGTCAGAACGTTTACTTCCCCTCAGTAGACGTACTGTACGGACGCTCCCAGTACCCGGCCCTTGTTGGGAATGCTGAACGACGGCACACGCAACGGCCCCGCCGGACCATCACCGCCCCAGTTGGGCAGATCCGGCGCCAGGCTGACGGCGTTGTAGGTCACTTTGTCGAGGATGTTGTTGCCGTAAAGAGATACCTTGAAGTGTTCGGTACCCAGGTTGGAGGAGAGGTTGAAATCCAGGCTGCTGAAGCTGCCCAGCACGCCGGTGTTATCATCCGAAAAGTAGGAGTTGTCGCGGTGGCTGTAACTCAGGCGAGCGGCAACGTCGCCCAGCACCGGCACTGTGTTCTGGTAGTCGACGGCCAGGCCATATGACCAGGGCGCCTGGCGCGGAAGGTCGAGCGCCTTATCGGCACCGTCCACCCTGCCGTCACGGTTGAGATCGTAATCGACACTGTTGTACTTGCCATCCATGTAGCCGACCTGAGCACTTAGCGTGAAGTAGTCATCGATGATCCACTGACCTTCGAACTCCACGCCATGCACCGTCGCCTTACCGACGTTGGTGATGACCTGTGCGGTGGAGACGTCTTCTACCGGAATAGTTACATCGCGCTGCATTTTGTCGATTTTATTGTAGAAAATGGCGATGTTGGTCCGGACGCGCTTGTCGAAGAAGTCGGACTTCAGGCCCACTTCAAAGGAGGACTGCTCTTCCGGCTCGATCGGTCCGGGCGGAACCAGTTCATTGGCTTGCCGAAGGTTGTAGCCGCCCGAGCGGAAGCCCTGCGACCAGGTCGCGTAGAGATTCGTGTCCTCGCCAAGGATCCATTGCAGACCAATGCGCGGCGACAGGTCCTCCCAGGCATCGGAACCCTTGAAGGTGAAGTCGCATTGGCGGGTGTAGGCATCACAGCCCGTGGGGCCGGAGACCGCCGTTTGCGCGGTCTTCTCATCGCGCGAATAGCGGGCGCCGATATTGAGGGTAAGCGTGTCGGTAAGCGCGTAATCAGCCGCAGCGAAGATGCCGAAGGTCGACGACTCCATCTGGCCACCGCCAGTGATATCGGTGGCGCCAGCGAACAGCTGACGTCTTTCCAGATAGAGCAGATCCTGCTCGAAGTAGAAGACTCCAGTAGTCAACGCTAGATCGCCGACCTGGAAGGCGTAGCGCAACTCGGTGCTGACCTGATCCTGATCGACGAGCTGGCGGGGCACGTGGAAACAGAGCCACGGCGTGCCGTCGAGATCGATCGCGGCGATGTTCTCGATTTCGCGCCAGGCGGTGATATTGGTCAGCGT
>JAJUJZ010000037.1 GCA_029265075.1 Gammaproteobacteria bacterium | reverse complement strand
GAGGGCAGCGGCAGCCGGCAGCGGGTGGTGGAATCACTGTCGCCCACTGGCAAAACCTATACCGCCAGTCAGTACGGGCTGGGCGTGGGCATCAGCGCCTATGAACTCGACTTCTTCGGGCGCGTGCGCAGTCTCTCCGAGGCCGCACTGCAGGCCTACCTCGCCACTGAGGAGGCCCAGCGCTCCGCGCAGATCGGGCTGGTTGGCGATGTGGCACTGGCCTGGCTCGCGTGGCGCACCGACCAGGCGCAGCTTGAGCTGGCACAGGCCACACTCGACAGTTATCAGCAGAGTCTGCAGCTGATGGAGCTGAGCGCAGAGGCGGGTGTGCTCTCGGCACTCGAAGTGCGGCAGGCGCGCACGCTGGTGCTGCAGGCGCAGGCACAGGTCGCTTATTTCGTGCGTCAGGTAGCGCAGGATCGCAATGATCTCGAACTGCTGCTCGGCACCACGCTGCCTGCTGGACTGCCGGCGGGACTGCCGCTCGGCGAAGCATTGCTGGCGGAGTTCCCGGTCGGTCTGCCGTCCGATCTGCTCGTGCAGCGACCGGATATCCGCGCCGCCGAGCGCAGGCTGCTGGCCGCCAATGCCGATATCGGTGCCGCGCGGGCCGCATTCTTTCCCAGCATCCGGCTTACTGCCTCGGCCGGCACGGCCAGCAACGAGCTGTCAGGGCTGTTTGAAGCGGGTAGCAGCAGCTGGCGTTTCGTGCCGCAACTTCACCTGCCGATCTTCACCGGCGGCCGGCTGAGTGCCAGTCTCGACTATGCTGAGGTGCGCAAGGAGATTCGTGTCGCCGAATATGAACGGTCGATACAGAACGCATTTCGCGAAGTTGCCGACGGACTGGCCGCACGGGGTAGTTTCGGGAAGCAGCTGGCGGCGCAGCGTGAGCTGGTCAGAACTACCGAGGAGTATGTCGCGCTGGCACAGCAGCGCTTCGATGAAGGGGTGGCCAGCTATCTCACCGTGCTCGATGCGCGGCGTAATCTGTTCATGACCCAGCAGCAGCTGCTGAGCGATCATCTGGCACAGCTGAGCAGTAAGGTACTGCTTTACAAGGCGCTGGGTGGTGGCTGGGAAGCC
This sequence comes from Gammaproteobacteria bacterium, assembly GCA_029265075.1. GTDB lineage: Bacteria > Pseudomonadota > Gammaproteobacteria > Pseudomonadales > CAMLJR01 > CAMLJR01. Next base: position 21,816 of record JAJUJZ010000037.1, on the reverse strand, counting down.
CCCCTGCGCCCGACAGAGCTGGCTGAGCGGTAGCGCAGCCACCAGGGCGCGACGCAGCCGCCGCGCCTGGCGAAACGTTACCCGATGGTGATGGCGATCTTGCCGAAGTGGGCAGCACTTTCCTCGTAGCGGAAGGCGTCGGCCAGCTCAGCCAGCGGGAAGGTGCGGTCGATTACTGGCCGCAGTGAGGTTGCCTCCAGCGCACGTACCATCTCCTGCTGATGACGGCGGCTGCCGACAATGAGGCCCTGCAGGCGTTGCTGTTTCGCCATGAGCAGTGCAGTGGGCACCTCGCCGGCGCTGCCGGTCAGCACGCCGATCAGCGCTATATGGCCGCCGATGCGGCAGGCGCGAATCGACTGTTCCAGCGTGCCCGGGCCGCCCACCTCGACCACCTTGTCGACGCCGCGACCGCCGGTCCATTCCAGTACCTGGCGCCCCCACTCGGGGTGCTGCCGATAGTTGATGGTGTGATCGGCGCCGAGTGCTCTGGCGCGTTCCAGCTTCTCATCGGAAGAAGAGGTGATGACCACCGAGGCGCCCATCGCCTTCGCCAGTTGCAGCGCGAAGATCGAAACGCCGCCGGTGCCCAGTGCGAGCACCACATCACCCGCCTTGATGCCGCCATCCACGACCAGGGCCCGCCAGGCCGTCAGGCCGGCCGTGGTCAGCGTTGCCGCTTCGGCTGCGGAATAGCCGTTGGGTGCGCGCGTGAACGCTGTCGCAGGCACCACGACGTATTCACGGGCGTAGCCGTCGGTGCCGTCACCGGGGGTATGGACGAAATCGCTGACGGCGGCTGCGCCATCCTGCCACTGCGGAAAGAAGCAGGAAACGACCAGGTCGCCGGCCGCGAATTCGGTGACGCCCGCACCGACGGCTTCCACTACGCCAGCACCGTCGGAAAGCGGAATGCGGCCATCCGCGGCCGGAATTTTGCCCGTGACTACCAGATAGTCGTGGAAGTTGAGCGAGCTGGCCTGGAGCTTTACCCGAATCTGTCCCGGCCCCGGCTCGCCCGGGTCAGCGACATCCACCAGGCGCAGACGATCGAGCCCACCGGGGGCGGTGAGAGTGATGGCTTTCATACATTCCTCCTTCAGGTGTTGTCCGGATGTCGATGGGCCAGCGGCGCGGCTCGCGGCGTACCCGACCCATTGAGCGGGGGCTGGCCGCTCAGGTCAAGCTCGGTGCTGTCGCGGCACCGGTGAAATGTTCTCGCTCAGGCGGTGCGGGCAGCCAGTGCGATCAGCTCATTGAGGCGTGGGTCGGCATGCCGGATGGTCAGGACCTGCTGCTGTGCTGCAGGCGACAGCCGCCGCCAGCCCCAGCGGCAGCGGCGCAGGCTTTCGTCCCAGCCTTCCCGCTGGTAGTAGAGCGGCAGATTGACGTCGAAATAGGAAATGCTGTCGGCGTCGCGCAACAGGTCGGAGCGCCGGCAGCCGCCGACTTCGTGACGCCGGATCAGCTCGCAGCAGTCACTGATGAACGCCCCGGGCAGCCGCTCGGCCGCGAGCACCGCACGCACGATGGCGGCGCTGTGTTCGGCGTGAGCTGCCTTGAAGCTGTCATAGTCCGCAAACTGTTCGCGGCGCACCTTGGTTCGCTCGTCGGCCCGGTCGATATCGTGCGTATATGCGGCCAGGCAGAGGGCGGCGTCCGCCTGCGGCTCCAGGCGGCGCAGCCAGACCAGCGTGTTGATGGCGTGCAGCGGATCCTCAGCCACGCGGGATTGCCGGATCCGCTGGCGCAGACGCCACCTGGCGCGTATCAGCCGCGGATCTCCGGGGTCGCAGTATCCAGACACGTCGCAGAGCTTCTCCATTCATCAGCAGGGCGATCAGCCACAGCAGCGGCGCGATCAGGCCGGTAATTGCGCCCAGCGCGATCAGCAGCACCCGCAGGTCGCGGCCCATGCGCCAGCCTGTCCGCTGTTGCTGCTGCGCCCAGTGGTCATACTTGTCGGCGGTGTAACTCACCATGAAGCTGCCGGTCAGCGCACAGGCGCCAGCCAGCCAGGGCAGGGCGGTGCCGGCCTGTGACGCCCACGCCCAGGTCAGCCCCAGCAGCAGCGCAGCGTCGGCGTAGCGGTCGAGCACGGCATCCAGCCAGCCGCCGTAGTCACTGGACTGGTACTTGAGCCGGGCAATCTCGCCATCGCAGCCGTCGATAACGGATGCGAACTGAGCAAGCACGCCGCCCGCGACCAGTGCTGGCACCGTACCGCACGCAATCAGCGCCGCCGCTGCCAGCGACATCGCAAAGCTGGTGAGCGAGATCTGATTGGGCGTGACCGGCCATGCTGCCAGCCAGCCCGATAGCCTGATTGATAACGGTCGATTCAGATGGCGCGCGACCGGACCATCGCGGCTCTTGGTGCGATTCTGGTCGAGCAGCCACTGGCGAGCCAGTTCGAGCTGCCGCGGGGTATCAACATCATTCCAGTAGTGCTGGCCAATGTTCACCACCGCGACCTGCGCCTCGCTGGCTAGCAGGGCGACGGCATCGCTCAGCGTGCTTCTGCCATTGCGGCCTGCCTCCCGCAGCGCGGCGAACATCCGCGCCGGCTCGGCACAATAGAAGAACCCGGTATCCCAGCAGTCGTAGGTGGTGAGCGTCTTGCCGACCGCCACCAGCCGCTGGTCCCGGGTGCTGACGCGGGTAACATCGGTTGGGTCGACGACAGGGTTGTCCAGTCGCCGGTCGACCGCCAGCGTCAGTGCGCAGTCGTTACTGGTCTGTTCGATGAGTTGTCGCAGTAAACCAGGCGCAGCCAGATGGTCCGCCATCGCCAGCACAAACGGTCCGCTGATCAGCGACTCGGCCGCCAGCACGGAATACCCGTTTTCGGTGGTGGCCCAGTCGGGGTTGTGGACGCAGCGAATGACGACACCGAGGCGTTCGGCCAGCTGGCCCAGGAACGCTTCCAGTCGCTCGGCCTGATGCCCGGTTACAACGATGAATTCCCGGAGGCCGGCTTCCTGCATGCTGCGGATGTTCCGCTCAATGAGCGGAACACCCAGGACAGACAACAGCGGTTTGCTGTCAGACAGCGAGCGCAGCCGGCTGCCGCTCCCCGCGGCTAATATCACGGATTGCACGTTTGCTGTTTTCATATTCCTCGATGAAAGCCTCGGTCATTGCATATGCCTCTTCGTCAGTGAACTGACGTGGCGGATGCTTGCAGAAGTAGGCCGACGCGGCATCCAGGACGCCACCGCGACCCTGTTCCAGCGCCAGCTTGGCCAGCCGCACCATGTCGATGGCTACCCCGGCAGAGTTGGGGGAGTCCTCGACCGAGAGACGCAGTTCGAGGTTCATCGGGACATCGCCAAACAGGCGGCCTTCCATGCGCAGGAAGCAGATCTTGTTGTCTTTCTGCCACGGAATGTAATCGCTCGGACCGACATGGATGTTGTCGTCGTCAAGCCGCTTGCTGGCCACAGCCTGGACGGCTTCGGTCTTCGACTTCTTCTTCGATGCCAGACGCGAGTGATTCAGCATGTTGAGAAAGTCGGTGTTGCCGCCCGTGTTGAGCTGGTACGTCCGGTCCAGTGTCACGCCGCGCTTCCTGAACAGATCGGTCAGGGTGCGGTGGGTGATGGTGGCGCCCAGCTGCGCCTTGATGTCGTCACCGATCAGCGGCAGCCTGCGCTCTTCGAACCGCCGGGCCCAGACCGGGTCGCTGGCGATGAACACGGGAATGTTGTTGACGAAGGCGACGCCCGCTTCCAGCGCGCACTCCGCGTAGAACCGGGTGGCTTCTTCAGAGCCGACGGGCAGATAGTTCAGCAGTACTTCGGTGCCACTGTCCCGCAGAATTCTGACAACGTCTTCCCTACTGGCCGCCGTCGCGTCGGCAAGGCGGAACGCATGGTGGTCCGGGTGCTCTTCCATGTGGTCTGAATAGCCGTCGAGCACCGCACCCATGCTTACCGTGGTGCCGCTGTCCGGAACGTCGGGACAGAAAACCGTGGTGCAGTTAGGCTCGGCGAAAATGGCCTTGCTCACATCAAGGCCGACCTTGCGACGATCGATGTCGAAGGCGGCAACGACCTCGAGATCGCTCGGTTTGTAACCGCCGATTTCCCAGTGCATCAGCCCGATCGCTGCTTCGGGCTTCTTGTCACGGTAGTAGTGGATTCCCTGGATAAGTGAACTGGCACAGTTGCCAATGCCGATGATTCCGATACGAATCCTTTGCACGGTACCTCCTTCACTTCATACCAAACAATTCACTTGCTCGCTCTCATAACATATTGTTTAGAAAGCGAATTATTCAGTATGGAGGCGGTTTTAAATTTTTCAAGGCTGAGCTGGCGCCGCTGTAATCCGCCTTCGGCGGCTGATTGCCCGCACCCCTGACTGGGGTCGTTATGCCGCGGTCAGAACGCGCAGTTGCAGGGCCCTTTCCGTACCGCTGGCCCGCAGGCATCCACCCGACAAAAACCCGGCGGCACAAAACTTCCGGTTGTGGGCGCGGCCTCACAATGGGGTAAGCTCTCTGGCTTCTGAACAGGAAAATGCTTTGGACACTGATTTTATTTACGATCCTTTTGATGAGCTGGGCATCGGGCTCGATGTGCCATTCGTACCGTCGGATGAGCGCGTCGTGAAAGCGATGCTGGAAATGGGGGCGGTCGAAGCCGACGACGTGCTCTACGACCTCGGTTCCGGTGACGGGCGGATCGTGGTGGCTGCTGCGCAGGAGTGCGGTGCCAGAGCGGTCGGCATCGAAAAAGACCCGAGCATGATTATCACCGCCGAGGCCTATGCCGCGCAGATGGGCGTCGAGCATCAGGTCTGCTTCGTGCAGGACGACCTGTTCGAGGGTGATATCTCGCCAGCGACGGTGGTCACACTCTACCTGCTGCACACCATCAACCTTGAACTGCGGCCGCGCCTGCTCAGTGAGCTGCGTCCCGGCACCCGCGTGGTTTCTCACGCATTTGATATGGGCGACTGGAAACCCGACCGCCGGGCACGGCTGCGGGGCAGTTCCATCTATCTGTGGGTGATCCCCGCTCGGGTCGCTGGCCGCTGGGAATGGGAGAGTCCGGCCGGCAGTCGCTACCGGGTCGCGCTCGAACAGACCTATCAGCGTCTGCAGGGGCAGGCGTGGGTGGATGATCAGCCTGCGCAGCTGCAGGTGGCAACGCTGTGGGGCGATCTCATGGAGTTGCAGATCCAGCCAGAAGGCGACCGAGAGGCGGAGTCCATAGTGCTGCACTGCCAGGAGCAGCAGCTGGTGGTTGTCAGCGAGCATCAGCGCGGTGCGATTGCTCATGCAGCCTGAGCCGGCTGCAGCGCCGGCAGGGATGCCGTTCATCGGCTGTTCCCGGAAATGTGCGGCCTGTCTATTCATACAGTGTTGGATCGGTTATAGTGCCGGCCCTGTGGGTGCTGTGCCCGGCAGTCAGCACCGTCAGCAACCGGACACGAGCAGATTCGCGAGGTAGATCAAACGATGGACGAGAACAAGCAGAAGGCACTGAGCGCCGCTCTGTCTCAGATCGAGCGCCAGTTCGGCAAAGGCACAGTGATGCGCCTGGGCGATTCGCAGCAGCAGGCAGTGCCTGCGATCCCTACCGGCTCACTGGGACTGGATATTGCCCTCGGCATCGGCGGTCTGCCGCGCGGTCGCATCGTCGAGATCTATGGCCCTGAAAGCTCAGGTAAAACCACGTTGACGCTGTCGGTCATTGCACAGGCGCAGAAGATGGGTGGCACCGCTGCCTTTATCGACGCCGAGCATGCTCTGGATCCGATCTATGCCGAAAAGCTGGGCGTCAATCTCGATGATCTGATGGTGTCGCAGCCGGATACTGGCGAACAGGCGCTGGAAGTTGCCGACATGCTGGTGCGCTCCGGTGCCATTGACGTGCTGGTGGTCGACTCGGTTGCAGCGCTGGTGCCGAAGGCCGAGATTGAAGGCGAAATGGGTGATTCTCACGTTGGTCTGCAGGCGCGGCTGCTGAGTCAGGCGATGCGCAAGCTGACCGGCACCATCAAGAATGCCAACTGCCTCGTGATCTTCATCAACCAGATTCGCATGAAGATCGGCGTCATGTTCGGCAACCCCGAAACCACGACCGGCGGTAACGCGCTCAAGTTCTACTCCTCGGTACGCCTTGATATCCGCCGCATCGGTGCGGTGAAAGAGGGCGAGGAAGTGGTGGGCAGTGAGACCCGCGTCAAGGTGGTCAAGAACAAGGTAGCACCGCCGTTCCGGCAGGCCGAATTCCAGATTCTTTACGGCAAGGGCATCTACCAGATGGGCGAGGTCATCGACCTCGGCGTCAAGCTCGGTCTCATCGACAAGTCCGGTGCCTGGTACGCCTATCAGGGCGACAAGATTGGCCAGGGCAAGGCCAATGCCGCCCGCTTCCTGGAGGATAATCCCGCCATCGCGCAGGAGATCGAGGCTGAAATCCGGCGTCAGCTGCTGGGTTCGCAGCAGCTGGCATCCGCGGATGAGGAACTGGTTGACTGAGGGGGACAATGAGCTCCCGCACTGAACTGCGGCGCGCGGCGATGGATCTGCTGGCGCGTCGCGAGCACACCCACGACGAGCTGGTTGAGAAGCTCGTTGCCCGCGTGCGAAGGGCAGAGCAGCGGCAGCGCCAGGCTGCCCGTCGCCGGCAAGCCGATGTCCCGCCGGACTCGCTGACCGAAGCCGAGCAGGCATTGCTGGATGAGCAGCAGTCGGATTCGGATGCGACCCAGGCCAGCGATGCCTCCGACATTGATGATTCTCTGACACTCGATAGCGAGGCGCTGCGCCAGCTGGCCGCGACCGTGGTGGAGGAGCTGCGCCACGACGGGCTACAGAGCGACCACCGCTTCGTTGAAAGCTTTGTAATTGGCCGTGCAGCGCGTCTCTACGGTCCCCTGCGCATTCGCCAGGAGCTGCGGCAGCGCGGTATCCCGGCGGAGCTGATCGAGCAGACGCTGGCTGAAGCCGATGTCGACTGGCAGGCCCAGCGGCAGCGTGCGCTGGAGCAGAAATTTGGGCGGCAACCCGCTGCCGACTTCAGGGAGCGTGCCCGACGACTCCGCTTTCTGCAGTATCGCGGTTTCGAAACGCACAGCCTCGACAACTGACCAGATCGGCTGCGCTGCATAAGCTAATGCCTTTTCCTTTTTTGGCCGGGCAGCACGAATCCGATATAGTGCCTCCTCGCCAGAGCGCCCCGTGGCGCTGTTTTCTGGAAGTTGGGGGACGAGATATGAGCATCGACATCGAACAGGTCAATCAGCAGCTGCGCGAAGCCTCGCCAGCCGAAATCGTTGAGTGGGCGATCGGGCTGGGACGGCGCGTGGTCGCGACCACCAGTTTTTCCCCTAACTCTGCCGCCCTGTTGCATGTCGTTTCTCAGGTGGCGCCTGATCTGCCGGTGATCTGGGTCGATTCTGGCTACAACGTTCCGGATGCCTATATCGCAGCCGAAGAGATCATGCAGCGCCTGCGCCTCAATATGCAGATCTACGCACCGGCAGTGACGGCAGAGCGGCGTAATGCGGCGAAGGGTGGCATCCCGCATCCCGATGACGATGCCGAGGCGTATGCCGAGTTCGTGCGGGAAGTGAAACTGGAGCCATTCGAGCGCGCGCTGGCCGATCTGCGCCCCGAAGTCTGGATTACCGGCATCCGGCGTGAAGAGACTGAATACCGGAAGACGCTCGATATCGTGTCGGTGGATAACCGTGGGCTGCTCCGGGTAGCGCCGCTATTTTACTGGACCGAGCAGGACGTGCAGGCGTATGTGGAGCAGCATCAGCTGCCGAGCTGCAAGCACTACTTCGATCCGACCAAGCTTGATGCCAGGTCAGAGTGCGGTCTGCACACCTCGTCGTTTACCGCCGCCTGAGCTGCGTCTGCCGCAGCTCGTTGCCCGCATTCATCCGCCTGACCTATACCGCCGGATAAAGCGCCGGCAACGCTGTCTGTCTGTGCTGCTGACGGGGCGTGCTGCGCACGGCCTGCAGGGCCTGCGCCAGTGCTGCTCCTTCCCAGACTGCGGCGTCAGCCGCCCCGTGAGTGCGGCTGAACAGCACGTCTTCCAGTGCTGTTAATTCCTCTGTGGCCGCTGCCATTTCCGGACGCTGACGCAACTGGCTCATGGTGCGCAACTGCGAATCGGCAAAATAGAGACGTGCCCAGCTAAGCAGGGCGCGGCGGGCCTGCTCCGGAGCATTGGCCCGACAGGCCTCCAGCAGCTGCCCAAAGCGTGCGCTTTCGTCGCTGATGGCGGGTGTCGCGGCAGTCGATGGTCCTGGGCGGGTGCGTCGCGCATGCAGCCAGAGCCCGAGTGTAATCAGCCAGGCCAGCGCCATAATGGCCGTCGTGGCCTGCCAGAGTCGCGCTGAGGGCGACTCTGCCGGTGCTTCAGTAGGCGGCACTGCCGGAGTGACTGTTGCCGGATCGGAGTCCGGAGACAGCGGGGTAGCGGCGGTTGCGGGCTTCACACTCAGCAGTTGCGGTGTCAGCACCGCTTCCTGCTGCTGATCACTTTCGACATCCCACCAGATCACCTTGATGCCCGGAATCTCAAGCTGACCCGCCTGAGTCGGGATCAGGGCCGCGCGCTCGACGCGCTTGCCGTTGACGCCCCGGTCGTCCACCTGATTGTCGAGCACCGGCTGATCCCCATAGAGCCGCGCGCCGGGCAGGTCCGGGGTCGGCAGCGGCGGCAGCACATCGGCTGGCAGCCCTTCAGCCTGCAGATTGAGAGTGCGTGTGATCGATTCGCCAGCCACCAGCTGGTGCGGATTTTCGCTCCAGCTCTGCACCAGCGTCAGGTTGCTGGCGGGGAGCCATACCGGGCCGGTGAATTCAGCCGGAATCGGTTTCACTGCTATCTGGATCTGCGGTGTCAGCTTGCGAATCGCGCGGCCCGAGCCGGGCAGGTCGAAGATCGAGCGCGTGCGCGTCGGCTGCGTCGCGCTGAATACCAGCTCCGGAATGGTCAGTTCACCGGGCTCATCCGGGAAGATTGCGTAGCGCAGTTCATGGACCACATAGGGTGTGCCGCCAACATCGCGGCTGAAGCTGTTCTGCGGCAGCTTGATAACTGTGGCATTGTCGAATTCGGGCTCGCTCAGACTCATGTTGTCCAGTGGCACCGAGTGATGGATTCGCAGTGTCAGCCGCAGCTGCTGCTGCACGTACACCTGCTCGTGATCCACGCTGGCCTCAATGAATACCGGTTCCTGTGGCGCGCCGTCAGGACGTGCCGGCGCCTCCGTTACTTCGAGCGACAGCGGGGCAGTCTGACTGCCGCCGACTGGAATGGGCGGTATGGTCAGCATGCCAGTGCGGCGGGGCAGCAGCGTCACCTTCCACTCGGTGGACGATTCGGCGCGGCCGTTGACGATGACATGGCGGCTGCTGCGACGTGGCACCATCACTTCGAAATCATCCTGCAGCACCGAAAAGTCAGGTTCCTGATCAATGTCGGTGGTGCCGATGCGCAAGGACAGGTCCACCGAGTCGCCCAGCTGCACAGTGTGACGGTCGAGCCGCGCCTGTGGTTCAGTGGCAGCCAGTGTGACAGCGCTCAGCAGCCACAGGAGGCAGAGCCCGATAAGAACTTGCCAGGTCAGACAGGCGCCGGCCGGAGCCGGCATTGCGATCGGCTGATCGCTACGACTACAAATGCTCTTCATCGCCGATTGCTCATCTCCATCGTGCCTCACCACAGTGGCTGATCGGGGTCGCGACGCGGCTGCTGGCCTGCGCGCTGGCGGCTCTCGTATTCGAATTTGCGTCGCAGCAGGCCACCCGGATCGTCCGGAATACGCCGCAGCCAGCGCTCAACGGCAGCATTTTCAGCGGTATTGTCCTCATTGTCGGTCGGCTCGCCCGCGATCGCAGTATCGCGCGATCCGGTACTCTGGTCAGGCCCAGTCTGGTGCGGACCCGTCTGCTCCGGTGCAGAGGGGGGCTGGTCGCGTGTTGCGTTATCCTGAGCACCGGGATCGTCGCCGCGCTGCTCGCTGTCGGCGCCACCCTGATCACTGTCCGACTGGCCGTCCGATTGCTGATCCGGCGGCGTATCCTGGCTGCCCTGACCAGCCGGCTGGTCAGGGCGTTCCTGCTGATCACTGTCATCGCGCTGGTCCGGATCCTGCCGTGCGTCGCCCTGCGTTCCGTCGCCGTCCCGCTGCTGCTGATCGGGCCGCTGTTCACCCTGCTGCGGCTCGGTCTGACGCCGCAATGCTTCTTCCACCAGTCTGCGGTTGAAGGCAGCATCCTCATGCTCTGGTTCAAGTGCCAGTGCCGCGTCGTAGGCTACCAGCGCCTGCCGGAAGTGACCTGCCTGTGCCAGCGCATTGGCCCGGTTGTAGTGGCCATCGGCGGTATCGAGCTCCGCAAAGCTCTCCGCGGCGGCCTCAAAATCTCCAGCCTCATAGAGGGCGGTGCCGCGCCAGGCAGGATTGCGGAAGCGGGCTGCGGCCTCATCCAGAGCCCCGCGCTGATACGCCGCGGCGCCTTGCTGGTCCGGTCGCTGCCAGAGATTGCGCCACTGCTCGCGTAATGTTTCCGACCAGCTGCGATCCGTGGTGTCTGCCGTGGTCCGGGCTGCTGCCGGCGGGGCTGGCAGGGCCGCCAGCGTCGTAGCCAGCAGCAGGGAGAGCAGCCAGCCGCGTCGGGCGGCCAGTGCGGCCAGCGGGAGCAGCAGCACTACCAGCCAGTGGCCGCGCTCACGCCACTGGTCAAAGCGCTGCTCAATCTCCTGCAGCTCGACATCCGGGGCGGGCGGCGGCACCAGATACTCGAGATCACCGTCATCCATGCGCAGATCGCTGTAGCGCCCGCCGGTCGCCGCCGCCAGCGCCTGCAAACGGTCGCGCGGCAGCTGCGGAATAACGATTTCGCCGGAGCGGTCGCGCAGCAGTCCGTCGCCCAGCTTTACCGGTGCGCCGGCCGTGGTACCGACGCCGAGAATGGAAAGTTGCCAGCGATTGCCGAGGCTGGCCGGCAGTGCCTGCAGGTCGCGCTCGGTGAGATCGTCCGTGACCAGCAGAATGCGGCCGTAGGTTACTTCGGCGTTGGCCAGCAGGTCGGCTGCCAGCGCAACACCAGCGACCGGGTTACTGCCGTAGAGCGGCATCAGATCGGGGGTGAGCGCCGGCAGCAGGTTGGCGATGGTGGCGGTATCGTCGGTGAGCGGTGTCACCACGTGCGCATCGCCCGAGTAAACCACCAGTCCGGTCAGCCCTTCCTCGCGCTGCTGCAGCAGATCATGCAGTTTGAAGCGCGCGCGCTGCAGGCGGGTGGGTGACACATCGGTGGCATACATCGACAGGGAAAGGTCGAGTACCACCACCAGCGCGTCGCGTTGCTGCAGCACCGGCTGCGGCAGTTTTTCCCAGACTGGCCCGGCCAGCGCCACTGCTGCCAGCAGCCAGCCGGCGCCCAGCAGCAGGGGCAGCCTTCGCGGCCGGCCCGTCTCACTGTCGAGCAGGTGCGGCAGCAGATCGGGATCAATCGCGCGCTGCCATGCCGTGTCCGGGGTGCCGTGGTGTCGCATCAGCCAGCCGCAGAGCAGCGCCAGCGGCAGCAGTGCCAGCAGCCAGGCCGGCCGCAGCAGATGCAGTTGCTGGAGTATGTCGCTCATGATGCCACTCCGCGGCTCGCTGGCCTGGTCGCCAGGCGTCTGGCTCGCAGCAGGCTGGCGGTCGCCCACAGCACGCTCAGCAGCAGTGCGCCAGCAAGCGGCCAGTGGTAGAGCGACCGCTGTGGCCGATAGGTGCGGGTCTCTTCACCCACCGGTTCCAGTTCATCGAGCAGTGCATAGATATCAATCAGTTCCTGCGGGTTGCGGGCGCGGAAGTAGCGGCCTCCGGTCAGGCGCGCGATCTCCTGCAGCGCATCTTCATCCAGATCAACCGAGGGATTGATGCGACGAGCACCGAAGCCGGTTCCAAACAGGCCGCGGGTGATCATCTCGGTGGCGCCAATGCCGATGGTGTAGATCACGATGCCTTCGCCAGCCGCCACGCGTGCGGCCTCCACTGGGCTGACGGTGCCGGAGGTATTGGCGCCATCGGTCAGCAGGATCAGTACATGGCGTGTGCCGGGGCGCTCACGCAGGCGTTTTACGGCGAGCCCGATGGCGTCACCGATGGCCGTCTCCTCACCAGCAAAGCCCACCTGCGCCTCGCGCAGCAGTTGCGCGACGGTCTCGCGGTCGAAGGTGAGCGGTGCCTGCAGGTAGGCGCGGCTGCCGAACAGAATGAGGCCGATGCGGTCGCCTTCGCGGGCGCGGATGAATTGCTCGACCACCGCCTTGATCGCGACTACGCGCATCACCTGGTCATTGCCGATGACCATGTCTTCGATCTGCATACTGCCGGAGATATCGACTGCCAGCAGCAGGTCGCGGCCGCTCACCGGCAGCTGCAGCGGGTCACCGATCCAGCGCGGGCCGCAGGCCGCCAGTACCAGCAGGCACCAGATGAGTGCCGCGAGCAGCAGGTGTCGCGGGGAGGGCCGGGGGCGCGACTCTCGCTCGGGTGCCAGCGTCGCGAGCTGGGAAAAAAACGGCACTCGCAGCGCCGGCTGCTGGCGGTGGGCCGGTGGCAGCAACCAGTAAGTCAGCAGCGGCAGCGGCAGCGCCAGGGCAGCCCAGGGAAGATCGAACGTCAGCATCGGTGCCTCTTCAGCCACTTCACGAGTACCGGATGAATCGCGGCCGGTGAGGGTTGCACGGCGTCGGGCCGATAGCGCTCTGCCCAGCCGGAGAGAGGAGGGCGGCAAAACAGTGGCGCGCTCACCTTGCTGTCAAGAAATTCGAACCAGGCGGCGCCGCTCAGAGAGGCCACGGTGTGCCGTCCGTAGGCGGCAACCGCTGCCTGCTTGAGCAGTTGCAGTGCGGCCTCGCGATAGACGTCGTCGTCACCGTCCAGCTGCCACTGATGGAAGATCGCGGTGGCGGTGCTCAGCGCAGCGCGGCGGTAGCCTGCGCGGCGGTGCTGACGCAGCCAGCGGACCAGCAGGGCCGCGGTAGCGATGAGCAGGAGTGCGAGCAGCCACCAGCCAGGAGCGGGCGGCCACCAGCCGACCGGTGGTGGCAGATGGATGTCGCGGAGCGCAGGCAGGGCACCGTTCACTGGCAGCTCCTCACGCATGTACCCGTGGCTGGGTCAGGCCCGCCAGCGGCGGCAAGCTGGTGGCAGCTGACAGCAGCGGCACGCCGATCGACGCAAGGGTCTGCCGCAGAGCGCGATGCCGGGCCTCGGCGGCCGCGGCGAAACGCGCGCGCAGCTCGGCATCGCCAGTGTCGATCAGCAGCCGCTGACGGCCATCGGTAACGCCATACTGACCGGGCGGCGGCAACTCCTGCTCCAGCGGATCCGCCACCAGAATCACCGTGGTTTCGCAGTGGCGCGCGATGCGGCTGAGACGCTCCGCCAGGGGCAGCTGGTCGGCGCCGCTGAGGTCGCTGATCAGCACGACGCTGCTGCCGGGACGGGCGATGCGCTCGAGGTTGGTCAGCGCAGCCTGCAGCGAACCGGCGGCATCGTCGAGCAGGGTGTGATGATCGAGCCGATGATTGAATTCATGCAGCGCTTGCAGCCAAGCGAGCACGGTGCGGCGGTTGCGACGAGGGCGGATGTCCCGCCGTGCGTCGTTGCCGAATACCAGCCCGCCAACGCGGTCGCCCTCATCGATCCCGCGCCATGCGAGTACGGCGCCCAGCCAGGCAGCCAGCTTTGCCTTGAGACAGTAGCGGCTGCCGAAGTACATCGGCTGGCGCTGGTCGACCGCCAGCAGCAGCGGCCGCTCGCGCTCCTCGCGAAACAGCTTGGTGAAGGCACGACCGGAGCGTGCAGTGACGCGCCAGTCGATGGTGCGCACGTCGTCACCGGCCTGATAGGCGCGCACTTCCTCGAACTCGAGCCCGCGTCCGCGCAGCGCCGAGCGCCGCATCCCGCTCTGTAGTGCACGGGCCCGGCGCAGCTGCCGCCACTGCAGATGCTGCGCGGCAAAGCGTGCGGCCGTCAGCTCACTAAGGTCGCAGTAGGCGCCTCGCAGCGGTGCGTGCAGCAGCTCTGCCGCCATCTCAGAGTACCGGCACCGTATCCAGCAGCCGGTTGATTACGGCGTCGGTAGTGACGCCGCCGGCTTCGGCGTCGAAACTGAGGATCAGCCGGTGGCGTATCACATCAGCCAGCACTGCCTGTACGTCGTCCGGTGTGACATGATCGCGCCCCGCCAGCCAGGCATGCGCACGGGCGCAGCGGTCGAGCGCAATGGTGGCGCGCGGACTGCAGCCGTATTCGATCCAGCTGCCCAGCTCCGCATGCCAGGCCGCCGGCTGTCGCGTCGCCATGATCAGCTGCACGATGTACTCCTCGACCGGCGCCGCCATGTGGAGACTGAGGACTTGCTCGCGGGCGGCAAATACCGCCTGCTGGCTGACGCGCTGGGGAGGTGCGCCGTCTGCGCGGCCGGGATGCCGCGCCTGGCTACGGGCCAGCTGAAGAATGCGCCGCTCGGCTTCAATCGAGGGGTAATCAATGCGGATATGCATCAGAAAGCGATCGAGCTGCGCTTCGGGCAGCGGATAGGTGCCTTCCTGTTCGATCGGGTTCTGCGTCGCCATTACGAGAAACAGTTCAGGCAGCGGATAAGTCGTGCTGCCAACGCTCACCTGCCGCTCGGCCATCGCTTCCAGTAGTGCTGACTGCACCTTGGCCGGCGCCCGGTTGATCTCATCCGCCAGCACCAGGTTGTGAAAAATCGGGCCCTTCTGAAAAGCGAAGGTGCCGGTTTCCGGGCGGAAGATATCGGTGCCGGTAACGTCGCCGGGCAGCAGGTCGGGAGTGAACTGAATCCGGTGAAAGTCGGCTTCGAGGCCGTTCGCGAGCGACTTGATGGCGGTGGTCTTCGCCAGCCCGGGGGCGCCCTCCACCAGCAGGTGGCCATCCGCCAGCAGCGCGATCAGTAACCGCTCGGTCAGCGCCTCCTGGCCAATGATACGAGTGGCCAGCCATTCCTTGAGGGCGCGTAGCGAGTTGGTGTCGGTCATCAAAATTTCCGTCGTGACAGCTTGTATCGCCGCCTTTGATGCAGCGATAACAGGAATCCAAAAAAACAGCACCGGTACGACATCTGGCACCGGGGCAGCAGTCGCGGTCAGCAGAGTTTTCCACGATGCAGACGGACTGCAGCATCGGGAAGCTTACCCTGAAGTGCCGCTGATCACGTGACGGTAAATTTGCGGTCCGTCACGGTCGAGCGGGTCATGATACGCAATTTGCCGGCGGGAAAAAGTGATGATTCAGTAAACCCGGCAGTCTGCCGCCAGCCGCAGATTGCTTGATCTTGGCCAGCGCAGCGGGCTCAATGAGTCACCAAACAGCAACCCCAGCCACGCCACCGATGTCTGTTATCGATATCCAGATACATATTCCCGCGGTTGAATACCGCAAGCATTATCGCGCTCCGGGAGCCACCGTACTGGCGCGGGCTACGGATGGCCGCTCCGTCTCGCTGCCGGCTGGCGTGCTGCAACGGTTCGTAACCCATGACGGCGTGCATGGCCTGTTTCGGGTCGAGATCGATGCTGCCGGCCGCCTGCGCTCGATAGTGCGGCTGTGAACGGGGGCGGGCGTCCGGCAAAGCTGGGCAGCGGGAGCGATGTTTTATATCCTCTCGCCTCATTTTCAGGTCGAGGTTTCCATGTATTCGCTGTTGAAGCGCGCGCTGTTCGCTCTCCCTCCAGAAACGTCCCATCAGGTTGCCCTGACCAGTCTTGATATGGGTGCACGGCTGGGGCTGGTTCAGGCCCCGGCCAGTGGTGCGTTCGGTAACGAAAGCCGCCATCTGATGGGCATGGAGTTTCCCAATGGAGTGGGGCTGGCCGCAGGTCTCGACAAGAACGGGGAGCATATCGACGGCCTGGCCGCACTGGGTTTCGGCTTTATCGAGATCGGCACGGTCACACCGCGACCGCAGCGCGGCAATCCCCGCCCGCGGCTGTTCCGGCTGCCGGAGGCCGAGGCGATCATCAATCGCATGGGATTCAACAATCTCGGTGTTGACCGTCTGGTCGAGAATGTGCGCCGCTCGCGCACCTTGGTCAACGGCGGCGTGATTGGTATCAATATCGGCAAGAACAAAGACACACCTGCAGAACAGGCGGCTGATGACTATCTGACCTGCATGCGCAAGGTGTACGGGCTTGCGTCCTATATCACCGTCAATCTCTCATCTCCCAACACGCCCGGTCTGCGTGATCTGCAGTTTGGCGAGCCCCTGCGGCATCTGCTGGATCAGCTGAAGACCGAGCAGCAGCTGCAGATCAGCCGGACCCAGCGACGCGTCCCTCTGCTGGTGAAAATTGCGCCCGATATGGCGGACGAAGACCTCGCCGATGTCGCAGCCGCGTTGCTTGAGTTCGAGCTGGATGGGGTGATCGCTACCAACACCACCATCGCGCGCGACGCGGTCGCTTATCTGCGGCACGGTCAGGAACAGGGCGGCTTGTCGGGCGCGCCACTAACCGCCCGCTCGACGGAGGTGATCAAAAAGCTGAGCGGTCTGCTGCAGGGGCGTCTGCCGATCATCGGCGTGGGCGGTATCTGCAACGGCAGGCAGGCTGCGGAGAAGATCGAAGCGGGTGCATCGCTGATTCAGATCTACAGTGGCTTCATTTACCGTGGCCCGGCGCTGGTGCAGGAAGCACGGCAGGCCCTGGCGGCTCAGCCTGCAGCCTGAGGGTCAGGAGCGGCTGGTAAGGCGCGGCCGGCAAGACACCAGAAACTATGCAAGGATAGTGAAATCTCAGCCAGAGCGGCCAACCTTCCTTCCAGTTGCGCATAATGAAGGGGTTCAGATTGGTCGCTCAACTGCGGAGATTTCTTATGCAGACGATTCGCAACCTGATGTTCGGCCTGGTGGTAGCCATTGTCAGCGCCCCTGGCTGGGCTGCACTGCCACTGGTTGATGGTGAAGGCCGGCAACTGCCCAGCCTGGCGCCGATGCTGGAGCGGGTTACTCCGGCCGTGGTCAATATCTCGACGCGTGCCACGCGCACTGTCCACAACCCGCTGCTCAATGATCCCTTCTTCCGGCGTTTCTTCAATGTGCCGCCGGGGGCCCAGATTCCTCAGCAACGACAGACACAGAGTGCCGGCTCCGGTGTGATCATCGATGCCGGCAAGGGCACCGTTGTCACCAATCACCACGTCATCGATGGCGCTGATGAGATCATGGTCAGTCTGCACGATGGCCGCAGTTTCAAGGCAGAGCTGGTCGGTTCCGATCCCGAGGTCGATATTGCAGTGCTGCGGATCGAGGCCGATAACCTGACCGCATCCCGGCTGGGCGATTCGGACCGGACCCGCGTCGGCGATTTCGTGGTAGCAATCGGTAATCCGTTCGGGCTCGGCCAGACCGTGACCACGGGCGTGGTCAGTGCGATCGGCCGTACCGGACTGGGCATCGAGGGCTACGAGGATTTCATTCAGACGGATGCGTCGATCAACCCCGGTAACTCCGGCGGGGCGCTGGTTGATCTCAAGGGCGAGCTGGTGGGTATCAACACTGCCATCATCGCGCCCAGCGGCGGCAACGTCGGCATTGGCTTTGCAATTCCGGTCAACATGGCCCGCAACAGCATTGAGCAGATCCTCGAGCATGGCGAAGTGCGTCGCGGTCAGCTGGGCGTGGTCATCCAGGATCTCACGCCGGCCCTGGCGGAGGCGTTCGGACTCGAGCGCAATGCGCAGGGCGTTGTCGTAGCCGAAGTGCAGCCCGGCTCCGCTGCCGACAAGGGCGGCATCGAGGCCGGTGACGTGCTGGTCAGCATCGACGGCAAACCGTTGCGCAGTGCTGCCCAGCTGCGCAACGAGATCGGCGGCCGCCGCATTGGCGAAACCGTCAGGCTCACCATTCTGCGCAATGAGAAATCCCGCAATGTGTCGGTCAAAATCGGTAAGCCAGAGGCCAGTGAAGCCACCCGTGCCAGGATCCATCCGCTGCTGGAAGGGGCAACGCTGCGGGATAGTGACGATGGGCGTGGCGTGGTCGTCGGTGACATCGCACGGGGCAGCCCGGCCGCTTCGTCCGGACTCCGGCCCGGCGATGTGATCATTTCCGCCAACCGCAAATCAGTCTCCAATGTGGCGGAGCTGCGCCGTCACGTGAGCGGATCCAAGCAGCTGCTGCTGCGTATCGTCCGGGGCAATGCGGCGCTGTTCCTGGTGATCCAGTAGCCCATGACTGACTGAGTAAGCTCGGCATAGAATGGTATCTCGCACCTGTGCCCTGACTACCCGCTGGTGGTCGGGGCACCTGGTGCTCAACCTGGGAGAGGTATGCCGTCATGAACCGTTTGCTGCACTATGCGCTGGTCCTGACTTCGGCACTGGTGCTTGCCGCCTGTACCGGTATTCCCGTCAGTACCGACTACCAGCCGGGCTGGCAGCTGCCTGCCGGTGCCAGCTACGCGTGGCTGGAGCCGGGAGAGCAGGCACCGCGAGACCCGCTGGTCGATAACGATCTGGTGGCTCAGCGGGTAAAGAGCGCGGTGAATGATGCGCTGCGGGCCAGAGGACTGCAGCTGACCGAGCCGGAGCAGGCCAGCTATCTCATCGCCTACCACGTGGCCCAGCAGGAGAAGATCGATATCGATACCTTCCACTCCTGGTACGGCTATTACCCGTGCTGGAGCTGCTACGGCGGTTACTACCATCCACGCTTTGGCTATTACGACCCGTGGTGGGGACCGGGACCTGATGTCTGGGTACGGGAATACACCGAAGGGACACTGGTGATCGATCTGGTCGACGCTGAATCGCGCCAGCTGGTGTGGCGTGGCCAGTCGGCACGCCGCCTGCCACGACTCAGAACCCCGGAGGAGCGCACCGCGTTCATCCGTGAGACGGTCAACGCAATCCTGGCCGACTTCCCGCACACGGCCGCTGGCCAGTAACCGCTGAGCCCCGTTATTTGCGGGGCTGCTTCGGCGGCTGGTAGTCGTATAACCCCTCGGCGCCCTCGAGCAGGGCGTCGAGCACTTCATACACCTGCTTGCGCGGCAGCTTGCGCAGCAGGATCCGCTCGCGATCTCGCATTACCACCGACGCCTGACTGAACAGCTCCTCGCCCACCGGCGTGAGCGACACCAGCGTCATGCGTGCATCGGTGGGGCTGGGGCGTTTTGCCACGAGGCCATCTTCCAGCAGCCGTTTCAGGGAGCGGCTGATCCACGCCTGATCAATATAGGTCTGCCGCGCAATTTCATTGATCGACACTTCGGGGATGGAGGAAAGCAGCGCGAGAATGCGCAGCTCGGCATTCTTGAGCCCGAAACAGGGTTCATAGATGCGGGTCGCCGTCTGGCTGAGCATATCCGCCAGTCGCCAGATCTTGCCCATTGCCAGGAACGGGGACTGCCGTTTGGTGCCGGGACGAGCGCTGGTTGCGGCCTTGCGGGGCGCCCGGGTCCGGGTGGCTGGGGACTTCGGCGAGGAATGCGAGCTGGAACGGGCTTTCGAAGGGGATCTGGCCATGGCTACGGAGCTTGATGTCAAAGACATGAAATCTACCCGCGCGCCCGGGCTTTCTCAAGTGGAAAACTGCTTATCTTGCATCGGGCCCGGGAATCGCGCAGAATACGCGGCCTTGCGCGGCCGGCTGCAAGGCTCAATGGTAGTCCCACCGGTCCCCTCGCAACGATAGATGGTGAACCCCGCCAGGCCCGGAAGGGAGCAACGGTAGTCATCGATTCGTGTGCCGGGGTGTGGCTGGTGGGGCTGCCTCCATCTTCCAGTTTCTTCCCGACGTCGCGCCGTTCAGCTCGCCCCTGTTTCGATTGCGTTTGTCACCGTTTTTCTCGTTGCGCGACGCCCCCCCCATGCGGACTGGCTGATGCGGCTGGCGGCTCGAACGTCGTCCCGTTAGCAAGTGGTCTTCAGCGCTGTGGCTGAAAGTAATCGCTGCCACTCACGTTCCAAGAATTCTGCCTGTCGCATGCAAATTCGTTGACATGAGGCCATTCAGTAAGCATGCTTAACGTAACTCGTTCACGGAGCGTGCAACATGGATAATCTGATAATCAAAGATCCGGCAGCGTGGCGTGCAGCTGAACTGCGGGAAAAGAGCGACTGGATTCATCACCTCACTGCGGCAGAGGTGGCAGAGATTGAAAGTGCGCTTGCCTGCCTGAAGCAGAGCGGTCACTCATTTGATTCGGCTACCAGGGCTGATTTCCCGCTCCCCCGGTTTGCGGCCGTGCTCGAACAGATCAGTGACGCGCTCGAGAACGGCTATGGGATCAAGGTCATCCGTGGTCTGCCAGCCGAGCGCTGGAGCAAAGAGGAGATGCGGCTGATTTTCTGGGGACTGGGGCTGCATCTGGGCACGGCGGTGTGCCAGACCTATAACGGCGAATATCTCGGCGATGTGCGACATTTCGGCGAGAACACCGGTCGCCTTTACAACTCCAATATCGCCGGCGGGTTCCATGCCGACTCGACCGATGTGGTCGCGCTCTGTGTGATGCGTACGGCCAAAGCGGGCGGCCGCTCGCTGATCGCCAGCACCCTCGCTATTCATAACGAGATCGCGCGCACGCGGCCCGACCTGCTGGCGGTGCTGTATGAGCCGTTCCCCTGGCTGTCGGTGGTGCCTGACAAGTACCTGGGTGATCGGCCGCGCGTCTTCATGCAACCGATGTTCTCACGCGTTGGCAATAAATTTTCCAGCCTCTGGCTGCCGGTGCTGGTGCAGCAGTCGCAGCGGATCCCGGATGCGCCGTGTCTCACCGATGCGCAGCGCGAAGCGCTCGAGCTGGTGGACAAGCTGGCCAACAGCGACGAGTTCATGCTCGACATGATGTTCGAGCCGGGCGACATTCAGCTCATCAACAATCATGTACTGATTCACGGGCGCACGGCGTTCGAAGATTACGACGAGCCGGAGCGGCGGCGTCACCTGCTGCGGCTGTGGCTGTCGATGCCCAATTCCAGACCTCTCAGCCCGGCGGTAGCTCCGAGCTGGCACGATATTCGGCCAGGTGCAGTACGGGGTGGCATCGGTGCGGAATGCGGCAAGCGCATCTACTGCTCGTTCGAGCAGATGCCCACCTGACACCAGAAGTTACGGCCAGAGGAGGGCAGGACGATGAAGAAATCTGCTGTCGCGAGTGACCGCGTGACCAATGACTCACAGTTTCTGGGGCGGAAGCTTTCCGCCCGGATCGGTGCAGTCACCATTCCGATCAAGCGGTTCAGGCTGCGGAACGGTCTGGAGATGGATCGGATATACGGTGCCTGGGTTTTGCTGCAGGAGGACGACGGGCGACGTGGCTTTGGCTATACGATGCATGTCGATCAGCCCGGCGCCATGGCTGCCTGCGAGGCGATCGGCAATTTGCTCGAAGCGCTGCCGCTGACACCCGCTCACCTGCTGAGCATCGAAGAGATCGCGATTGATACCCGCGCCGTGGATCGGGCAACGCGCTCCGCGAGCAACGCCCTCAGCCTGGCCGCCTGGGATCTTGCCGGTCACTATTTCGAACAGCCTTGTGCGCAACTCTGGGGTGCCAGCCGTAAAACTTTGCACTGCTACGACAGCAATGCCCTGGCATTTGCAGAGGACCATGAGCTGGAGGGTGTCGCTGCAGCATGTCTGCGGCGAGGCGTACGACAGGCCAAGATGATTGTCGGGCAGCATTCGGTCGAAGAGGATCTGGAGCGCGTTGAAGGCGTGCTCAGGGTTCTCGGCCCCGGCAATCTCGCCGTCGACGCCCTCTGTGCCTGGGACCCGGCGCAGGCCGGCGCCTTTATGGAGCAGGT
>JAJUJZ010000011.1 GCA_029265075.1 Gammaproteobacteria bacterium | reverse complement strand
TTCGGTTTTACCAGACCGGCAATAGCCGAACTGGTCGTAGCAGGAGGTGGTTATGCCCGTTGGAGACAAGCGTAAATACACCGACAAGCAGAAACGCAAGGCGCGGCATATTGAAGCAGGCTATGAAGAGCGCGGCGTTTCTGAGAAGGAGGCGGAGCGACGCGCCTGGGCAACGGTTAACAAGGAGTCTGGCGGCGGCAATAAATCCGGCAGCGGTCGTAACCAGCCCGAGCGGAAGACCTCTTCGCGGCGCGGCGGCCGCATCGCTGCCAGCAAACGCACGCATGCCGAGCGCAGCGCGGCAGCCAAAAAAGGCTGGGAGACCCGCCGCCAGCGGCATGCAGCGCAACATTAAACCCCGGAGATACCTGACATCGATTAAGGGAGGACGAGGTTGACCGCCAGATCATCGGCAGACAGCAGTCGCCAGGCTCAGCACGTGCTGCCCGCTACCCTTACCGGCTGGGCGTTGTTCCTCGATGTGGATGGAACGCTGCTTGAAATTGCGCCCTCGCCTGATGCGGTCGTCGTATCACCCACCCTGCCCCTCCTGCTGGGCAAGCTGCAGCAGCAGCTCAATGGTGCCCTGGCCCTGATCAGCGGCCGCCCGCTTGCCGAACTCGACCAGCTCTTCCAGCCGTTACAGTGCGCCGGTGCCGGGCTCCACGGCGCAGAGTGGCGCAGCAGCCCCGGCCCCAGCCAGCTGCTGCCAGTGGATCTCGCCGCCCTTGAGGACGCGCGTCAGCGCGCGCATGAGCTGGTACGCGCCCTGCCCGGCGTGCTGATCGAGGATAAGGGGCGGACGATCGCCCTGCACTGGCGTAAGGCGCCCGCGCATGAAGCCGCCCTGCGCGCTGGCGCCGAGCGGATCGCCGGCGCCACCGGTCTGGTCATCCAGCCGGGCAAGTGCGTGTTCGAGCTGAAGCCGGCCGGCATCAACAAAGGTGATGCCCTGCGACGTCTTAGCGCCCAGCCGCCTTTCGCCGGCCGGCGCCCTCTCTTTATCGGCGACGACCTCACCGACGCCTTTGCGATCGAAGCGGCTCAGCGGCTGGGCGGCGCTGGCATTGCCGTCGGTCCTACGCTTGCCGCCATTGCCGATGGTGAACTGGCCGACCCCGCAGCAGTCCTGAAGCAATTGCAGTGCTGGAGCGAACAGTGAACGACACCATTCATGAGAGTAGTGAAACCCATTCGAGTAATGCCGCAGGCGGCAGGAGCGCCGGCGCAGGGCGCCTGGTAGTAGTTTCCAACCGGGTCGCGAATCCCGATCAGCTGCAGACCGGTGGTCTGGCGACAGCGCTGCGGGCGGCGCTCGCGGCGCGCGGCGGTATCTGGTTCGGCTGGAGCGGCCAGACCGTCGCGGACGGCTGCGAACCACAGCTGCACCGGGAAGAGCGTGGCAATGTCGTGTTCGCCACCATGGATCTGCACGAGAGTGACCTGGAAGGCTACTACGCCAATTTCGCGAATCGCGTGCTGTGGCCGCTGTTCCACTACCGGCTCGATCTGGTGGAATACCACCGCGATACCTACGCCAGCTATCAGGCCGTGAATCGCTGCTTTGCCGAACGGCTGGCACTGCTGATCCGTCCCGATGACATTATCTGGATTCACGATTACCACCTGATACCGCTGGCCGGTCACCTGCGGCGGCTGGGGTTCAACAATCGCATCGGCTTTTTCCTGCATACCCCGCTCGCGCCCGAAGAGCTGCTGCGGACGCTGCCGCCGCACCGCGAGCTGATTGGCGCATTGCAGTATTACGATCTGGTCGGGCTTCAGTCGGGCGAAGACCTGCGCGCACTGCGGGAGTATTTCACGCAGACACTGAGCGCCCGCCTGCAGAGTGACGGCGCGCTCCACATGCCGGATGGCCGCGTATTCCAGGCAGCGGTGTTCCCTATCAGCATCGACACGCGCGCCATTGTCGAGTACGCCGAAAAAGCCGCCGGACTGCCGGCCATGCAACGCATGCGTAGCAGCCTGAGCGGCCGGGCGCTGATGATCGGCGTCGACCGCCTCGATTATTCAAAAGGCCTGCCGGGACGGTTCGAAGCATTCGCCTGCATGCTCGAGCACCACCCCGAACTCCGCAACCGCGTGACGCTGCTGCAGATTGCACCACCGAGCCGGTCGCAGGTGCCGGAATATCAGCAGTTGCGCGTCGTGCTGGAGCAGGCCGCCGGCCATATCAACGGCCAGTATGCCGAGCCGGACTGGATTCCAATTCGCTACGTCAACAAATCGTTTTCGCAGCGACGACTGGCTGGCTTTTACCGCATCGCCCAGGTCGCTGTCGTCACGCCGCTGCGCGACGGCATGAACCTGGTCGCCAAGGAGTTCGTGGCCTGTCAGGCGCCGGAAGATCCGGGCGTTCTCATCCTCTCGCGATTTGCCGGTGCTGCCGCCGAGCTCGATGCGGCATTGCGCGTCAATCCCTACGACCAGGATGAAATGGCGGAAACGATGGCGCGCGCATTGCAGATGAGCTTGTCGGAGCGCCGGTCGCGCTGGCGCTCAATGATGGACCACCTCTGCAACAATGACGTCAATCACTGGCTGGAGCGCTTCCTGGCGCGACTCGACGCGTCGGAACCCGACGGAGATCTGGCGACCGACCCGGATTTCTTGCCGGCGACGCCCGCGACGGGCCAGTTTGCGCAACCATACACCTGATACGACGGAAAGCCGGGCACTGCTCCGGCACAGCTGGCGGCAGAACTCGCCTCCTCGCCCGGCGTCTTAGCTGAGGTCAGCAATTAGCCCGGAGCGGCGCATCGGTGCATCAGGAAACGTCCAGATTCTGGCGAGCGATGGGACGCGCCTCAGCGGGCGCCCTGCTGTTCGTGCTGCCGCTGCTGATGACGATGGAAATGTGGGAGCTCGGTTTCTATCTCGACCGCCTCAAGATCGCACTGCTGCTGGTGGTGCTGCTGCCACTGCTGGTGGGGCTGTCTTATTTCTCCGGCTTCAAGCACACACTCGATCTCTGGGAAGATGCCATCGATGCGCTGACCGCCTGGGTGGTGGGCGCCCTGCTGGTGATCGGGATCCTGGTGCTGCTTGCCATTGTTAAACCGGTTGACTCGTTCGATGCCATGGCCGGCAAGGCGATTCTGCTCACCATTCCGGCCAGTATCGGCGCCGTGATTGCCAGCAAGCAGCTGGGCCAGAAGGACAACGGTGACGATGATGTGGTGTGTGCCAGCTATGGCGGTGAGCTGTTCATCATGGCCGCCGGTGCGCTGCTGCTTGCCCTCAACGTCGCTCCCACCGAAGAGATGGTGCTGATCGCCTACAAGATGAGCGTCTGGCATGCACTGCTGCTGAGCGTGTTCACACTCGCCATCATGCACGCCATGGTGTATATGCTGGCATTCCGGGGCACCGAAGCAGGTCCCGACGCGTTGGGTCATGGACCGGTGTTCTACAGCTTCACCATCGCTGGCTATGCCGTGGCGCTGCTGGTGAGCGCATACGTGCTGTGGACTTTTGGCCGCTTCGAGGGGAGCGGTCTGGAGCTCAATATCATGTCGTCGACAGTGCTCGCATTCCCGGCCGGTGTCGGCGCCGCTGTATCACGGCTGGTGCTGTAGTATGGATGAGCATGCGCAGCATCAGCAGCAGCCCCTGGCGCCT
This sequence comes from Gammaproteobacteria bacterium, assembly GCA_029265075.1. Lineage (GTDB taxonomy): Bacteria > Pseudomonadota > Gammaproteobacteria > Pseudomonadales > CAMLJR01 > CAMLJR01. The sequence goes on along the minus strand of JAJUJZ010000011.1, from coordinate 36,731 downwards.
GCCGGCAGTGGCGATTCACACATGGCGCTGCTGCTCGAACGCTGGGTGGCAGCAGCTGGTGCAGTGCTGGTAGTCGCATCACTCGGCTATCTGCTTTACCAGGGGTTGCTGGGCGATCACTCACCGCCTGACATTGCCATCACGGTCGATGCGATCGATCGCAGCGGCGCGGATTACCTGGTGCGATTTACCGCGGCCAACAACGGCTCCGAGACCGCCGCCCAGGTGCGCATCGTCGGCACGCTGACGCCAGCGGCGGGTCCGCCTGAGGAAGCGGAAGTGACGCTCGACTATATACCTGGCCGCAGCTCAGCCACAGGCGGCCTCTTCTTCAGGGGCAATCCCGGTGAAGACGAACTTGAGCTCCGTGCCACGGGTTATCAGAACCCGTGACGCCCAGCTCGACGCCGGCTCAAGGAGGCGAGATGAACGTCAGTTACTTTGTGGATCGGCACGCGGCCGGACGCCAGCTGGCGGAAGCGGTCGCCAAACTTGGTCTCAGCAATCCGCTGGTGCTGGCACTGCCGCGCGGCGGAGTACCCGTCGGCTACGAAGTGGCAGCGCGTCTGGGTGCACCCCTGGAGCTGCTGCTGGTACGGAAGCTGGGCGCACCCGGTAATCCCGAATTCGGCATTGGTGCCATCGTCGAAGGCCTGCAGCCTGAAGTGGTACTCGATCAGCGGGCGGTCGCGCGCTGCGATGCGACGGAGGCCTATCTCGCTCAGGAGGTGAAACAGCAGCTGTCCGAGCTGGAGCGCCGCCGACAACACTACCGCGGCGGACGGCGACTGCCGTCACTGCTCGGTCGCAGCGTGATTGTGGTAGATGATGGCATCGCCACCGGCGGCACCATGCGCGCCGCGCTCAAGGCGCTGGCGCGGGCGGGAGCGCATCGGCTGATTCTCGCCGTGCCGGTGGCGCCGGCGGAAACGCTGAAGCAGCTGGCGCCCGAAGCCGACAAGGTGGTCTGCCTGGCCACCCCCGAACCATTCCGCGCGGTGGGCATGCACTATCAGGAGTTCCACCAGCTGTCGGATGAGGAAGTGCTGCGTCTCCTCGACAGCGCCCGCAGGGATGAGCAGGAAGCGATGCCGCCTGCGGCTGACGAACCATCCCGCCCCTCCGCCTGATGCGCTGTCTCAACGGCACCTGAGCAGACCGGACAGCAAGGCTTCTACCGCTGCCCGCCCTTCGACGCTGATATCGAACCTGCTGGTGTCGCGCAACCACTCGGTGTACAGGCCGATCAGCAGCAGCCGGATGGCAAGTTCGGCGGAGGCCGGGGTTACGCTTTCACGCAACTGCCCCTGCCGCTGCGCCCGTTCGAACAATTGCAGGACGACCTCGCGATGACGCTCGGTATCGCGCTGTTTGCCGGCGATGATCTCCAGCTCGGACGCATTCTCGATGCGGTGGAACCAGATGATGAACAGTCGCTGGTAGCTTTCATCAGTGCGCAGCCGTTCCAGCACCGGGTAGATTGCCTCGCGCAGCTGGTCTATGGGATCGGTGATAGTGTCGGCAATCAGGCCCGCCACCATCTCGTCCAGCGGCAGGCGTAACGGCTGCATCGTGGCATTGAACAGATCCGCCTTGTTCCTGAAGTGCCAGTAGACCGCCCCCCGGGTGACACCGGCGCGCTGGGCGATCTCCGCCAGCGTGGCGCTGCTGACGCCCTTCTCGACGAACACACGCGCCGCCGCATCGAGAATCGCCTCGCGCGTCTCTTCCGCTTCGGCCTTGGTGCGACGAGCCATGCCTCACCCCACCCCTTCCGCCGCCGTGTTGCTGCGGCCTCGCAGGCGATTCATCGCGCTCTCGATCAGCTGATAGAAGAGCGGAATAAAGAATGTTGCCAGGAAGGTGGCCGCCAGCATGCCGCCCACCACCCCGGTGCCCAGCGAGTGCTGACTGGCGGCACCCGCACCACTGGCGATGGCCAGCGGCAGACAGCCAAGGATAAAGGCAAGCGAGGTCATGACGATCGGGCGGAAGCGCAGGCGGGCCGCCGAGCGTGCTGCTTCGAACACACTGAGACCTTTGCGCCGCTCCAGCACGGCGAATTCAACGATCAGAATCGCGTTCTTCGCCGACAGTCCGATCAGCACCAGCAGACCGACCTGGAAGTAAAGATCATTGGTGAGCCCCCGCATCCACATCGCCAGCGCGGCACCGAACACCGCGAATGGCACTGCCGTCAGAATCGCAACCGGCAGATCCAGCCGCTCATACTGGGCAGCAAGGATGAGGAACACCATGATCAGGCCGAACAGGAAGGCAGTGCCGCCAGCGCCGCTGCCCTCCAGTTCAAGATAGGCAGCGCCGGTCCACGCCAGCTGGAATTCATTGGAGAGCACCTTTTCCGCCGCCCGTTGCACAGCCGCAAGCGCCTCGCCCGAGCTGCGGCCCGGTGCCGGGGCACCACTGATCTTGGCGCTGTAGAAACCGTTGAGGCGGTGAATGACATCCTGGCCGGAGACCCTCTTCATGGTGACCAGCACGGACAGCGGGATCATGTCGCCGTCGGCCGATCGCACGAACACCCGGTCGAGATCGGCGCTGGCGGAACGGAAATCGGCGTCCGACTGCATATAGACCCGGTAGTTGCGCCCGAACAGCGTGAAGTCATTGACGTAGAGCGCGCCGAAGGTGCTTTGCATCGCCTCGAATACGCTGTTGATGGGGACGCCCAGCGACTTGGCTTTGTCGCGATCAACCTCGGCCGAGAAGCGCGGCACATTGCTCTCGAACTGCGGGAACATATAGCCGATGGACGGATCCTTGCCCGCTTCCGCCAGCAGCGCCCCGAGTGCTTTCTGCATCTCTTCGGCAGAGACATTGGAGCGACTCTGCAGGAAAACATCGAAGCCACCGGTTGACGACAACCCGGCGATGGGTGGCGGGTTGAAGGCGTTGATTTTCGCTTCGGGCACCTGCCCGCTGAGGCCAATGATGCGCGGAATCAGCGCCATGGCCGACTGATCCTCACCCTTCCGCTCCGACCAGTCAGCCAGAATCGGGAAACCGACCCCGGCGGAGGTACGCATCGCGCCCGCCTGAATATCGAAGCCCGAGAAGACCAGCATGCCATCGACCTCAGGCATCGCCATCATGGCGTCATTGAGCGCACTGCCGGCCGCGGTAGACCGCTCCAGTGACGCCGCCGGCGGCAGAATTGTCTGCACGACCATGTAGCCGCGGTCTTCTTCCGGCAGGAGGGCGCCTGGCAACCGATTGAACAGCAGGACCGCCATACCGATCAGCACCGCATAGAGCACACAGCCCAGCAGCACCCGGCGCTGCAGGAAAGTCACACCACTCAGGTAGCCGCGCGTGAGGCGCTCGAAGCCGCGGTTGAAGGCACGGAAAAACCGGTTGGGTTCGGTATGGCCCGACTTCAGCATCAGCGCGCACAGTGCCGGACTCAGGGTGAGCGCCACGATGCCCGAAATAAGCACTGAGATGGCGATGGTGATGGCGAACTGACGATACATCTCGCCCTCCATGCCGCCCATGAACGCCACCGGAATGAACACCGCACAGAGCACCAGCACGATCGAGATGACGGGTCCGGTTACCTCATCCATCGCCTGACGTGCCGCTTCCCGTGCTTTCAGGCCCTGCTCACGCATGATCCGCTCGACGTTTTCGAGCACCACGATAGCGTCGTCCACCACGATACCGATCGACAGCACCAGACCGAACAGCGTCAGCAGGTTGATCGAAAAGCCGAGCGCGTACATGCCGGCAAAGGTACCGATCAGCGAAACCGGCACTGCCAGCAGGGGAATCAGCGTGGCGCGCCAGTTCTGCAGGAACAGGAATACCACTGCGACGACGAGGATCACCGCTTCCACCAAGGTATGGATGACGCGGTCAATCGAGTTGCGGACGAACACCGTGGTGTCGTAGGGCATGGACCATTCCAGCCCTTCGGGGAACATGGCGCCGAGCTCTTCCATCCGCTTGCGTACGGCGTCGATGGTGTCGAGCGCATTGGCCCCGGGCTGCTGCAGAATCTCGATCGGTACTGCCGGCTCGCCGTTATAGATAGCGTTGAACCCGTACTGCTGGGCACCGAGTTCGATCCGCGCCACATCTTTCAGACGCAGTGCCGACCCGTCCGGGTTGGAGCGAAGAATGATGTTGCGAAACTGCTCCGGCTCATTGAACCGCCCTTCGGCGGAGACCGAGAAGGTGAATGGCGTGCTGGCCGGCGGCTCACCCAGTTTTCCTGCCGCGAACTGCGAGTTCTGTTCCCGGATGGCCGCCGCAACGTCCGAGGTCGTCAGGCGATAACTGACGAGCTTGTCGGGGTCGAGCCAGATGCGCATTGAATAGTTTTTGGCGCCGACCAGCGAAGCGTCACCCACGCCGGGAATCCGCTTCAGATCATCGACGATATTGAGCAGCGCATAGTTGCTCATGAACAGCACGTCGCGACTGCGATCAGGCGAGGTCAGCGCCACCATGCCCAGCGAGGAAGTGGTCGCCTTGTTGACCTGCACGCCGAACTGGCGCACCTCCGCCGGCAACTGGGGCAACGCCTGCTGCACCCGGTTATTGACGTTGATCATCGCCTGGTCCGGATCGGTGCCGATGGCGAAGGTGATGGTCATGCGCATATAACCATCGTCGGAGCTGGTCGACTGCATGTAGATCATGTCGTCGACGCCGTTGATCTGCTGCTCGAGCGGCGCCGCAATCGACTCAGCCACTACCTCGGCACTGGCGCCATTGTAAGTCGCCATTACCCTTACCTGGGGTGGCACTACGTCGGGATACTGGTCAATGGGCAAGCCACGCAGCGCAGCGAGGCCTGCCAGGACGATGACGGTGGAGACCACGATCGCGAAGATGGGGCGATCGATAAAGAAGCGCGAGATCATCAGTTATCCTCAGCGCAGCAGACTTCCTGGTGCGCTGCTGCGCGCGATGTGACACGGCAAATGACTAACACGGGTGGCGCACGGAGACTCTGGCGAGGCCAGCCACAGCTCAGGCGCCAGCCCACTGCTGATCAGGGATGCAGTAAGCCGCCGCGCCGCAGCACGGCAGTCAGCCTAGATATTGGCGCTGGGTCGCTGGGTACTGGCCAGCGCATCGTCGTGACGGCTGTGGCGCTCGACGATCCGCACTTTTTCCTCGGGGCGGATGCGGGCGACGCCGTCAATGACCACCTGTTCGCCAGCCTGCAGTCCCTGCTCGATCACCACTTCGTCGGCCAGCGTCGGGCCCAGCGTCACCGGCCGCAGCTCGGCCACACTGTCATTATTAATGACGAATACGGCAGGGCCCTGCGGCCCCTGTGTTACCGCGCTGGCCGGGATCACCAGCGACGGCAGCGGCGCACCGTTCACCAGACCGATCCGCAGAAACTGACCCGGCATCAGATCCCCATCGGGGTTGGCGACCACGGCGCGCACCTGGACGGTGCCGGTGGCCGGGTCGACGGCGGCACCGGTGTAATCGATGCGGGCCGGATGCGGATGACGGCTGCCGTCTGCCAGCAACAGGCTCACACTGACCGGCTCGCCACCACGCAATGCGCGGCGCAGGGCCAGCGCGTCTGCTTCGGGCACGGCGAACTGCACATGGAGCGGATCGAGCTGGATAATGGTGGTCAGCAGCGTCTGATCCTGCACCAGATTGCCAATGGCCAGCTCTTTCTGGCTGGTGACGCCGGCAATCGGCGCTTTCACGCTGGTATAGGCGTACTCGATGCGCGCATCCTCCAGCGCCGCCTGGGCGACGGCCACGTCGGCCTCGGCCAGCTCCAGCGCCGAACGCGCAAGATCGCGCTCCCGCTCGCTTACCATTTTGGTCTCGAACAGCTTGCTGATGCGTTCCCAGTCACGCGCGGCCTGCCTGTGCTGCGCCTGGGCCCGTTTCAGCTCACCTTCGGCACGCTGCACTCTGACCTGATAGCGCTCGGGCTCGATCACGAACAGGGTATCGCCGGCCTTTACCAGCTCCCCTTCCTGATAGTTGCGCTCCTGCAGAATACCGTCGATCCGGGCGCGCACCTCAACGTGCTGCACGCTCTCGGTACGCGCCGAGTAGCCACGCTCGGTTGCCACCTCGCGCAGCTGGGCTTCAATGACGGTCACCAGCGGGGCGGGGGCGGCAGGCGCTTCATCTTTGGCGGCCGTTGCTGCGCTGCCGGCGAACATCATCAGAATGCCGCCGCTGAAGGCCAGCCCGATCAGCGCGCCAGCTGCGCGACGCCCGATCCGGACACGGGGAATAGCCATAAATACCACCTGAGCTAAAAAGAGATTTAGCGAACGCGAGTGGCGCCACTATAGACACCTACACAGGTGTATGTAAATAAAAACCGGTAACATCTTTCGAGAAAAAAGGTTACAGTTTCATTAATTCGGTAACTCTTCCGAACCCGCTCGGGCCTTTGCGTGGCCTATGCCGGACTGCTCCCCCAGCACGCACAATCACCTCAGGAAATGGCCGAGTCACAACTCCAATGGTCTCGCCTACACTCATTCCTGCGCACTGGAAAACGCCTTGATGCCGGTTTGCCCTCTTTGTCAGGCTGTTCCGCTGGAGCGGAGCCTGCCGGCCGCAGGAGTCACGAATGGAATCTCTTTTCACCGCCCGGACTGCAGCGCGAGTAAGCGCTTACAGGTATGGACCTGACGACGGGCCGCTGCTGTGGCTGCAAGTCGCAGCGGATGGCCTGATTGCCCTCGCCTTTCTCGCCGTTCCCGTCGCGTTGTGGCTGGCCCTGCGCCGCCGGAAGGGCGCCGTCCATCGTGGCGTCTGGCTGCTGGCGGCGTTCAGCATCGTCTGCGGCCTCACCCATCTCACCGGCCTCTGGCCGCTGTGGCTGCGCGTTTACGAACTGGATATTGTCCTCCGCGCGCTGACTGCCGTGCTGGCTGTGGCCGCCGCCATCCTGCTGTGGCGACTACTACCGCATGCTCTGACGCTGCCCAGCGCCGCCCAGCTGGCTGCGGTCCATCGCAGCCTCGAAGCGGAAACGGCCCGGCGTTATCGGGCGCTCAGCAAAGCCGACCGGGCTTCGAGTCAGCGCGAGCAGGCCGAGGCGCTGGCGCGCGCCAGTGAAGAGCGCCTCAAGCTGGCCCTCGAAGCCGCCGCCATGGGTGTGTGGGACCTCGATGTGCGGCGGGGAGTTTCGATCGTCACCCCCCGCTTCAACCAGATCTTCGGCTATGGCCCGTCGCAGGAGTGGGATCGGCGGGCGTTGCTGGAACGGGTGCATGGCGACGACCGGGCTGCACTCGCCACAGCGCTGGACGCGGCATTGCAGAGTGGCCGCCTGCAGGCCCAGTGCCGGATCGTGCGGCCCGACGGCAAGGAGCGCTGGATTTCGTTGCAGGGCGAGGTGCATCGGGACAACAACGGAGATCCGGTGCGCGCCATTGCCGCTGTCACCGATATTACCGAGCGCCACCGCCTCGAAGAGGAGCTGCGCCGCGCCAAACAGTCCGCCGAAGCCGCCAGCCGTGCCAAGAGCGAGTTTCTCGCCAACATGAGCCACGAGATCCGCACACCGATGAACGGCGTGCTCGGCATGGTCGAACTGCTGCAGACGACAGCACTCGATGAGACCCAGCGCTACTACGCCCGGACCATCCAGCGGTCCGGGAACACACTGCTGACGGTCATCAACGACATTCTCGACTTCTCCAAGGTCGAAGCGGGCAAGCTCGAACTCACCGAGCGCGCCATCGACCTGTCGGAGCTGGTGGAGGATGCTGTGGCGCCGTTCCGCTCCAGCACCTCCAGCGCGGTGCGGCTGGTCGCTTCGGTAGCGCCTGAGATGCCACTGCATCTGCGAGGCGACCCAGTGCGCGTGCAGCAGATTCTTACCAATCTGCTCAACAACGCCTTCAAATTCACTGAGGAGGGTGAAGTGACCCTCCGTATCACACCGGGCGCGCAGTGTGGTGATCGTGTGCAGCTCTGCTGCGAGGTGAGCGACACCGGCACCGGCATTGCACCGGCTGACCTGCAGCGGCTGTTCCGGCCTTTCATTCAAGTGGGCGAAAACTCAAGCAATCTGCGGGGCGGTCTGCGCGGCACCGGGCTCGGGCTCACCATCTGCCAGCGTCTGGTGGAACTGATGGATGGCGAAATCGGCGTACACAGTGAACCGGGGCAGGGCTCAACCTTCTGGTTCAATATCTGGCTGCAATGCGACCGCGAGCCAGACCAGCCGCCAGCCAGTCTGCACGGACGGCACCTGCTGGCGATCGATGACAGTGAAGCCTATCTGCGCATCCTGACCGAACAGGCGCAGGCGCTGGGAATGACAGTGACCGGCCTGCGCAATCCGGCCGGTGCGGTCAGCGCCGCGCGGGAACAGCGTCCTGACGTGATCGTCGTCGACCTCGACATGCCGGAGATCGATGGCTTTCAGGTCGACCGTAACCTCACCGATCCGGCGCTGGCCGACGTGCCGCGGGTACTGGTGACTGCCTCCAGCGCGCCACCCAGCCGCTCGGCGCTGCGCAACACGCGCTTCAGCGCAGCCTACGTGAAGCCGACGTCCACCGCCCAGTTTGCGGCTATCCTCAATCTGGCACTGCGCCAGCCGGTCCCGGCTGACCGGACCGACGCCGCCGATACGGCCCTCCACCTCCCAGGTCTGCGAGTACTGGTAGCCGAAGACAACCCGATCAACCGGCAGGTGATCGAAGCCATGCTGCGCCGCTTCGGTGTCCAGGTTGAGCTGAGGCCGGATGGAATTTCTGCCGTACGACGCGCCACCGCCAGCGATGCACGATTCGATATCATCTTTATGGATTGCGAAATGCCTAATATGGATGGCTATCTCGCCACCCGCACCATCCGCCAGCATGAGCGTGCGCTGGGGCGACGGCCAGTGGTGATTGTCGCGCTGACGGCGCATGCGCTGCCGGAGCATCGCGAGCGCAGCCTCGAGGCGGGCATGCAGGAGCACATCAGCAAGCCGGTGAGCATGGAGGCGCTGGCCGAGGTGCTAGGGCGCTACTTCTGACAGCAGTCGGAGAGTTTGCATGCACACGCATGACCACGGCGGCGAAAGCCGTCGCATCGGCATCGCCTTCTGGCTCAATGCCGGTTTTGCTGTCGTTGAACTGATCGGCGGACTGCTCACCAACAGTGTGGCGATCCTGGCCGATGCGGTGCACGATCTCGGCGACAGCCTCGCCATCGCTTTCGGCTGGGGCGCCGCACGGCTGGCCCGGCGCGCGCCTAACCAGCACTACACCTACGGCTACCGCCGCCTGTCGCTGCTGAGCGCTGTGCTCAACGGGGTGATCCTGCTGGCGGGATCAGCCTGGGTCATCAGTCAGGCACTGCCCCGGCTGTGGGCGCCGGAGCTGCCCCATACCGCCGGCATGTTCTGGCTCGCCATCGTCGGTGTGGTGGTGAACGGCGCCGGTGCCCTGAAGCTCCGCGCCGGGCGCACCCAGAACGAGAAGATGCTGAGCTGGCACCTGCTGGAAGACACGCTGGGCTGGGCCGCTGTACTGGTCGGCAGCGTGGTGATGCATTTTACTGGCTGGGCGGTGATCGATCCGCTGCTGTCGATCGGCGTCACCCTGCTGATACTGATCAATGTCATCCGCAACCTGGCGCAGACGGCGCGCCTGTTCCTGCAGCGCACGCCCGACCCCGGACTGACTGAGCAGGTGCGCCAGCAGCTGGAAGCACTGCCTCAGGTCGCCGGCAGCCACCATCTTCATCTCTGGTCACTGGACGGCGAACATCACGTGCTGACGGCTCATCTGCTGCTGCAGCGGGAGCTGTCGGCTGCCGAACAGCGTGCTCTCAAGCAGACGATAGAAGAGGCATTGCGTCCATTCGGGCTGGCGCATACCACCGTCGAGCTGGAACTACCTGCTGAAGCGTGCCGGGACACCCAGGCGCTGGCGGCGCACCGGCACTGATTTACCAGGCCATCTTTACCAGGCCACCAGTGCCGCCACACCGAATAGCAGGAACAGCACAAACGCCGCGCGACGGGTCCAGTGCAACGGCAGCCTGCTCATCAGCCAGGCACCGGCCCATACCACCGGCGCGTTGGCAATGAGCATTCCCAGCGTGGTACCGATGATGACCATCTCGACTGCGGCATCGAAGCGCGCCGCCAGCACCACGGTGGCGACCTGCGTTTTGTCACCAATCTCGGCGATAAAGAAGAGTACGGTGGCAGCGAGGAATGCGCCGTAACGCAGCATGGGCGACTCGCCCTCACTGTCACGATCGGGAATCAGCACCCATACAGCGATGGCCATGAACGACAACGCCACCACCCACTTCATGACACCGTCCGGCATCCATCCAGCCGCCCATGCACCGAGCCAGGCAGAGAGTCCGTGGTTGATCAGGGTCGCGACCGTGATACCGGCCAGGATGCCCCAGCGGTTGGCAAAACGCGCGGCCAGGAACAGCGAGAGCAGTTGGGTCTTGTCGCCGATTTCGGCAAGCGCCACCGCCAGGGTCGACGCGATCAGAGCTTCCATTACAAATTCCAGCCGGGACAAAAAAGGGCCACATAGTCGTGAGTTCCCCCGGTCTGGTCAACTGTCGGGCATTCTTTGCAACACCGCTTGTCGGCCTCTGCATCCTGCGCTTCAATGACCCTATCTCAACGGCAGAACCCGTATGGAAACTGATCAGACCCTTCTTTTCGCAGCTTCAACCGTAGCGCACAGCATTCAGCTGGCGGTGGCACCGGTATTCCTGCTCACGGGTATAGGTTCCCTGCTGGCGGTGCTGACCAACCGCCTGGCACGTATCATCGACCGGTCACGCACGGTGGAGGCGCGACTGCCAACGACCGCTGAATCGGAGCAGCACCTGCTGCGTCTGGAAATGGCGCGACTGGCCGAGCGCAAATCGCTGATTAACGTCGCCATCACGCTCTGCACCATCTGTGCCCTGCTGATCTGTGCGGTGATCGCGACGCTGTTTGTCAGCACTTTCATACCGGCTTCAATCGGCGGGGTGGTAGCCGGGCTGTTTATTCTGGCGATGGTGTCGCTGATCGTCGGGCTGCTGTTCTTCCTGAGCGAGATCTATGTGGCGGTAAACCGCGAACGACACCCGCGCGGCTGGCTGCACCCTGCCACGCCGGATGCCGACCAGTAATACTCAGCGACCGGCTGGCGCCACATGCAGCGAATGCAGGTGTGGCAGGGTGCGCAGCTGCGCCGCCAGATCCGCCAGCCGGGCGAGCCCTCGTCCCCGGATCAGCATGCGGTATTCAAACCGGCTGGCGCTCTGATCCATCCAGTAACTGACACTGGAAACGCGGTAGCCAAAACGGCGCAGCCGGTCGACTACCTCCTGCTCCGCGGGCACCTCGTCGGTGACAAAGCCGAGGTTGCAGACCGCGTACTGCTGCACCGGCAGCACATCCTCTATCCAGCGGAACACTGACAGCACACCCAGCGTGATGGCGGTCGCCAGAGCCGCCGGAAACCAGAAACCACAGCCCAGCAGGATACCGATCGCAGCCGTGATCCAGATTGACGCCGCCGTGGTGAGTCCATGGACACTGGCGCCCTCCTTGTAGATCACGCCGGCGCCGAGGAAACCGATGCCGGTCATGATGCCCTGCGCCATGCGGGTCGGATCGGTCTGGATCTGCTCCAGATCCGGCGTCTCCAGCCAGAACCACTGATAAAGGCTCAGCGTCATCAGCAGGCTGGATGCCGTGCAGACCAGCGCATGCGTGCGGAAACCGGCCGCGCGCCCATGGAAGGAGCGCTCGAAACCGATGGCAGCTCCGGCCGCCAGCGCCAACCCCAGATGCAGAAGCAGCATCAACGCCTGTTCGAAAGTGGGCATGGACCTCTGCCGATCGGAAACTCGTCATTTTTGGATACCATCCTCGTCACCGAGTTCGCCGCCGAAAACTTAATGAGAATCGTTTGCATCCGTGCCCGCATCGCGCTAGGATGTGGGTCGCGCTCTCCTCCGCGACCGGTCCTGTCCAGGAAAGTCTTTCGGCGCCGCTCCGGCGCCTTCTTTTTTGCCTGCTCAGTTTTTGCCCGTCCCTGAGCACCTTTTTGCTTTTGGCGTATCATCCCGCTGACATGAATGGCCCGGGCCAGAAACTGCGATGAAAAAACTGCTGACTCTGCTGATCTGTGTGGTGGCTCTGGGTGCCGGTGCGCTGCTGGGCTTCTGGCTGAGCGGCGGCGATCCGCTCGCTGCACGTTCCGCGCCGGAGACCACTGCCACCAATGCAGCGGAAATTGTGGTCTACAAGAGTGCCAGCTGCGGCTGTTGCGGCGACTGGGTCACCCATATGCGCGACCATGGCTTCACGGTAACGGTGCATGACAGTGAAAACATGGACCGGATCAAGCGCGAAGCCGGCGTGCCGCGCAATCTCTGGAGCTGCCATACGGCATTTGCCGGCGATTATGTGATCGAAGGTCATGTGCCTGCCGCCGAAGTGCAGCGGCTGCTGGTGGAACAGCCAGTGGCCGCGGGTCTGGCGGTGCCCGGCATGCCGCTGGGGTCACCCGGCATGGAAGTGGACGATCGCCGCGACGCCTATGCCGTGGTGCTGTTTCAGGAAGACGGCGAAGTCGCTGCCTTCGCCCACTACCTCGGTGGCGAGCGTCGGGACAGCCGCCCCGGCGGCACGCCCTGATCCGATAACCCGCTGCCCGCTCATACGTCAGGAGAGCCTGTCATGACCATCGCCCCCGGCATCTACCGTCATTACAAGGGACCGCACTATCAGGTAATCGGCGTGGCGCGACACAGCGAGACCGAGGAGTCGCTGGTGGTCTACCGGCCGCTCTATGGCGCGCGCGAACTCTGGGTGCGACCGCTTGAAATGTTTACCGGCTCGGTCGAAGTCGGCGGTGAAACCGTGCCCCGTTTCTCCTGGGTCGGACCCGACGAGCAGCAGGTGGGTGATGACCCCGCTGCAGCCGGCATCTGGCCGGCGGGCTGAGCCGGTATCGCCCACTGGCGTCTGTCGCGCCCGTCCTCAGGACGCCGGCGCGCTGCCAGCACCGAGCGGTCTGCTCAGCAGCGTCTCGAACTCCGCCAGTGGCACCGGCCGGCTGAACAGATAGCCCTGATAGCCATCGCAGCGTTCGCGTCGCAGATAGGCCAGGGCGTCCTCCGTCTCCACCCCTTCCGCGATGACCGACAGCCCGAGCGCCTCGGCCAGCGCCAGTATGGCGCGCACAATGGCCGCATCGTTGGGATTGGTGGTCACATCAGCGACGAAACGCTTGTCGATTTTCAGCTCGTCAAACGCGAGCCGCTTGAGGTAGAACAGCGACGAGTAGCCGGTGCCGAAATCGTCGAGGGAGAAGGAAATGCCGAGGCTGTTCAGCGCCGCCATCTTTATCACTGCAGCTTCGACGTCCTCCAGCAGCACCGATTCAGTCAGCTCGAGCTTGAGCCGATGCGGCGGCGCCCCGCTCTCAGCCAGCACCTCTGTCACGGTGGCCACGAAATCCTCATGCCGGAACTGCCGCGCGCTGACGTTTACCGAAAGGGTCAGCGCAGCGGTGGCCTCACACTGTTGCCAGCGCGCGAGCTGGGTACACGCCTCGGCCAGCACCCAGCGACCGATGGGCATGATCAGACCGGTTTCCTCGGCCACCGGAATAAAAACATCGGGTCCGGTCATGGCGTCGCCAACCTGCCAGCGCAGCAGTGCTTCGGCGCCTCTCACGCGCCCCTGGCGATCTACCTGCGGCTGGTAAACCAGCCTCAGCTCGCCCTCGGCCAGTGCCCGTCGCAGCCCGCCTTCCAGTTCGGCGCGGGCGGTTACGGCTGCCTGCATGGCCGGGTCGAAGAAGCGCAGGGTCTGGCGACCGCTCGCTTTGGCCTGATACATCGCCATGTCGGCGCGCTTCATCAGCTCTTCCGCCGAATCGTCGGCATAGCCGAGCAGCGCCACGCCAATGCTGGCGCTGCGCACCCGCTCGTGAGCATCGAGCAGAAACGGCTCGCTCAGCCGTTGCAGCACCTTGCGCGCCACCAGCTCCGCCTCGATGGCCGCCTCCCGGTCATCGGCATCGAGATCATCGAGCAGCACCACGAATTCATCGCCACCGAGGCGCGCCACGGTGTCTGTCGCACGCACGCACTTCTGCAGACGCTCGGCCACCTGCTGCAGCATGCGGTCGCCCAGGTCATGCCCCAGCGTATCGTTGAGTGTCTTGAAGTCGTCGAGATCGATGAACAGGATGGCCGCTTTGCGGCCGGTGCGTTTGCTGGCCGCCAGCGCATGCTCGAGCCGGTCGCGCCACAGCCGGCGGTTGGGCAGCCGGGTCAGCGGGTCGTACATGGCGAGGAAGTGAACCTTTTCCTCGATCTGCTTGCGTGTCGTGATATCGCGTACATATATGGCCAGTCCGTCATCCGAGGGGTAAGCGTTCACTTCCAGCCAGTTACCGCGGACACCGAAGCTGGCTTCAAAGTGGACAGCACGACGCTCGCGCAGGGCACGCCGGTAATTGTGTTCGAACTCGGTGCCGACAATAGCCGGAAAATGATCCCACAGGGTGCCAGTAGAGGGCAGCACCAGGCCCCCGATAAACGACTGCCGGGCCGGGTCGTTGGCGTAGATGATGCGCCAGTCGTTGTCGACCGTAAAAAAAGCATCCGTGATGCTGTCGAGCGTGGCCTGCAGCCGGCGGGCCAGCTGGCTGGCGTGCTCCGACATCAGGCGCTGATCATGAATATCCTGCGCTGTCGCGTACCATTTGACGACTTCGCCGGTCTCGCTGCGGATTGGCACGATCTGGCCCAGGTGCCAACGGTATTCGCCGTCGGCCCGCAGCACCCGCATCTCGTGGTTCATCGATTCGCCCCGCGCCAGCCGCTCCTCAAAGCCACTGGCGAGCAGCGCGTTTAAATCGTCTGCATGAACGGCACTGAGCCAGCTCGCGGTCAGGCCGGCGCTGGGCAGGCCAGTGTAGGCTTCGAACGTGCGGTTCAGATATTCGATTACGCCATCCGTATCAGCGATGCTGACGATCAGCGGCATCGCATCCGCGAGCTGGCGGAAGCGGCTGTAGCTCTGCGAAAGCCAGCGCTCGGTGCGGTTGTACAGCTCGATGGCAGCGCGCCGGGCTGAGAGGTCGACCACGGTCCCGGCCAGCGCGTAGGCCCGGCCTCCGGTATTGCGCAGGCATTCCACGCGGGCCTCAATCTCCCGCAGGGCCCCGCTTTCGCCTATCACGCGATAATGCACCGTAACGCCGCTGGGACGGGAAAATGCGCGGCGGATCTCGCTCATGAGGTGTGAACGGTCGTCGGGATGGACCCGCGCCATCAGGGACTTCGCGCTCTCGCGACGTGCGGGCGCATCCTGAATGCGCTGCGCTTCCGGCGACCAGACCACATGTGAATCGCCCAGCAGACGATGCCAGGTGCCCACTTCGGATGCATCCAGCAGCGTCGTGATCGGCGGCAGACTGCTCAGGGCCGTCAGCCCCAGCCCGCTGACGGGCGCGATGAACTCCTCGAACATGTATGTCTCAAGCGTCAGGTCGCTGCCAGAAGCTGGGTGGCAGCAAAATTATTGATATCGGCCCCGCCGGATCTCATCGTCGGCGCAGGTATGCAAGGACATCGGAAAGTCTAGCAGAGGATTCCGTTTTCGCCGCTCAGTACGTCTGATAATGACCCGCCCGCAGCGCCTGACCGAACTCAGGCAGAAAAGCACGGTCTGTTGCACACGGCGCGGTGTTAACCTGCGCCACCACATGCCAGGGCCGGCATATCCGTGCGCAGGAAGGAGCCCCGCGCCGCAGCTGTGAGTCCGATAACATGCACGCTCCTTCCATTCTTGTGGTCGAAGATGACCGCCATATTGCGGAACTGATTGTCTGCGCGCTGGAGCCCGAGGGGTTTCAGCTGCGCCATGAGAGTTCCGGCCGCGCCGGTCTGAACGCAGCACTCAGCCGGCGCCCCGACCTCATCATCACCGATTACTTTATGCCCAACATGGGCGGCATGGGCATGATCAACGCACTGCGCGCCGATCCCGAGACCGCCGGCATTCCCATCCTGATGATCAGTGCCATGCCGGTCGATGACGACGTACCCGTCGCCGCCGCGCTGCTGAAACCGTTCTCCATCGAAGAGCTGCTGGCCACGGTAGCAAACCTGGTGCCCCGGCACTGACGGCGCGATGTTGTCACGATGATAAGCTGTCGCGCCTGGCAGTGATTCAAGGAGCGACGATGGACTGGCACCAGCTGCTCAACAAGCGGCGTCTGGGGGGGCGTCCGGCCAAAGATGAATCGGGCCGCAACGCTTTTATGCGGGATCACGACAAGATCGTCTTTTCCGGCGCATTTCGCCGGCTGGCGCGCAAGACCCAGGTTCATCCGCTGGCCACCAACGATCACGTCCACAACCGGCTCACACACAGCCTCGAAGTCTCCTGCGTGGGCCGCACGCTGGGCATTCGCGTCGGCAACGCGCTGGAGCGGCGCGGCCTGCTGCCCGATGGGGTGGCCAGCACCGATCTGGGCGATATCGTGCAGTCCGCCTGTCTGGCGCACGACATTGGCAACCCGCCCTTCGGCCACACCGGCGAACGCGCCATCCGCTCATGGTTTCAGGAACAGGGCACGGACTATCTGACGGCACTGACTCCCGACCAGCGTCTCGACCTCGAGTGGTTCGAAGGTAACGCCCAGGGCTTCCGGGTGCTTACCCAGACCGAATACCACCAGTTCCGGGAAGGGATGCGCCTCACCTATGCCACCCTCGGCACCTTCCTGAAGTATCCGTGGCCGGCCAGAGCTGCCCGGGCGGGCGAAGCGCCGCGCGCCGACAAATTCAGCGTGTTCCAGGCCGAATGCCATTTGCTCGATGAGATCGCCGAAGCCATTGGTGTCGCGCAGCGCGGCGAGCACTTCTACAGTCGCCATCCGCTGACCTTCCTGATGGAAGCCGCCGATGACTTCTGCTACGGCATCATCGATCTGGAGGATGGTCTGGAGATGGAGCTGCTGCAGTGGCCGGAGGTCGCTGCGATCCTCCGGCCGGTGCTGCCCGATGGGCCGGAGGTCCAGAGCCTGCTTCGCTCCGACCTGCGGCCGGGACGCAAGGCGGCCCTGCTGCGCGGCGCCATTATTGAGGGCTTTATCGAAGCCGGTGTGGATGCCTTCATCCGGCACCACGACGCACTGCTGGCCGGGGAGATTCACACCGACCTGATCAGCCTCTGCGAACCGGCGGTACGGGAAGCCGTGGAGAGCGCCAAACGGCTGGCCCGGGAGCGGGTGTTCGAACATCCGCGCAAGGTGGAGCTCGAGATCGGTGCCTATCAGGTGATCGGCACGCTACTGGATCATCTGGTTGCCGCCGCGGCAGCATATGCGCGCGAGGACTTCTCCAACTTCCGTCACCAGCGCCTGATCAATCTGATGGGGGCGCATTCATTCCCGGCGCCGGAGCCGCACTGGAGCGATGCCGATCGCCAGTATCACTACATTCTGCGTGCGGTCGATTTTCTGGCGGGCATGACAGACAACTACGCCACTTATCTGGCCAAGCAGTTCAACGGGCTGGCGGAGCTGCGCTACTGACCGATGGCCTTCTCACTCAGCGGGCGGTTCCTTCAGCCAGGCTGCTGGCGAGGCCTCTGCTTATTTCTCCGGCGCATGCCAGACGCAGTTACCCCACTGCCCCGGCCCGCTGGAGACGCTCACCTCGAGACGGCGAATATCCCGCTGCCAGTTGAAGGCGTGATCGGCCAGAAACTGCTCCAGCAGGTAGCGGGCGTACTCCTCCACGGTGGAGTTGCGGATCGGCAGCAGCAAAGTGTCGCTCTTGAGCAGCGGCATGCGTTCGCCGTTGAAGATCACCACGTGATAATCACCATCGTCCTCGATGATGAGATGCGGCGACAGCGCCGGAATCAGTGTGTACTCGTCGATCGCAGCACACAGTGCACGCAGTTTTTCCTTGATTTCGCCGTAGCTGAAACAGATGCCGTCGGGACCCACCGGCGCGGTGACCGCCAGTCGCACAGCAAAGTTGTGACCGTGCAGGCGTTCGCGCTCGGTGGCCGAAAAAATGGTGAAGTGTGCTGCGGAGAACTTGGTGTCCTCCTTACTGAGCTCAATCGTGGTCAGCTGTTCCATCGTGACAACCAGTTGCGCGCCGCAGCTACCGCTGGCGCCCGCGGCGCATGCATGAGAGGGGGATTCCGGAAGCGTCGCACGCACATGCGGCGTACCACAGTGGCGCCGGTCAAAGCCTGTGCTAACATCCGCGACGTTCAGATGACTATACATGATCGGTATGAAGTTGCCGTCCGCGCTGCTCCTGTTTTCCTTTGCTCTGCTTTGGGTTGGCGGCTGGACCACACCGGTACTGGCGGCTGACCTGAAGGCTGATCTGGTGGTCGTCGAGAAATCCCAACGGCGGCTTTACCTGTTGCGTGACGGCGAGCCGATCCGCAGCTATCGGGTGGCGCTCGGCCCCCGTCCCTGGGGTCACAAGCAGCACGCTGGTGATGACCGCACGCCGGAAGGCTGGTACATCCTCGACCTGAAGAAGGCAGACAGCGAGTTCTACCGCGCGATCCGCATCTCCTATCCCAATCTGATGGATCGGGTCCGCGCCGAGCAGGCCGGTCTCGACCCCGGCGGCGCAATCATGATTCATGGACAGCCGGCGAACTCGGAGCAGCCGCCGGAACTGGCGCAGCTGTTCAACTGGACCAGCGGCTGTATCGCTGTAACCAACGAGGAGATGGATGAGATCTGGGCCGCAGTGGATGTCGGCACCCCCATTCACATCAAGCCCTGACCGGTGACAGCGCGTCGCCGGCGATGCTTAACGAACGATGGTAATGAATATGAAGAGCCTTGCCTCCTGGTGCCGCCTCATCGCGCTGGGTGCCCTGCTTGCGCTGACCGCATTGCCCGGCCGGGCTGACGCGCCCGCTCACCTGCGCTGGCCGTTACCGGCGCCCGGCAACGATCTGGTCGGAGAACTGCGCACGGTTATCGCTGACCGCGACACCACCCTGGTCGATATTGGCGTGCGTTACGGTTTCGGTTACGAAGAGCTGCGCAATGCCAACCCGGCGGTGGACGCCTGGCTGGTCAGGAAAGGCACCTCGATCACCCTGCCGAGCCGCTTCATCCTGCCGCGCGGTCCGCGGGAAGGTATCGTCATCAACACCGCCGAGATGCGTCTCTACTACTACCCGAGACCAGGCGCGGATGGTCAGCGGTTCGTCGAGGTGTTCCCGGTGAGCATCGGCCGGGGCGACTGGAGTACGCCGCTGACCAGCACCCGCGTTACGGTCAAACAGAAAGATCCCGCATGGTATCCGCCGGAATCAATCCGGCGCGAGCACGCCGCCGATGGCCGGCCGCTGCCTAAAGTGGTACCACCCGGCCCCAATAACCCGCTGGGACAGCATGTGCTGCGGCTGGGCATCCCCAGCTATCTGATCCATGGCACCAATTCGCAGTACGGCATTGGCATGCAGGTGACGCATGGCTGCATGCGACTCTACCCGCAGGACATCAAGCACCTCTACGAAACGGTCCCGGTCAACACACCGGTCCACATCGTCTACCAGCCGTACAAAACCGGCTGGGACAATGGTCAGCTGTTCCTGGAGGTGCATCCGCCGCTGGACGGGCTCAGCGAAGAAGAGATGACCAGCGTCACGCCGCTGCTGGAGGCGATGTCGAGTGCACTCGAAGTAGCGCCCGACTATCCGCTGGACAGTACCGCCATCCAGCTGGCCCGCGCCGAGCAGAATGGCTTGCCGCGCGCCATCGGTCCGCGCATTGCGCTGCCGGCCGACACCCGGGTCGCTGTCCAGTGACGCTTTAGTACACCGACCGGTCCAGAACGGCGCAGCTCAGAATCCCGCCCATAAAAAAGCCCGGCCCCCTGACGGGGATCGGGCTTTTTCCTGTCTAACTCAAGAATCCGTACAGGAACTTATTTGTACATGGATTTCTTGAAGGCGCTATCGATCTTGGTATTGGCTTCGTTAGCGGTTTGCAGGGCCTGGTTGGCAGTCGCCTGAGCGTCAGCAGCAGCACGCTCGGCAGCAGCAGCAGCAGCTTTGGCTTCGTCGGCAGAGCGCTGGGCCGCTTCAGCGGTAGCACGTGCGTCGGAGAGTTCAGTGTTGTTGGCGCAGCCAGCCAGTGCAACGAAGGCAGCGATCGGCAGTGCTTTCAGCAGTGTCTTCATGGTAAAGCTCCTTGTACTCATGTTCCAGGTTGGACAGGAACGCAATTTGGTGATTGCCGCCTCCGGGATCGGAAGCCGCAATACATTAGCATTCCGCATTTCTAACTGCTAGATACCTCCTCTGTATTTAACACGCAGACGATTTGGAATGCACGACTCAGTCACCTGACGGCCTCCAAGCTGAGAGTTCGCGCACGAAAACAGAGCATTGGAGCCCGCTCGTTCAGTCGGGCCGATGCACCGCGGCCGGCGTCACCTCGCCTTCTGCCAGCTGCCCGGCGGCCTGCTGCTGATCGCCGGCATCGGCGGTCAGTCCGCTTTGCCCGGCGGGAGCCGTCACTGCCAGCTCAGCGTAGATCGGAAAATGATCGGAGCCGATGCGTCGCAGCCGCCTGATCCGCACCAGCGAGAAATCTTCGCTGTGAAACAGATGATCGAGCGGCCAGCGGAACAACGGCAGACGCGCATGAAAGGTGTTGAACATGCCACGGCCAACACGAGGATCGAGCAGACCGCTGATCTTGCGAAACAGCCGGGTAGTTTCGGACCAGGCCACATCGTTGAGATCGCCCGCCACAATCACGGGGCGCCTGCGTCGTCGCACCGCATAACCGACCGCGATCAGCTCGGCGTCCCGTTCCGCCGACGAGTCGCTTTCCGTCGGACTGGGCGGCATCGGATGCACGCAGTGCACGTCCACTTCCTGCCCCCCCGGCAGCCGCAGACCAAAGTGCATCGACGGCACCTCCGGGTTGACCAGAAACTGGATGCGCGGATCCTCCAGCGGCAGACGCGAATAGACGTGCATCCCGTAAGCGTTATCGAGCGGACACTTAAGCGCGTGCGGATAGCGATCCTGCAGCGCATCGAGCTGCTCTTCCCACCAGGCATCGCTTTCCAGCGTGATCACCAGATCGGGCTGATAACGCTCGACCAAAGCCAGCAGCGGTGCCGCCTTGCGATTGGAGAGTTCGACATTGGCTGAGATCAGACTGAGGCGCGGCGCAGCATCACCCCGTGGCGCACGCCGCACCTCGCGCGGGAAAAAGGGCGCGTAGGGCAGAACCCACCACGCCTGATAAAGCAGGCAGCCGAGCGTCGCGATAACAAGCAGCCACGCCCAGAGGTCGGTCAGCGGCAGCAGCAAGAGATGAGCGATCAGCAGCAGCAGTCCGAACACCGTCAGCTGCAGTCGCGGGAAGTCGAAACCACGCACCCACCAGACCGTGGCACGGCTGCAGGGCAGCAGCGTGCCGACCAGCAACAGCAGCGTCGCAACCACCAGCACCGCAACCATCGGTCCGGTCCTTGTCTTTCATCGGTGAGCTGGAGGACGGCGCACGGCCTGCCCGGCGCTGACCCGGAATGTCAGCAGTGAGGGCTGGCCTCATACATAAGGGGGGCGCCGTCTGGTGTGGATGCGACTCGACCTGACGGTCGAAGTTCAACAGGTCAGCGCAGGGCCAGCCAGATCGCTGCCACCGCAGCGACCAGCGCCATGCCACTGGCGCCCAGCGCAAGCCAGAGCCGCCGCTGCGCCTGCCGGCCTGCTTCCTCAAGCGCCAGCACGGTCATACGCAGCTGTTCGGCCAGCTCGCGGATGTGCGCGTCATTGCGGGTTACCGCCTGCTGGAGTTCGGCAATCTGCTGCTGAGCAAGCGCCAGCTGGCCCTCGGGATCATCGATTTTGCGGGTCGTAAAGGCCGGAATCGCCGCCGTAACGATTGTCGTCACATGCGGGGCGACTGCCTTCGCCAACGCCATCCACGCAACCATGGTTTACCTCGTCACTTAAAACTGCGTCACTCCGGCTGCGCTGCTCGGTGCGCAGGGCGGAGTTTCAACGCAATGGCTGGGCAGGACCAGCGTAAAACAGGCGCCCCGGCCGGGCGCGCTTTCCAGTTCGATGCGCCCGCCGTGCGCAGCTGCTATCTGTTCACAAATATACAGCCCCAGCCCGAGCCCGGTACTGGTGCGGGTGCTGCAGGCACGTTCGAAGGGACGAAAAATAGTAGCGTGATGCTGCTGATCGATGCCGGCGCCGTGATCGATCACAGCCACCCGCACCGAATCGCCATCGCTGCAGGCGGTGATACGCACCGGATTACCGCGCCCATAGCGCAGCGCATTGGAGAGCAGATTGACCAGTATCTGTTCGAGACGGAAGCCATCCCAGGCGCCGTCGATGCGCTCCGGCAACGTCAGCTCCACGCTGCAGCTGGCGGCCTCCAGCTGATGCGCGAACCGCTCCACCACATCCCTGATCAGCGCGGTCAGCTCCAGCTGCTCGGGACGCAGCGTCAGCTTGCCGTTGCGGATGCGCGACACGTCAAGCATGTCATCAATCAGACGGATCAGACTCCGGATGGTGCGCTCATCGCGCGCCAGCGCCTGCGTCATTCCCTCGGCGCTGAGGTCACTCAGATCGTTGCGCTCGAGCCTGAGCTTGCGCAGCTGAGTTTCGAGGATCATCGAGTTAAGCGGCGTGCGCAGCTCATGGGCGACGATCGACATGAAGTCTTCGCGCAGGGTGACCGCCTGCTTCAGCTCGCGCTGCGTCTGCTCCAGCCGCGCCAGTAGCTGCGCCTGCTCCTGCCGGCTGCGCTCGAGCGCTTCCACCTGGCGGGTGATTGCCTGCCGCTGCTGCCACAGCTCGATCAGGATCTGTACCTTGCCCCGCACTGCCACGGTATCGAGCGGTTTGTAGAGAAAGTCGATGGCACCGCTGGCATAGCCACGGAACGGGTAGTTGAGGTCGGCGCTGCCGGCACTGACAAAGATAATGGGGATGTTCCGCGTGCGCGCCGTGCCCCGCATCAGCTCCGCCAGTTCAAAGCCATTCATGCCGGGCATCTGCACATCAATGATGGCCAGCGCGAACTCATGCTCCAGCAGCAGCTGGAGCGCCTCTTCGCCACCGCGTGCCTGATGTATTTCACGGCCGGGCTGGCGGATGATCGCCTCAAGCGCGAGCAGGTTGTCCGGCAGATCATCGACGATCAGCACCCTGGCAAGCTCGCTGTAGAGTTCGGATAGCGGCATGGTGGTCAGCGCCCTGTCTGATTCAGCATGAACGGTTACTCCGGCAGGCTGCGTTTACGGTAGATTCGCTCGGGCCGGCTGACCGGTTCGAAGCAGTGGTTGTAGTCGGTGAACTCCAGACTCTCGCGACTGCCCAGACCGAGAAAGCCAAATGGACAGAGCGATTCGTGGAACAGGCTCAGCGCCCGGTTCTGCAGGCGCTTGTCGAAATAGATCAGCACATTGCGGCACGACACCAGGTGGGTGGCCGAGAACACGCTGTCGGTAGCCAGGCTGTGGTCGGCAAATACGATGCGCGTGCGCAGACGCTTGTCGAGCAGCGCTCCATCGTAGGCCGCCGTGTAAAAGCTGGAAAACGCGCCGCGGCCACCGGCCTGCTGGTAATTCTCGGTATAGCGCTGCATCTCGCGCAGAGGAAAAATGCCCTGCCGCGCAGTGTCCAGCGACGCTTCGTTGATATCGGTGGCATAGATCAGCGTGCGTTCCAGCAAGCCTTCCTCGTCGAGCAGGATCGCCAGCGAATAGGCTTCCTCGCCGGTGCTGCACCCGGCCACCCACACCTTGAGTGACGGATAGGTCTGCAGCAGCGGCACCACCTGCTGCCGCAGCGTCAGAAAGTAGCCGGGGTCGCGGAACATCTCGCTGACTGGCACGGTGAGAATCTGCAGCAACCGCTCGAAGGCGTTCGCGTCGTCCAGCACCTGCTGCTCCAGCTCCCTCACGGATTCGCAGCCAAACACCGCCAGCGCACGCTCCACCCGGCGCGCCACCGACGGCCGGGCGTAATTGCGAAAGTCATGGTGGTAGCGACGATAAAGCGCTTCCAGCAGCCGCTCCAGCTCGGCCACCGGCCAGCCGCCATTGCGATCCGGCTCCCGCACACTCATCTCAGGCGCGCTCCAGACTCGGCAGCCAGACGCGGATCAGCGAAAACAGCCGGTCCAAATCGATCGGCTTGGCCATGTAATCGTTGGCCCCGGCCTGCAGGCAGCGCTCCTGGTCGTCCTTCATCGCCTTCGCGGTCACCGCGATGATCGGCAGCAGCCGCCACGCCGGATTGCTGCGAATCTGCTCCATCGCCTGATAGCCATCCATCTCCGGCATCATGATGTCCATCAGTACCAGATCGACGGCGTCCGCAGCGGCCAGCTGCTCCAGCGCTTCGACGCCGTTGCGTGCCACCACGACCTCGGCTCCCTTGCTCTCCAGCGCGCTGGTCAGGGCGAACAGATTGCGGACATCGTCGTCCACCAGCAGAATTCTGCGGCCTTCGATCTGCCGGTCGCGGCTGCGCGCCACCCGCAGCATGTTGCGGTGCTCCTGCGGCAGATCTGATTCGACCTTGTGCAGGAACAGCGTCACTTCATCGAGCAGCCGCTCCGGCGAGCGCGCGCCTTTGATGATGATGGAGCGCGAATAGCGCATCAGCTCCGCCTCCTCGTCGGCGGACAGCGAGCGGCCGGTGTAGACCACGACCGGCGGAAAGGAGCAGATCTCCGTGCTGGTCATCTGCCGCAGCAGGGCGTGGCCCGACATGTCGGGCAGCTGCAGATCGATGATCATGCAGTCGAAAACCGTCTGGCTCAGCTGCTCAAGTGCCGCACTGCCCGTGCCGACAGCGGTGATTTCGACATCGTCGTCACCGATCAGCCGGCTGATCGCCTCGCGCTGACGCGCTTCATCCTCGACCACCAGCACGCGTTTCACGGTCTGATCAAGACGGGCTTCCAGTTGCGCGAAGATCTCCTTCAGCTGATCACGACTGGTGGGCTTGAAGGCATAGCCGATGGCGCCGAGGTGCATGGCCGGCTGCCAGCGGTCCTCGACCGAAATGATATGGACCGGAATATGACGGGTGCGCGACTCGCGTTTGAGGCGCTCCAGCACGGTCAGCCCGGACTGGTCGGGGAGCTTCATGTCCAGCAGGATCGCGTCGGGCTGATAACGCTCTGCCAGCGCCACCCCCTCATCGGCGGAAAAGGTCAGCAGGCAGCGATAACCAAGCTCATGGGCGAGGTCGTAGAGAATGGTGGCAAAAGTGGGCTCATCCTCGATCACCAGAACTGTCCGGCCAGTCCAGGGCAGTTGATCGCGGTCATCCTGCCAGCCCGGCTGCCCGGCTGCCGGTGTGCCTTCGGAGCCCGGAACGGACGCCGGTGCAACCTGCGAGGACGCCTGCAGCGGCATATTCGAAGGCGCCGATGTGGCCGCTGCTACTGCTGCAGCCAGGGGCTTTGGTGTCGCCGCCGGCCTGGCGTCAGCGCCGCCAGCCGGCCGCTCCGCCTCGCGGGACAGCGCCACCGGTACGGTCAGGGTAAAGGTACTGCCCACCCCGGGGGCGCTTTCCACGGTGATATCACCGCCCAGCAGCTGTGCCAGCTGGCGCGAAATAGGCAGGCCCAGCCCGGTGCCGCCGAAGCGACGACTGATGGTGCCGTCCGCCTGCTGAAACGCTTCGAACACCAGCTGGTGATGCTCTGGCGCGATGCCGATGCCAGTGTCACGCACCTGGAAGCTCAGTGCATCGCCGGCCGCTGCCAGCACCAGCGTCACCGAGCCGGTTTCGGTGAACTTGATGGCATTGCCGACCAGGTTCTTGAGAATCTGTTCGAGCCGGAGCCGGTCGGTCACCAGACTCGCGGGCAGCGGCTCAGTCAGCTCGACCCTGAACTCGAGCCCGGCCTGCTCGGCCTGCGGCCGGAACAGCGCCACCACGTCATCCAGCACACGCTGCAGCGGGAAGGCCGCGATATTGATGTCGAGCTTGCCCGCCTCGACCTTGGAGATGTCGAGAATATCGTTAATCAGCGTCAGCAGCTCATTGCCAGCAGCGTAAATCGACTCGGCAAAACGCACCTGCTCCGCCGAGAGATTGCCTGCTCCGTTATCCGCCAGCAGCCGCGCCAGGATCAGCGAGCTGTTGAGCGGCGTCCGCAGCTCGTGCGACATATTCGCCAGGAATTCCGACTTGTAGCGACTGGCCTGCGCGAGTTCATGCGCCCGTTCTTCAAGTTCCTGCTGAGCCCGCTGCAGCGCGGCATTGCGCCGGTTGAGCTCGTCGCGCTGGGTCAGCAGCTCTTCGCCGCGCTCGGCGAGATGTTCGTTCGCCTGCTCCAGCTCGGCCTGCTGCCGTTCCATCTGCTTCTGCGACTCCTGCAGCACCCGTGACTGCGCAGCCAGCTCTTCATTGGCTGCCCGCAGCTCTTCCTGCTGAGTCTGCAGCTCCTCGTTGAGCTGCTGTGTCTCGGCCAGCACCTCCTGCAGCCTCTCGCGATAGCGCGCGGCTTCGATCGAGGCGCCGATAGTGCGGGCGACGGTCTCAAGCAGGCGGCGCTCGGCGGCGCTGATCCGCCGCAGGAAGCCGAGTTCCAGCACGCCGTTGATGTTGCCGTCATGCAGGGTGGGCACCAGCAGCACGCTGCAGGTCTGACCGCGAACCAGGCCCGAGACCAGCGGCAGACTGTCGCCCGGCAGATCATCCAGCTGCAGCGAGCGGCCTGTTTGCAGCACCCGCGCCGGCAACCCCTCCTCTGCTCCGAGCGCCGCCCGGCGCTGCGCGGGATCGATGCCGCAGGCGGCCGCCAGCTGCAGGCTGCCATCGGGCTGGCGGTAGTAGAGCGCCCCTGCCGGCGCGCCGAGATAGTCGGTCAGAAAGCTGAGCGCCTGTTCGCCAATAGCGGGCAGCGGCAGCCGGCCGGTCAGACGACTGGCGAGTTCGGTCTGCCCGCCGCGCTGCCAGGCCTGCTGCTCCAGCTCCACCGCATGATCGCGCTGGGTGGCCAGCGCCCTCTCATAATTTTCCGAGAGCGTGACCAGCTCGCGGCGACCGCGCCAGGAGAGCAGCACGCTCATCGCCAGGCCGAACATCAGAAAACTGCCAATCAGCGCCACAGCAGTGGTGCGGGCGCGCGCGTTGCGCTCCAGCCGCTGCTGGCGCTCGACGCCAATCAGCTCTTCGAACAGCTGACGACTGCTGCGGGTGAGTTCGTTGCCGCGTCCGCTCTGCACCAGCGCTACGGCATCTTCCCCCAGCTCGCGCAGCGCAATGATCTCCTCCGCATAGCCCATCCACTCCTGCTGCAGCTGCACCAGCCGATCCACCCGCGTCTGCTGCTCCGGCCGATCGGCGAGCAGTTCCCGCAGCCGCGCCAGCTCGTCCGGCATCTGCGCGCGCGCGCGCGTGTACGGCTGCAGGAATTCCTGCTCACCGGTCAGCAGGTAGCCGCGCATGCCGGTCTCCATATCGACCTTGAGGCGCGCCGCGTGACTGGCCACCACGATCACCCGGTCGGTATCCGCCACCCGCTCGAGCACCGCCAGCAGATAGGCCGCAATGGCAGTAAACAGCACGGCGCTGACCAGCCCTACTGCCAGTGGCAGAGTGACGTTGCGCTGCAGAATGCGACGAAATTGCTCGCGATGGCGGGGTTGCGGTCCGGTCGACACGCTGGAAGCGGTGTTCATGCGAGTCCTTGCGCTATGTATGTGAGTCAGAAACGGAGCGGACTCGAGAGCAGTGGCCGCCATGGTGACAGGCGCAATCCAGCAACACCCCGGACGTGAGCAGAACGGCGGACGGCGCTGCCGGACCGTGCTGCGAAGCGATCCAAGGTAACAGAGAAGCCGCGTAGCTGGTCAATGTTTGTGCCGCTCAATGCGCCAGCGGCGAGGCATTGCGCGCCGACATCAGCCGGATCCGCTGCGCCAGCGCTTCGAGATCAAACGGCTTGGTGATCAGGTCCATGCCGGGCGCCAGCACGCCGGGACGCAACGCCGCTCCTTCGGCGTAACCCGTCATGAACAGCACCGGCAGATCGGGCTGGGCCCGGCGCGCCATCTCCGCCAGCTGGCGGCCGTTGACGCCGGGCAGTCCCACATCGGTGATCAGCAGATCGATCCGCGGCTCGCGCCGCAACAGCTGCAACGCTGCTTCGGCGTCTTCTGCTTCCCAGGCGCGATATCCGAGTTCGTTCAGCACCGCCAGCACCAGTTCGCGAACCGCCGCGTCGTCTTCCACTACCAGCACGGTCTCGCCCTCGCCGCAGGGCGTGGCCCTTGTGGTTCGCGACGCCGGCGCCTCGGCCGGCAGCGCCGCCACCGGCAGATAGAGCGTCATGGCAGTGCCGTGACGCGGCTCACTCTCGATCTCGAGAAAGCCGTTGGACTGGCGCACGAAGCCGTACACCATGGAGAGCCCCAGGCCGGTGCCCTGCCCCAGCGGCTTAGTGGTGAAGAACGGGTCGATGGCCTTGGCAGCCACATCGGGTGTCATGCCAAAGCCCGTGTCGCGCACCGTAATTGCCACATACTCGCCCGGCTCCAGGGTGTCGACGCCCGCCGGCCGGCGCTGCGCCACCCGCACCCGCGCGGTGGCAATGGTCAGCTGACCGCCATCCGGCATGGCATCGCGGGCATTGATGGCGAGATTGAGCAGCGCGCTCTCCAGCTGATTGGCGTCAGCATGCACGCGCGGCAGATCGTCCGCGGTCACCACCGTCAGCGCAATCTGCTCGCCCAGCGTGCGCTCCAGCAGCTCGGCCACCGACTGCACCAGCCGGGTGATGTCGAGCGAGCTCGGATCGAGCGACTGCTGCCGGGAAAACGCGAGCAGCCGGTGAGTCAGCGCTGCCGCCCGTTGCGCAGAGCTGGTCGCCACTTCGAGAAAGCGCCTGACGCGGTCGCTGCGTCCGGTATCGAGGTTGCGTGCGATCATGTCGAGCGCACCCAGCACCCCCGTGAGCATGTTGTTGAAGTCATGAGCGATACCGCCGGTCAGCTGCCCCACTGCTTCCATCTTGTGGGCCTGGCGCAGCGCCGCTTCAGTGCGGCGGTGCTCCGCCATCTCCGCTTCCAGCCGCCGGGTGCGGTCAGCCACGCGCCGCTCCAGTGTCTCGGCGGCCTGCTGCAGCACCGCCTCGCTGGCCAGCAGCCGTGATGTGGTCTCCTCAAGCTGGCGTGAACGCTGATCGAGTTGCTGCAGCTGCTCCCGGCTGTCGCGCTCGCGGCGCCGCGCCCGCAGCGCCCACTCGACGGCACTCACCAGGGCTGCGGCCGCAACCGGTCGTTGCAACAACATGATGCGATCCGGCTCTGTCGGCAGCAGCGCCCGCAGCTGGTCCAGATAAGCCACGTCCGCCTGGGCATCGCTGATCAGTACCAGCACCGGCATGTCCGCCCACTGCGGTTGCCGGGCAAGAGCGGTCAGCCGGGACTGGCCGGCCCGGCTGCAGAGCAGTTCGGCCGCCACGATGACGACCCCGGCCGCCGCGCCCGCCGGGTAGTCAGCATCCGGCTCAATGACTGGCAGCCGGCGCGCCTGCAGGCAGGCACTGATGGCCCGCTGTTCGGCCGCATCCGACAGGAGCAGCAGCGTCCGTACGGGCAGCGTGGTCGGACTGAAGTCGGTGTTGGCGGACGCTGTCACTGCCGGCGCCAACGGTGCACTCTTGCTCATCTGGTTCTGTATCGCAGGCCGGCCCCGGAGTACCGGCGTTTGGGGAGATGGACCAGCGGCCGCCAGCCTCAGCAGCGAGCCGGTCCGATTCAGTTGATAGGCATTGACAGCAAAAGCGCCGCAGTGTCCCGGCGCCGTGCAAAAAAGCTGGTGCCGGGCTCAGCCGCCCTTGCGCCACACCAGCGTGCGGTTATTGGCGGGCATGGCGTGGTCAGCCACCGCTACCAGGCCGGCCGACGTCGCCAGTTCATGAATCGCCTCGACATCGCGTAAACCGCTGGCCGGGTCGCGCGCCCGCAGGAAGCGGTCGAAGTCGGCATTGCTGGCGCTGGTGTAACGGCCGTTGTAGTTGAACGGCCCGTAGAGTGCAAAGGTCCCGCCGGCCTCCAGCAGCTTGCCCACCCGGGCGAACATGCGCTCTACCTGTGGCCAGCTCATGATATGGGCGGTGTTGGCAGAAAAGACAGCGTCAGCCTGCGTCACGGGCCATCGCGGCTGGTCGACATCCAGCTCCAGCGGCGGCAGCAGATTGGGCAGCGCCGCCTCCCCGACCCAGAGCCGGATGCCGGGCAGGTGCTCTGCACGATCGGTAGGCTGCCACACCAGCCAGGGCATGCTGGCAGCGAAATGGACGGCGTGCTGACCGGTCCCGCTGCCGATCTCCACCACATGCCGGGCCGAGGCGAACGCTTCGCGCAGAATGGCGAGAATCGGGTTCTTGTTGTTTTCGCAGGCTTGAGCGAACGGTTTCAATGGTGTTGCCCCTGGCCATCGGATCGTTCGGGGCATTGTGCAGCGCCGGGCCGGGCCCGTCACGCCGCACTCACAGGCTGCTGATGTAATGCGACAGCAGCTCCAGCTTGGTGGGGTCGTCGTCGACGAAGCGAATCACCAGCTTGAGGACGTTGGCATCGATGCGGTTCTCGCCGGCCTGCAGGGCATGGACATAGCCATTGAGGCGCGCCACTTCCCGCGCCTCGGCCTCGCCGGTGATGATGGAGACCACCACCGGTTCGAGAATCGCCGGCAGCCGTTCTTCACGGCGCATGATACCGCTCAGTCGCTGCAGCGTGATGTCGCTGATGACGCAGGTGCTGGTATGGCCGGCGAAGGCGATTTCGGCCTGCCCTTTCACGTTGCTGCTACGGCGCGCCGGGGCCGCTGGTTTCGATTCGGCCTTACCGGTGAGCACCGCGACACTGGCGCCGGCGATGCCCTGGGTGAGTCCGCCACCACCGCTGGCGTGACGGGCGGCCGCCACGTCGTGTCCCGCCCGGCTCAGCGCCCTGGAGACCTTGGCAATCAGGATTTCCGGCTTGAAGGGCTTGCCAATGTAGTCATTGACGCCGGCCTGCACCGCCTTCATGACGAAATCACGTTCGCCGCGGCTGCTCACCATGATGAACGGCAGCTCGCGATGCTGCGGATGCGCCCGCAGCCAGCGCAGGAACTCTTCGCCCGACATCTCGGGCATCTCCCAGTCGCACAGCACCAGATCGAAGCGCTCGCTCTTCAGGGCCACCTGGGCTCGCATGGCATTCGGCACATCAACAATAGCCGCGCCCGGGAACGCGTCGCGCAACTGCTTCTTGAGCATATCGCGGATAAAGGTTGCATCATCCACGACCAGGAATTTGAGAGGCTGCATCTGCAAGTCCGACACTAATTTCATTCACCAGCTTAGCCGACGACCCGACCGGTCGCGAATCGCCCGCCCGGTGCGGGCGGGCGCTGCTGGCTCAGCTCGGCTCCTCGCGGGTGAACACCCAGCGGCTGCCGTCGCTCATTTCGGGGCGGTAGCGGTAGCCGCCGGTGGTAAAATCCTTGAGACCTTGGACGTCATCCAGCCGCTCTTTAATGGCAAACGCACTCATCAGCCCGCGCGCCTTCTTGGCATAGAAGCTGATGATCTTGTAGTCAGCGCCCTTGCGGTCTCTGAAGATGGGCGTGATCACCCCGGTGTTGAGCTGCTTCGGCCGCACGGCCTTGAAATACTCTTCGGACGCGAGGTTGACCAGCGGACCGCCGGCGGCCGCCAGCTCGTCATTGAGATGATCCGTCAGCCGGTCGCCCCAGAACTCATAGAGGTTGGCACCGCGCTGATTGGCAAAGCGGGTCCCCATCTCCAGCCGGTACGGCTGCATGAGATCGAGCGGTCTGAGCACACCGTAGAGGCCCGACAGGATGCGCAGGTGCTGCTGGGCCCAGGCAAAATCGTCGGCATCAAAGGTGTCGGCATCGAGACCGCTGTAGACATCACCGCGGAACGCCAGCACCGCCTGCTTGGCATTGCCCGGCTTGAACGGTGTCTTCCAGTTCATGAAGCGCTGATGATTGAGCTCGCCCAGCGCCGGGCTGATGCTCATCAGATTGCTGATCTGATCGGGCGACAGCTCGCGCAGCTCTTCGATCAGCAGCTTCGAATCCTTCAGAAAAGCCGGCTGGCTGTAGTCGGCAATGGTCGGCGGCGTCTCGAAATCGAGCGTTTTGGCGGGAGAGATAACGATCAGCATGGCTCTTCAGTCAGTTCAGGCGAAGCAGCCATTGTAACGGCTGGGGCCGGGAAAGGCCCCACACACGGATCAGCTGCCCCGTGCCGCCGCCTTACGGCTCCTAGAATCCCGGCATCTCGGCCAGCGGCGGCCAGCCCCGCGTCAGAATCGCAGGCACGTCGATCCCGGTCGGCAGTGTGCCGAACGCGAGTCCGCCGCCGCCCCCGATGCGCGCCTCGACAAACGCGTCGGCCAGCGGCGCCGGGGCCTGCTCCCGCAACAGGCTGGCCTGTAACCCGATCGCCAGCCGCTCCACCAGATAGCGCGCCAGATGCTCGCCCGCCGTCTCGGCCGCCGCCGCGCGCAGCAGCCGCTCCACATCGGCCAGCCAGGCGCGCCCGGGGGCACTGCTCGCCAGTGGCCGCAGCTCTGCCAGCAGCAGATCGACCACCGCCGGCTGACGCTGCAGGGTACGCAGCAGGTCGAGGCAGATCACATTGCCCGACCCCTCCCAGATACTGTTGAGCGGCGCCTCGCGATAGAGGCGCGGCATCAGTGACTCTTCGACGTAGCCATTACCACCGAGACACTCCAGCGCTTCGAATACCAGCGCCGGGGTGCGGCGGTTGACCCAGTATTTGCCCACCGCCACCAGCGCCCGGGCCAGCAGCGCCTGCTGGTCACCTGCCTCCGTGCCGCGCGACTGATGGGCTTCGTCATAGGCGCGAGCGACGCGCAGCGCCAGCAGCAGCGCGGCCTCGGACTCCAGTACCAGATCAGCCAGCACGTTCTGCATCAGTCGCTGGTGGATCAGCGGGCGCCCGAATACCACCCGGTACGATGCATGGTGCAGCGCCTGCACCACCGCCTGGCGCATCAGTCCGGCCGCTGCCACACAGGTGTCGAGGCGGGTGTGGTGCACCATCTCGATAATGGCCTGCACGCCACGACCTTCTTCACCTACCAGCCAGCCTGCGGTGTCGAGATATTCGAGTTCCGCCGAGGCATTGGCGTGATTGCCGAGTTTTGCCTTGAGGCGTTGCAGGTAGAAGGGATTGCGACTGCCGTCGGGCAGCCAGCGGGGGACCGCAAAGCAGCTCAGTCCGGCCGGTGTCTGCGCGAGCGTGAGAAAGAGGTCGCTCATCGGCGCCGAACAGAACCACTTGTGGCCGGTAAGCAGCCAGAACCCCTCGCTGCTGCGTACGGCGGAGGTCTGATTGGCGCGCACATCGGAGCCACCCTGTTTTTCCGTCATCGCCATGCCGCAGGTGACCGCGCGCTTGGCATGCAGGGGCAGCGGCCGCGGATCGTAGGCGGTGGCCAGTAGCTTCGGTTCCCATTCCGCCGCCAGTGCGGGTGCCTGCCGCAGCGCTGGCACGGCCGCGTAGGTCATGGTCATCGGACAGCAGACCCCCGCCTCGACCTGCACCAGCAGATATTCGAGCGCCGCATGCACCGTGTGGCCGCCCGGCCGCTCCAGCCAGGGCAGGGCATGCAGCCCCTGTTCGAGTCCCAGCTGCATCAGCTGGTGGTAGGCGGGATGAAACTCGATTTCGTCGATGCGCTGACCGAAGCGGTCAAAACTGTGCAGCCGCGGTGGCGCCTCGTTGGCCTGTCGCGCAGCGGTCGCGATTTCCTCGCTGGCCAGGCGGTCACCAAACGGCACCAGCAGCTCTGTCGCCCAGCCGGGGCCGATGTCGATGGCCTCGGTGAGAGCGGGATGGGTGGTGTAGAGGTTGCAGTCAATCAGCGGCGGCGGCTGATTGGTGACTTCATGGGTGGGCAAATGGCAGCGCGGTGGAAGAGGAACTCCTGGCATCACAGCCTCCTGCTCGGCGTTGGCCGCTGAGTACGGACTCAGCGCTGGCGGCACTCACACAGACCTGCCTGCCAACTATAACCGGGAGGGGAGGAATCGCTAGCGCTTGTCGCGGGCCGCGCGGCGCCGCGCGAGTCCGAGCCCCACCAGACCGAGCCCCAGCAGGGCAATGGTGCCCGGCTCTGCGACAATCAGCGTGCTGGTCGCCGCGCCGGCCAGTTCACCTTCGGCGGCATCGAGCGACTGGCCGGATTCGGCCAGCGCCACGGTCACCGCAGGCTCGTCATTGTCAGTGGTCGTTGCCACCACCGCGGCAGCATCAAGCGCTGCCTCGGCCGGTGCCTCCGTGACGGGGGCTGCCAGCAGCGAGTGGGCAGTCAGAAGGGTTGTTGCGAGTGCCAGAACAGCTACTGGCCTCATGCGTTGCTCCTTGCGTTATCCAGCCTTGCGAACTAACCGGAACGGTAAGTTGCACCAACGCATCGCGGCGTCACCCACCTGTTGCGGCGGAGAATGCTGCCACGCCATCCACGTCCATCGCGTCGGAACCGGTTCGATTAAACGCCGTCGTGAAAGTTCACGCGTTGATGAACCGCGCAAAAACGGCTGAATTAAAAGCTCAGCAGCAAGATAGTCTCGAACGGCCGGTCAAGTTGAGAGCATCGATTCCCACCAGCCCAGCGGCTCGCCGCTTTCAGGATGGTAGACATTGCCGTACGACCAGCGACCAACCTGGTTGCTCACCGCCGCATCGAACAGCCGTTCTATGGTGCGGAAACCGACTGCCACATGAATGCTGTACACCAGCGCCCGCTCGCTCTCCACATCCAGGCGGCCGTCGATGCGTTCGACGACGGGCGTCAGCATCTGCGATAGCGATTCTGCCCGGTCGCGAGTGATGACCCGGATGGCGAGCTGACCGCTGCGTTCCACCAGCCGGAACAGTCCGGGCTGCTGAGCTTCCAGATCGATGACGTCACCCTGGGCCACGCCCGGCACAAACAGCGGCGAGCGCCTCAGCATGAAGCGGTTGGGCTGATCGCCGGCCAGCACCGCAACATTTTCAAAAACTGGCTGGCCATCCGGCCGGTGTCCCGCCAGCAGCGGGATGGTGAGCTCGGGCTCTGCCATGGATACTCCTGAA
Organism: Gammaproteobacteria bacterium; assembly: GCA_029265075.1. Lineage (GTDB taxonomy): Bacteria > Pseudomonadota > Gammaproteobacteria > Pseudomonadales > CAMLJR01 > CAMLJR01. The sequence goes on along the minus strand of JAJUJZ010000011.1, from coordinate 1,584 downwards.
CCACAAATAAGATGCATTGTACCGCCGCTGCCCGTGACTCCGGCAGCGGAAGCGGCTTCCGCACTCTTCTGCGGAGCAGCCCCGCCGACGGCAGCGAACCGCCGCAGTGATCCGGGCTGAGCAGTCAGAGCACCTCTTCACGCCGCAACAGTCGCGCTCCGTTGACAGCGCCGGCGCACACCCCTATAAACCCAGAGTTCAGGCCACAAGCCACTTTTCGCTGAGACAGTTCATGAGCGCCAACGATAACGACGATACCCCGACCCCAGTAGGTCAACTCTGCCTGCAAGTAATCGCCATGCCGCGGGACACCAACGCCAGCGGCGATATTTTTGGCGGCTGGCTGGTTTATCAGATGGATCTGGCAGGCAGTATTGCTGCCCAGGAAATTGCCCGCGGCCGCGTCGCCACCGTCGCCATGAATGGCATGGCGTTCTATACGCCGGTGCATGTCGGCGCTCTCGTCGGTCTCTATACCGAGGTGCTGGAAGTAGGCCGCAGCTCAATCCGCGTCGGCGTCGAAGTGTGGATCACGCGTAAGAACTCTGACGAGCAGCTCAAGGTGACCGAGGGTGAATTCGTGTTCGTGGCCATCGACGAGCGTGGCCGCACCCGTCCCATCCGCGGCTGAGAAAAGCCGTCACGGCTGACAGGATCGTGCATGGGAGCCGGCGGCGCTGGCGCATTGCTGTTCCCTGCCCTCCCCCCGCTCGCCTGCAGGCAGACTCCTGCAAGAGAGCGAGATCTGGCTAGGCCGCCTGTTCGCTCCGCGGACGGGCGTGACCGAATAGCGACCGGCTGTACGCCACCCGCTTCTCGGCTGGCCATTCCAGCTCATCTTCTCCCAGCGCTTCAATCGCCTGCAGTCGCGGCAGCAGCCCGGCGCCATTGGCGATCTGGATCGACAGTCCGGGTCGCGCGTTGAGCTCCAGCACCAGCGGTCCCAGCTTGCGGTCCAGCACCAGATCGCAGCCGATGTAGCCAAGTCGGGTGGCATCCTGGCAGCGCGTGGCGAGCAGCAGCAGCTGCTCCCAATTGGGCACGCGCAGGTCGCGGAATGGCCGTTTCGTGTCGGGGTGTTCGGTCACCGGATTGCCCCGCTGTACCGCATGGATGCTACGACCCGAGCGGATATCGAGCCCCACCCCCACGGCGCCCTGATGAAGGTTGGCACGGCCATCGGAAGCGTGCGTGGAGCAGCGCATCATCGCCATCACCGGGAAGCCCTTGAACACGATCACCCGGATATCCGGCACGCCTTCGAACGAGTAATCGTCGAATACCGGATCGAAATCGACCCGCTGTTCCACCATCACGCTGTCGGGCTTGCCGCCGAGGCTGTAGAGACCCGACAGGATGTCGCTGATATGGCGCCGGATATCGAGCACCGTCATGCGCGCGCCGCTCGGCTTCAGGAAATCGGGGCCATCGCGGCCGGCCACTACCACGATACCCTTGCCGCCACTGCCGCGGCTCGGCTTGATGACGAAATCGGTCATGTCGGCCAGCCGCCGCATCAGGCGGTCAACTTCACCCAGCGTCTCGATGTAGCCGAGCAGTCTGGGGGTGGCGATGCCAGCCTTG
>JAJUJZ010000186.1 GCA_029265075.1 Gammaproteobacteria bacterium | reverse complement strand
TGCGGCACGACCAGCGCCGCCGACAGCGCCAGCGCGCTCCACACTCCCGCGTTTCGTTTAGCTTGCATGCTCTCTCTCCTGGCGCACCGGCGCCGAGTCATCCTGTGGCGCCGGGCGCCTGATCCGTCCGCTATGCGGAGCTGTCGCCAAGCTTAGTGCAGACTGCCGGTTTTTGCGTTGCGGAGCGGCCAAAGTGCGACCATTCGCACTCTGCAGGCCCTGCGTGCTCAGCGCTGGCAGCGCCGACAAAACACCGTGCTGCGCTGACCGAGACGAGTCTCGATCAGCAGCTCACGGCACAGCTTGCAGCTTTCACCGCCGCGGCCGTAGACCAGCAGCTCCTGTTTGAAATAACCCGGCTTACCATCGCCGCCGACGAAGTCGCGCAGCGTGGTGCCACCTTGTTCGATTGAGTGCGCCAGTACCCGTTTCACCTCGTCCGCCAGCCGGCGGTACCGCGCCAGCGAGATGCGCCCGGCCGCACGGTCGGGTCGAATGCCAGCCGCAAACAGCGCCTCATTGGCGTAAATGTTGCCGACGCCGACCACCACTCGACCATCCATCAGAAAACTTTTCACCGGCGCCCTGCGACGGCGCGAACGGGCGTAGAGATAGTCGCCATCAAAGGCGTCGCTCAGCGGCTCCGGCCCCAGCCCGGCCAGCAGCGGATGCACTGTCACATCACCGTTCACCCAGAGCACAGCCCCAAACCGGCGCGGGTCGTGCAGGCGCAGCGCCCGCCCGTCGTCGAGCACCAGATCGACATGATCGTGATAACCGGGCGGCTCATCGCCCTGAATGATGCGCAGACTGCCGGACATGCCGAGATGCATCAACAGTGTGCCGGCCGGGAACGGGATCAGCAGATATTTGGCGCGCCGCAGCACGGCACCGATGCGCTGGCCGACCAGCTGCTCCGCCAGATCGGCGGGCACCGGCCAGCGCAGCTTTGGCTGCCGTACCGCGACCGCCGCAATTCGACGCCCCGCAAGATGCGGCTCGATGCCGCGCCGTGTGGTTTCAACTTCCGGTAACTCAGGCATTGCGCTCTCCAGCTTCGAGGGCGCTATTGTACGGCGCCGCGTCCTGCCCCGCTTTCCGGTCGGGCGAGGCCGGCGCAAGCGAAGAGCCTGCACCACCAGCAGAACATTCCTGACCGGCCCTCTATACTTGCCGCCATGCACGCAGAGACGAAACCACTGGAGGCCGCCGATCAGGGCGTCGACCGCAAGGCGCTGCGCCTCATCCGACAGCGCTTTCAGCAGGTCAACGACGCCCGGCTCGCCCGTACGCGACTGGCACTGGACAGCCGTCAGCAGCTGCTGCTCGATGTGCTGCCGTTGCTGTTCCACGTCAATCACCCCATGCTGCCGGGTTACGTCTCGCATCGGACGCCGCATGGCGTGGCCAGCTACACCCCCTCCAAAGCCGATCTCGCGCGCGGCATGCAGCTGGCGCGCAGCTTTACGTGGAAGCGCAATCCGCACGCCGAAGCCGCCATTGACAGCCTGTTTCTGATGGGCTCGACCGGTACCGTGGCGCAGTCGGACAGCTCTGATCTTGATATCTGGGTGTGCCATGTGCCGGAGCTCGACAGCCAGCAGCTGGCTCTGCTCCGGCAGCGCTGCGACGCCATCACCGCGTGGGCGGCCACGCTCGGACAGGAGGTGCATTTCTTCCTGATGGAAGGGAAGAAGTTCCAGCTTGGCCAGCGGGAGGGGGCGTCAGGCGAGGACTGCGGCAGCAGCCAGCATTTTCTGCTGCTCGACGAGTTCTATCGGACCGGTTTGCTGCTGGCCGGCAAGCCGCCGATCTGGTGGCTGGTGCCGCCGGACGCGGAGCAGCACTACCACGAGGTCGCCGAGCTGCTGCGCAGCAAGCGTTTTATCCCGCGTAACGAGACCATCGACTTTGGCGGCATCGGCCACATTCCGGCGGGCGAATTCGTCGGCGCGGGCATCTGGCAGCTCTACAAGGCGATCGATTCGCCGTACAAATCGGTCATCAAACTGCTGCTCACCGAGCTCTACGCCCGCGATTATCCACAGGCGGAACCGCTCAGCCTCAGTTACAAGCGTGCCATCTATGCCAAAGCAGTCGATCTTGATGAGCTCGACCCGTACGTGATGATGTACCGGCGCCTGGAGCGTTACCTGCTTCAGCGCGGCGAGCTCGCCCGGCTCGAGCTGGTGCGGCGCGGCTTCTATTTCAAGGTCGGCAAATCGCTCACCCGGGCTCCGACCGGCCGAACCCGGTCGTGGCAGCGCCAGCTGCTGGAGCGCATGGTTGCCGAATGGGGCTGGCGCCGGGTGCAGCTGCAGGCGCTCGATGCCCGCCCCCACTGGTCGGTGCCCCGCGTCCAGGCCGAACAGAAGGAAGTGGCACGCGAACTGACCAACGGCTACCGCTTCCTGCAGGATTTCGCCCGTCGCACGCAGGCCGATGCGCTGATCAACAGCCGCGACATGACGGTGCTGGGGCGCAAGCTGTATGCCGCATTCGAGCGGCGCGCCGGTAAGGTCGAGTGGGTCAACCCCGGTATCGCGCCGGTCAAAGCGCAGCCTGTTCTCACCTTTACGCAGCTGGCGGGTGGCCGCGAGAATCAGTTCACCTGGGCGGTGCTGCCGCAGCACTGGAACGGCCAGGAGGCACCGTCCACCCAGCCACTGCGGCGCGGCAAAGATCTGATCAGCGTTCTCACGTGGTGCCACGTCAATGGCATCCTCGATGAG
>JAJUJZ010000059.1 GCA_029265075.1 Gammaproteobacteria bacterium | reverse complement strand
GTGGTCTTGAGACCGCGGTACCACGCCATGCGGTAGGTGATATCCAGCTTCTTGCCGCTGGCGCCGGCGATGTACAGGTTGAGCGACTGCGCCTGGTCGAGCCACTTCTGGCGGCGGCTGGCAGCATCCACCAGCCAGCGCGGCTCGATCTCGAAGGCGGTGGCGTACAGCGCCTTCAGGTCCTCCGGAATGCGGTCGATTCGCTGCACTGAGCCGTCGTAGTACTTGAGGTCGTTGACCATCACCGGATCCCACAGGCCGCGGGCCTTGAGGTCGTGGACCAGGAACGGGTTGATCACCGTGAACTCGCCCGACAGGTTCGATTTGACGTAGAGGTTCTGGTACGTCGGCTCGATCGACTGCGAGGCGTCGGTGATGTTGGCGATGGTGGCGGTCGGCGCGATCGCCATCACGTTGCTGTTGCGCATGCCGCCTTTCACCAGCTCGCGCACCTTGTCCCAGTCCAGGGTCTGGCTGCGATCCACTTCGATGAAATCGGCGCCGCGCTCTTCCACCAGCAGCTCGATGGAGTCGATCGGCAGAATGCCCTTGCTCCACAGCGAGCCGTCAAAGCTCTGATAGCTGCCGCGCTCGCGGGCCAGCTCGGCACTCGCCTGAATGGCGAAGTAGGAGATGGCTTCCATCGAGCGGTCGGCGAACTCGACAGCCTCGTCGGAGGCGTACGGGATACGCAGGGTGTAGAGCGCGTCCTGGAAGCCCATGAGGCCCAGCCCCACCGGGCGGTGCTTCATGTTCGAGTTCTTCGCCTGCGGCACCGAGTAGTAGTTGATGTCGATGACGTTATCGAGCATGCGCACGGCGGTGCGGATGGTCTTCTCGAGCTTCTTGTGATCGAGCTTGCCGTCAACAATGTGCTGCGCCAGGTTGACCGAACCCAGGTTGCAGACTGCGATTTCGTCGAGGCTGGTGTTCAGCGTGATCTCGGTGCAGAGGTTGGAGCTGTGCACCACGCCGACGTGCTGCTGCGGGCTGCGCAGGTTGCACGGATCCTTGAAGGTGATCCACGGGTGGCCGGTCTCGAACAGCATCGACAGCATCTTGCGCCACAGATCCTGTGCGCGCACGCGCTTGAACAGGCGAATCTTGCCTTCGTCAGCCAGCTGCTCGTAGTGCTCGTAGCGCTCCTGGAAGGCGCGGCCGTAGAGGTCGTGCAGGTCGGGGCAGTCAGACGGCGAGAACAGCGTCCACTGGCCATCCTGGAAGACCCGCTTCATGAACAGATCGGGAATCCAGTTGGCGGTGTTCATGTCGTGGGTGCGGCGGCGGTCGTCACCGGTGTTCTTGCGCAGCTCAAGAAACTCCTCGATATCGAGGTGCCAGGTCTCAAGATAGGCACACACGGCGCCCTTGCGCTTGCCGCCCTGGTTGACGGCGACGGCGGTGTCGTTGACCACCTTGAGGAACGGCACCACGCCCTGCGACTTGCCATTGGTGCCCTTGATGTAGGAGCCGAGCGCCCGCACCGGCGTCCAGTCGTTGCCGAGACCGCCGGCAAACTTGGAGAGCAGGGCGTTGTCGCGGATGGCGTCGTAAATGCCGCCCAGGTCGTCCGGCACCGTGGTGAGGTAGCAGGAGGAGAGCTGGGGACGCAGCGTGCCGGAGTTGAACAGCGTCGGCGTCGAGCTCATGTAGTCGAAGCTCGACAGCAGGTCGTAGAACTCGATGGCGCGCGCGTTGTAGTCCTCTTCGTTAACGGCGAGGCCCATGGCGACGCGCATGAAGAAGATCTGCGGCAGCTCAAAGCGGATTTCGTTGCTGTGGATGAAGTAGCGGTCATACAGCGTCTGCAGGCCAAGGTAGCCGAACTGGTTGTCGCGCTCCGGCTTGAGGGCTGCGCCGAGCGCTGTCAGGTCAAACTTCTGCAGCTCGGGCGACAGCAGCTCCAGCTCGACGCCGCGGCCGATATAGGCGTGCAGCGCCTGCGGGTAGAGTTCGGCCATGTCCGCCTGGGTGGCAGATTCGGCCACGCCCAGGAAGGAGAGGGCTTCTGCCCGCAGCTGATCCAGCAGCAGCCGCGCGGTCACCTGGCTGTAGTTGGGCTCCTGTTCGACCAGCGTGCGCGCCGTGATCACCAGCGATGTGTTGAGCTCTTTCAGCGGCACGCCGTCATAGAGGTTCTTGAGGGCTTCGTTCAGCACCAGCGAGGCGTCAACCCCCTCGAGGCCGGCGCAGGCCTCGCCCACGATGGTTTCCAGGCGGCCGAGGTCGAGCGGCTGACGCGAGCCGTCGTCGAGCGTGACATGCAGGCTGGGGTGGGTCTTGGTGGGTTGGTCGGTGTCGCGCTCGCCGCGCTGACGGGCGCGCTCTTCACGGTAGATGACGTAGGCGCGGGCCACTTTCTGCTCGCCGGAGCGCATCAGGGCCAGCTCGACCTGATCCTGAATCTCTTCGATGTGGATGGTGCCGCCGGACGGCATGCGCCGCCGGAAGGTGGCGCTGACCTGCGCGGTCAGCTTGGCGACGGTTTCGTGGATGCGACTGGAAGCCGAGGCGCTGCTGCCTTCCACGGCCAGGAACGCCTTGGAAATGGCTACGGCAATCTTGCTGTCCTCATAGCCGGTCACCGTGCCGTTGCGCTTGATGACGCGCAGCTGTCCCGGCGCAGTGACCTGCAGGTCGGCGGCGGGGCTGGCGGGGCTGAGAGTATCGGATTCGGTAGTCATGGACGCTCCTGCGTGTTGAGGTGGCGAAACAAGGGCCCCCGAGACGGGGCGACTCGGGCCCGAGAGCTGGCTCGGATAATGCTTAAGTAATGCTTAATAAGAACTCACAGCGACCCCAATATCTTGGGGCGTGTTTCGGGATGGGCTACAAGATAGAGCGGTTTGCCCCCCGGTGCAAGGCCTCAGGTCTGGGGACAAGGTGTGGGTAACATCTGGAGAACCTGGCCATGTTGGCAATCACTAACCCCCAACCCACAGCCGGTCGTCGCTGCTCGTGTGGGCAGGCTGTGGAAAAACTGCGCCAGGCATCCTTCGCGATGAGCAAATCAGGCGTTTATAACTAAAAGTAATTGAAGCCCGGCGCGAGGCCGGGCCTAGGGGCTCAGTCGCGCGCGTTGAGCAGAAACTCGATCAGCGCCTTCTGCGAGTGGAGGCGGTTTTCGGCTTCGTCCCAGATGACACTGGCGCTGTCTTCCATCAGGTCAGCCGTGATCTCCTCTTCGCGATGCGCCGGGAGACAGTGCATGTAAAGCGCATCCGAGGCAGCCACGCTGAGCAGCTCCCGGTTGATCTGATAGCCGCGGAAGGCGCGCCGGCGCTCCAGGATCTCGTTTTCGTGACCCATGGAAGCCCATACGTCGGTGGCGATCAGGTGCGCATCGCGCGCGGCTTCACGCGGATCGCGCAGGATGGAGACGCGTGAGCGGTTGGCCTGCACCAGATCCTCGCGCGGCTCGAACCCTTCCGGGCAGGCGATACGCAGCTCGAAATCGAACTGACGTGCCGCCTGAATGTAGGTCTGGCACATGTTGTTGCCGTCGCCGATCCAGGTCACCACCTTGCCGGCGATGGAGCCGCGGTGCTCGATATAGGTCTGGATGTCGGCCAACAGCTGACAGGGATGGAAGTCATCAGTCAGGGCGTTGATGACCGGCACTGACGAGAAGGCGGCAAACCGTTCGACGCGATCGTGGCCGAAGGTGCGGATCATGATGATATCGACCATCGAGGAGAGCACCCGCGCGCTGTCCTCGATTGGTTCGCCGCGCCCGAGCTGGGTGTCCTTGGGGGCCAGAAACATGGCGTGGCCGCCCATCTGCGCCATACCCGCTTCAAAGGAGATGCGTGTGCGGGTGGAGGATTTCTCGAAGATCATGCCCAGCACATGGTTAGGGAAGCGGCTGGGGTAGTGGCGGCGACGATGCTCGGCCTTGAGTTCGGCGGCGCGACCGAGAATCTGGTGCAGCTCGGCGGGGGTCAGGTCCTGGAGGGTGAGGAAATGTCTAACAGGCATTTGGGTTGATTTGGCCGCCCGGCAGGGCGGCCGCCTCCTGTGGGTAGAGTTTAGGTGCCCTTACAGAACTGTTCGATCAGGGGGCACAGGGTGTCCAGCAGTTGCTCGCTTTCGGTGCGCTGAATGATCAGGGGCGGCAGCAGCCGCACCACGCGATCGGCAGTGACGTTGATCAGCAGCTTCTGTTCCAGCGCCTGCCTGACCAGTTCACCACACGGGCGGTCGAGTTCGATCCCCAGCAGCAGACCGAAGCCGCGCACTTCGACCACGCCCGGCACATCGGCCAGCCGCGCGCGCAGCTCGCTCAGCAGGAATTCGCTTTCCCGCGTCACGTGCGCGAGCAGATTTTCCGCGTCGATGGTGCGCAGCACGGCCAGTGCCGCTGCACAGGCTAGCGGGTTGCCGCCAAACGTGGAGCCGTGCGAGCCCGGCTGGAACAGTTCCGCCGCAATGCCGCGTGCCATGCAGGCGCCAATCGGCACGCCATTGCCCAGACCCTTGGCGGTAGCAACCACGTCGGGCAGTACCTTGTCGTGCTGATATGCGAACCAGGCGCCGGTGCGACCATTGCCGGTCTGCACCTCGTCCAGCATCAGCAGCCAGCTGCGCTCATCGCACAGCTCCCGCAGCTCACGCAGGAAGCCCGCCGGCAGCAGGTTGACGCCGCCTTCGCCCTGCGCCGGCTCGAGCAGCACGGCCACGACATCGGGATTGTTGCGCGCAATGGTGCGCAGCGCTTCCATGTCGCCGTAGGGTGCCCGCGTAAAACCAGCCACCAGCGGCTCGAAGCCTGCCTGGATCTTGCGGCTGCCGGTCGCGGTCAGCGTCGCCATGGTGCGCCCGTGGAAGGACTTCTCCATGACGATGATGGTGGGGCGCTCGATATTGCGGCGGTGGCCGTAGAGCCGCGCCAGTTTGATGGCGGCTTCGTTGGCCTCGGCGCCGGAGTTGCAGAAGAAGACACGCTCCATCTCGGCCAGCCCGCACAGCAGGTCGCCCAGCTCTTCCTGACGCTGGATGCGGTAGACGTTGGAGGTGTGGATCAGTCGCGCCGCCTGCTCCTGGATGGCGCCGACGACTGCCGGGTGCGCATGGCCCAGCGCGTTGACCGCGACGCCTGACAACGCGTCGAGATAACGCACGCCCTCCGTGTCGTAGAGCCAGACGCCTTCGCCGCGTTCAAACATAACCGGCAGGCGCCCATAGGTGCTCATCAGCGTGGGCTGGGTCATCGACTCCTTCTCCTGTGAATGGCAAAGCGTGCCCACGCGCTACGCGCTGGCACATGACCAGAATGCAAACAAAAAGGCAGCGGAAATGCTGCCGGGCGAAGGGACCGATATTATCGCGTTCGGATCAGGCGGGCAATCCACCCCGGCTTTGGGCGGAAAGGCGCAGCAAAGCACTCGGATTTGCGGGGCGCCGGATGGTAGACTGGCACTCCTAGCATATTCATCACTCCGTCGGCCGCGGCCGGCGGATCAGAAAGGTAGCCGTATGGATATCATCGAAGTCATCAAGCAGCAGATCGAATCCAACCCGATCATCCTTTATATGAAGGGCTCGCCCAATCAGCCCCAGTGCGGCTTCTCGGCGCGCACCTCGCAGGCGCTGATGGCGTGCGGTGAGCGGTTTGCTTACGTCGACGTGCTGTCGCACCCCGAGATTCGGGCTGAGCTGCCGAAGTACGCGAACTGGCCGACCTTCCCGCAGTTGTGGGTCAAGGGCGAGCTGGTGGGCGGCTGCGATATCGTGGTTGAAATGTATGAGTCGGGCGAGCTGCAGCAGCTGATCAAAGAAGCCGCGGCCGAGAGCGTCGACAACGACAGCAGCGCCAGCTGACGTCATTCGCGCTCCTCCTGAGCTGGGGAGCAGACAGCAAAAAGGCCGTCACTGACGGCCTTTTTCGTTTTCCGGCATGGCCGGCTGACTGCGGGGTTTACTCGTCGGCCGATCCCATCTGCGTCTGCAGGTAGTTCTGCAGGCCCACCTGCTGGATCAGGGCGAGCTGGGTTTCCAGCCAGTCGATGTGTTCCTCTTCGCTGGCGAGGATGTCCTTCAGCAGGTCGCGGGAGACGTAGTCACCCACTGACTCGCAGTGCGCAATCGCTTCGCGCAGGTCGGGAATGCCCTGATACTCCAGCTTGAGGTCGCACTCGAGCATCTCCTGCACGGTTTCGCCGATCAGCAGTTTGCCGAGATGCTGCAGGTTAGGGATGCCTTCGAGGAACAGAATGCGCTTGGTGAGCGCATCGGCGTGCTTCATCTCATCGATCGATTCGTGATACTCGTGCTCGCCGAGCTCTTTCAGTCCCCAGTTCTCGAACATGCGGGCGTGCAGGAAGTACTGGTTGATGGCGACTAGCTCATTCCCCAGGATCTTGTTCAGGTGCTCGATGACCTTCGCATCGCCTTTCATGGTGGTTCCTCCGCCATCGTTTCTGCAATGCCGCATTGTCGGCGGAGGAGGGTGTGAAGTCAATCTAACTATTTGATTTCCAATGAATAGAAATGGAAATCGAAGGGATTATCGAGTGCTGATAACAGGTTAGCCGGCGGCTGCTGTCGCCAGCTGTGGCGGAAACAGCTGAACCATATTGCCCACCTGACGCGTGCCCAGCGCCTCTTTAACCACGGCGCGCGCGTGACATCCGCATTTGCCGCACTGGGTGGCGACGCCCAGGCATTCGCGCACCGCTCGGTAACTGCCCGCGCCTTCATGGACAGCGCGACGGATCTGACGGTCGGTGATGCCTTTACACAGACAGATATACATAGCCGGACCACTTACCTCGCAGGCGCTTCGGTTCGCTGAACGGTTGCACAAGCGATAACCGGCGCTCGACTGAATGTGAAGCGATCCTATTCCCAAATGCGAATAATTGTCAATCAGGAATTGCTGGGCGGGGCGAAGTCCGAATTGCCATTGGGTGGCCAGCCGCCCAGCTGCTGCCAGCGGTTGACGATCTGGCAGAACAGCTCAGCGGTCCGCTCAGTGTCATAGCGGGCCGAATGTGCCTCGAGGTTGTTGAACGGCACACCGGCCAGCTGGCAGGCGCGCGCCAGCACGGTATGGCCATAGGCCAGGCCGGCGAGGGTAGCGGTATCGAACACCGTGAAGGGGTGGAAGGGGTTGCGCTTGATGCCGCAGCGCTCGACTGCCGCCATTACGAAGCCGTGGTCGAAATGGGCGTTGTGGCCCACCAGGATGGCGCGGGTGCAGCCGTGCTCCCGGATCTTGCTGCGGACCACCTTGAACAGCTCGCCGAGCACCTGCGCCTCGACGATGCCGTTGCGGTCCGGGTGATGGGGGTCGATGCCGGTGAATTCCAGCGCGGCCGGTTCGAGGTTGGCGCCGGGAAACGGCTCGACGTGCCAGTCGTAGCTGGCCTCGGGGTGCAGCAGGCCTTCCTCATCGATACATAGCGTGGTGGCGGCGATTTCCAGTATGGCGTCGGTGCGGCAGTTGAAGCCGCCGCACTCCAGATCGATGACGACTGGATAGAAACCACGAAAACGCTGTGCCAGCGGACTCTTCGGCTGGGTCTCATCCATTGGCATCAGCGCTGTCGACTACGCGCCAGTCGAGCTGCTCGTCTGCAGCAACGGGCTGCAGCACAGTATCGCCCAGCGGCAGGGTGGCGGGCACCTGCCAGGGTTCGCGGCGCAGCACAATCTGGTCGCTGTTGCGCGGCAGGCCGTAGAAGTCGGGCCCAAAGTGGCTGGCAAAACCTTCCAGCCGTTCCAGCGCGCCGGCTGCTTCGAAGGCCTTCGCGTAGAGCTCAATGGCGGCATGGGCGGTGTAGCTGCCAGCGCAGCCGCAGGCGCTTTCCTTCAGATGGCGCGCATGTGGCGCTGAATCAGTACCGAGGAAGAACTTCGGGTTGCCCGAGGTGGCCGCCTCAAGCAGCGCCCGCTGATGGTCGCCTCGCTTCAGTATCGGCAGGCAGTAGAAGTGGGGACGGATGCCGCCGGCCAGCATGTGGTTGCGATTGAACAGCAGGTGATGGGCGGTGATGGTCGCGGCGACCTGCGGCGGTGCCTCGCGTACGAAGGCGACTGCGTCCGCTGTGGTGATGTGCTCCAGCACCACTTTCAGGCCGGGAAAGTCGGCGACGATAGTGCGCAGGTGACGATCGATGAACACCTTTTCGCGATCGAAGATATCGATCTCGGCATCGGTGACTTCGCCATGAATCAGCAGTGGCAGCCCTGCCTCCTGCATCGCTTCAAACACCGGGTAAAGGTGCTGCAATTCGGTGACGCCGGCTGCCGAGTTGGTGGTGGCGCCGGCCGGGTAGAGCTTCACTGCGTGAACCGCGCCCGATGCCCTGGCTGTGGCAATTTCCGCCGGAGCAGTGCGATCGGTGAGATAGAGCACCATCAGCGGCTCGAACTGGCGTGCACAGTCGCGCTGCGCGGCGTTGATGCGCTCCCGGTAGGCCAGCGCCTCGGCGGCGGTGGTCACCGGCGGCGTCAGGTTGGGCATGACGATGGCACGGCCAAAGTAGCGGGCCATGGCGGGCACCGTGTGGGCAAGGGCGTTACCGTCGCGCAGGTGTACGTGCCAGTCATCCGGGCGGGTGATGTGAAGCTCTTTCATGGGGAATAGACAAAGCGTGACAGCGAAGGAGGCCCGCATGCTACCGCAATCACGCCACCCCATAAAGTCGCGGCCCTGCCGGCCGATAACCAGCCCATGACCTCTGACCGCCTCTCAACCCGCGCGCCGCGCCATGCCATCTGCTGGCTGGTGCTCGGCCTGTGCGTGCCTGCTCCCGGCCCGGCTGCCATTCATTATCAGGCGCCGCTCGATCAGGCGCAGTGGCAGGTCGAACGCAACAAGGAACGGTGCCTGCTGGCCCATCAGATTCCGCGTTACGGCCGGGTTGTGGTGGAAGGCGCACCCGGCGGTCAGCAGCGGCTCTACCTCGATGCCGTAGTGCCACGGCTCGGCAGTGGCACGGGCACGCTGATTGCCGCCGCGCCGTTCTGGAACCCCGACCGCGCTGAGCTGACGCTGGGGACGATCCGGCTCAACGACGGTCCGCGCCCGGTGGAGCTTGATGCTCCCATGACGCAGCGGGTCCTGGACTCGCTGGCGGATGGGCTGGTGCCGACGCTGTCCGGTCCCATCGACGAGGCCGGCATGACCAGCCGCGTCAGTGTCATGCCGGTGGCGTTCAGTCAGGCTTACCAGAGCTATCAGGATTGTCTGGCCCGGCAGCCCGCACCGCAGCCGCGTGCTGCCAGAGCTCCCGATGCCACGCGCGTGGCGCGGGCGTCTGGTCTGCGGGCTGCGTTCAGTTTTCCGTCACATCAGAGCCAGCTGGCGCCCTCCCAGCAGGCGGAGCTGGATCGCATCATTGTTGAGCTGAAGGGCAATGGCGCGCTGGTGGCCCAGATTGACGGTCATGGTGACGACAGCCAGCGCCGGCTCCTCAATCTGGAACTGTCGCGGCGCCGCGCCGATACCGTGCGCGACTATTTGCTGGCCGGCGGCATTCCGGCTGCCCGCCTCCAGACCACCTATCATGGCGGTCAGCAGCGCAAGGGCCGGCGGGTGGAAATCCGGCTCATCACGCGACCGGCCGGGTAGGGCGGTGTCCAGCGGGTGTACCGAGGAGCGGCTACTGACGATGCGCGTTGTAGATGACACCACCAGTGGCGACATAGCGCTGCAGTTCGCGCTGCGCCTCAGCCCGCTTCACCTCCGTCACCACTTCCACCCCGCGTTCGCGCAGCGCCCCGGCCCAGTCGGCCGGTTTTGGGCCTTCATCGAAACCGATGGCGCGGGCATCCGCATCGGTCGCGGCTGACACCACCCGCGCCACACCCGACCAGAGGGTGGCGCCCAGGCACATCACGCAGGGCTCGCAGCTGGTGGCCAGCGTCAGCGGCAGCGGGCCGAGATCAAAGCGTTGCAGCGAGTGCTGGGCAAACAGCAGCGCGACCATTTCGGCATGCCAGAGCGAGCAATTGGCCGGCATCACCAGATTGCAGCCGACGCTGAGCAGCCGACCATTGGCGTGATCGAACACTGCCGCCCCGAACGGACCGCCGCCATTGTCGATACTGAGCGCACTGAGCGCGATCGCGACCGCCGCACGTGCCTCATCGTCGTGCGCAACCTGTCCTTCGTGTTGCGCCTGAAATGCCACCAGCCACTCCGGCCTGACCAGCTGGTAGCCGCTCGGTATCGCGTTGGACATGTAAAAAGCCTCCTTTCGAATGACTGGCCAGAGTATGAATGCAACCAGCACGCCGGAGCGCATCAACCCCGGCCGTGCCGCTTGCGCGGCCGCAGCTGCCTGTTTAACATAGCGCCCCTTTCTCAGCCCTGAACGCTGATAGTGGCGAAAAGTTCAGCGCGGTAGCGCTGCCCCCCAGTTGTCGAGCGTGCAGGAAAGAGTTAGGAGAGGTGGCTGAGCGGTTGACTCGGAGCCTGCGACAGCAGGCGTAGAGAGCGCCGCTTGCGGCGACCCGGAGGGCGAGTGGCCGGAGGCCGCGAGTCAAGCGCACGACAGTAGCGCGGTAGCGCTGCCCCCAGTTGTCGAGCGTGTAGGAAAGAGTTAGGAGAGGTGGCTGAGCGGTTGAAAGCGCACGACTCGAAATCGTGTTTACGGTAATCCCGTAACGAGGGTTCGAATCCCTCCCTCTCCGCCAAATAAAAAAACCCGGCCTTGTGCCGGGTTTTTTGTTTGGGGGACACGGCCGGATGAGAACCCTCCCGGTTCGACAAAATGCGCAGCATTTTGGACGCCGCAGCACAGCGGAGGCGCCCCGTAGGGGTGAGCAGCGCCGCCAGGCGCTGCGAATCAATCCCTCCCTCTCCGCCAAATAAAAAAACCCGGCCTTGTGCCGGGTTTTTTTGTTTGGAGAAACGGCCGGGTGCGAACCCTCCCGCTGCCTGAACCCCCGCAAGCGCCGTGCCCGCGAGCATCTGGGCAAATTGAATCTTCCACGGATGATTCAAAAGCGCTAGGCTTCAGCCCGGTCGTGGCGCCGTCCTGCGGGCAGGGCGGCAGCGGCTGGCTGGCATCGGAGCTGACATGCTCGCAAGCCACGGAAAACTCAGGGGGCGGAATGTCCAGTCTTCGCCAATGTACGGAATGGTTTACAAAATGGTATCCGATTTCGTATCTTGCCTTGACGCGCGTTTACGCACCCATGTCGATGCGTCTCCGATAACGAGATAAAAAGGAAGGCCAAATGTCATTCTCATGGCGCCATCAGGGTCCTGCCACCGCTATAGGAGCAGCGCTGCTCGCTCTCTCCACGCTCTCTCTGGCTCACGATGACTCCGAAGCTTCCTGGCGCACTGCGTGCGAAGGGCTGGATGCGGTTTCGCGCGAGACCTGCGAGGTGGTGGTTCAGTTCGAGGAGATGGCGTTCGAGCAGCGTCGGCCCAGAGAAGCGATGGAGCGCTTTGCGGCTGAGCACTTCGTCGATCACAACCCCAATATCCGGGGCGACCTGGCCTCGGCGATTGCGCATCTGGCGAGACTTGACTGGTCTACTGCGGCCCCTGAGCGAAAAATCGTCCACTTCGTCGTGCGCGGCGACACGGCGATGATTCACCATCACCTGATCCGCAAGCCCGGCGAGCGCGGCATTGCGGCAGTCGATATTTTCCGTGTTGAAAACGGGAAGCTGGTCGAGCATTGGGATGTGCTGCAGCCGATCCCGGAAGACAGTGTCAACCCGTCGCCCATGTTCTGATTCTCACAAGAGGTTAACCCCATGCAGCAGCTCTCTGTCGATGCGACGCGCGCCATACCGGAGAAGCGTACTTCGACCAAAAACATCATCGTGGTCATCGTCGGCATTCTCTACACCATCGGCTGTGCCTTCTACGTCAACCACGGCACTGACTGGTCCGGTGGGGCGGGCAAAACCCCCCGCGACATGATGATCGACTACTACGAACTGGCTTACGGTCAGGGCAAGGGCGGCGCCGCATCGGCTGAATACTGGGCGCCGGATGCCGAAGATCTGGTTCCCGATGCTATCGACCGGAAGGATGGATACGCGGTAGCGCATGAGATCCACAACATGGTGGTCGACGGTCGCCAGGTTTCGGTACACCACACCATTGGCGCATCGGCAACCACGCCTGCCATCGAGGCTGTCGACATCTACACCATCCTGCGCGGCAAAATCGTGAAGCGTGAGCGTGTGGCGCAGATCATCGAACCGCAGAACCAGACAGAGGCAGCCGAGTGAGCCGGCAGCTCACCGGGGCAAAGAGAGGAACATAGAGATGGGTAAAACAATTTGGGAATTGGCGGTCATCTATGCGCGGATCGCCCTCGGCTCCTGGATGATCGTCAATGGTCTCAACCACTGGATCGATATCTTCCCGCAGCCGCTCGGCAACAACGTGGCCTGGGCCAGCTACATGGTGGCGCTGATCGACACCGGCATGTTCGGTCTGGTGAAATTCCTGGAGATCATCGGTGGTGCGATGCTGATCTTCAACATCTTCGTGCCGCTGGCGCTGATGATTCTGATGCCGCTGTCAGCAGTCATCATCTATAACGGTGGTTATCTGGCGGGCAAGTGGTTCGAGCCGTTCTACATGGGTACGCACTGCTTCTACCTCAACGCCTTCCTGATGGTCGCGTACGCTAAATACTACTTCCCGATGCTTGGCTTCAACGCCGATCCCGGCACTCCGAAAGATCTGGCGCAGCTGCCGGTCGCCCTGCGCGGCGTGCCCGCTTCGGTAGTCGTGAATGCCAATAAAGCCGCTTAACGCGGATGTTCGGCCTGTCGGCACAGATGTGTCGGCGGGCCCTGCTGCAGGAGGAGGTGCAGATGGACCGGAAAAGAATAATAGTCGCCATCAGTGGTGCGTCCGGCGCAATTTACGGAGTGACCGCACTGCGAAAGCTGCGTGAGCTGGGCATCGAGACGCATCTGATTCTGTCGAAATCCGCGATGCTGACGCTGGAGTCCGAACTCGACCTCAGCATGCAGGATGTTGCTGCACTGGCCGAACAGCTGCACAAGGTGGGTGATGTCGGCGCGACAATCGCTTCGGGCTCCTTCCCCACCATGGGCATGCTGATTGCTCCCTGCTCGATCAGAACGTTAGGTGAGATTGCATCCGGCGTCACGCAGAGCCTGATTTCGCGTGCAGCTGATGTCTGTCTGAAAGAGCGCCGCAAGCTGGTGCTGATGGTGCGTGAGACGCCGTTTCATCTCGGCCATCTGCGGCAGATGACGGCTGTTACCGAGATGGGTGCGATTGTCGCGCCGCCGGTGCCTGCTTTCTATGCGATGCCGTCGACCCTGCAGGAGATGGTGGATCACAGTATCGGCCGGGTGCTCGATCTGTTTGGCCTCGATACCGGTATCCGCCGCTGGAGCGGGCTGTCGTCGTGAGCCCGGCTTCAGGCGCCCTGTGGGAATGGGCAGTGGCGGTCTATGCGCGTGAGGCAGTCAGCGCGCGCTGCCTGCAGCTGCAGGATGAGCATGGCCAGTGCGTCCCTTTGCTGTTATGGGCCGCCTGGGCTGGCGCCCGTCGCTGGCCGCTGTCTGCGGACACGGCAGCGGCAGCTGTGGCTCTCAGCCACGCGTGGAACGACACCACCGTCGCGCCACTGCGTGCGATACGCCGCCGCCTCAAACATTCGGTTCCACCCATGAGCGATGCGCCCCGGCTCGCCGTTCGCGAGCGCGTCAAGGCGCTGGAGCTGGAGGCAGAGCGACAGTTGCTGGCTGAGCTGGAAGCGCTGGTCCTGCCGGCAATAACCGAACAATCAGAACAACCAGGCGATCTTGCGTCCTCTCTGCTTGCCGTTGCGGCGCAGTGGAGCGACGAAGTGCCGCGCGCTCAGCTGCTTGCGCTCGCGGCGGAGATCAATGGATCCGACAGCAGCATCAGTGGAGTAGATAACAATGGCATATAAAGATCTGCGCACTTTCATGGCTGAGCTGGAACGGGAGGGGATGCTGCACCGCGTCAAGGCCGAAGTCGACTGGAACGTCGAAATCGGTGCCATCACCCGCGAACTGTTCCGGCGCAAAAAAGGGCCAGCCACGCTTTTTGAGAATGTTAAGGACAGTGATATTCCGCTGCTGACCGGCACCATGTTCGGCGCCGACAAATACGCGATGATGCTCGATATCGAGCCGCGTGATCCCAAGACCATCATCCGCCGCCTGGTTGATGGCCTGGGAAAGACCATCGCGCCCGTGATGGTGGAGAGCGGTCCGTGTCAGGAGAATGTATTGCTGGGTGATGATATCGACCTGAATATCTTCCCGGCGCCGCAATGGCACGCCAAAGACGGCGGCCGCTTTATTGGTACGCTCGGCTGCGTGGTGACGCGTGATCCGGATACCGGCATTCGCAACATCGGCATCTATCGCGGCCAGAATCTCGCCAGCAACAAGCTCGGCATCAACTGCGAGCAGCATGGCGGCATCCATCTGCGCAAGAACCGCGACCGCAACCAGCCCACGCCGTTTGCCAGCTGCATCGGGGTGCCGCCGTCGGTGATGCTGGGCGCCATTGCGAAAGTGCCGTTTGGCATGGATGAGTACGATGTGGCCGGTGGCCTGGCGGGGGAGCCAATTCCGCTGGTGAAGTGTAAGACCGTCGACCTGGAAGTGCCCGCCGATGCCGAGATCGTGATTGAGGGTTATATCCCGGCGGATTCTGCCGAGTGGGACATGGAGGGGCCGTTCGGTGAATTCCACGGCCACTTCAACGAGGCGGAAGCGCGCAAGCGCCCCACCGGCATTATCACTGCCATCACCTTCCGCAACTCGCCGGTGCTACAGGGCTGCTCGCCGGGTGTTGGCCCGAACGAGCTGACGCTGTGTGGCCAGATGGGCTTCGCTGCCGGCATGTGGGACAGCCTCATCCGTGCGGGTATTCCCGGGGTGGAAGCGGTCAACGTACCGGAGTCGGGCTGCGGTGGCTTCACCGCGGTGGTGTCGCTCAATCGCCACTTCTACCGCGGTAATGCGCAGGCGGTGATGAACCATCTGTTCTCGACCGGTCACTTCCCCAAGACCGTCATCGTGGTTGACGACGACATCGATATCTATGACGACTTCATGGTGCAGTGGGCGGTGAATACGCGGGTGCAGCCGCACCGCGATATCTACATTACGCCGGCCAATACCTGGGGCTGTCCGCTCGATCCGTCGATTGCCATGAAGGACCGGCCGATGCCACGCACGGTATCGTCGCGCATGGGCATCGACGCCACCAAGTACTTCAAGGAAGACACGGTTTTTTCCGATCTCGTTGCCGATGACGAAGAGACGGTCAACCGGGTGCGGGCGCGCTGGAAGGAATACGGCTTCGCCGACTGACAGCCAGCAGTAGTCCGACCGCCGGGCGCACCGCTGAGCGCGCCCGGTCAGCGCATCCGACAGGCGGAACCATAATGAAAAAAACTGAGTTCAGACGCTTCATGGCGCTTCTCGGCTGCGTGCTGGGAAATATCGTGGACGGCTTCGACATTCTTGCGGTGGCCTATACCGGCTCCGCCATCATGGGCGCATGGCGGCTTGACCCGGCCACGCTGGGGATGATTTTCAGTGCGGGGCTGTTCGGCATGACGCTCGGTTCGCTGCTGATTGCCCCTTTTGCCGATCGGTATGGCCGGCGCACTGTCACACTTGCG
This sequence comes from Gammaproteobacteria bacterium, assembly GCA_029265075.1. Taxonomy (GTDB): domain Bacteria; phylum Pseudomonadota; class Gammaproteobacteria; order Pseudomonadales; family CAMLJR01; genus CAMLJR01. The sequence goes on along the minus strand of JAJUJZ010000059.1, from coordinate 220 downwards.
TGCCTGTTCACCATGGCGGCGGGCATGCTGGCCTGTGGCGCGGCGCAGAATGCGACGCAGCTGATTGTGCTGCGCTTTATCACCGGACTGGGTATCGGCGGTGTCATGGCCACGCTGGTGACAGTCGTGGCGGAGATCGCCAGCGAGCGACGCCGCAATCTCACCATGGCGCTGTTTTCTATGGGGTATCCCCTGGGGGCGACACTGGGCGGCGTGGTGG